>NZ_JAJFAU010000014.1:31628-47274 GCF_022614595.1 Streptomyces sp. CNQ085
GATGGTGCCGGCGCGTGTCACGGCGGACATTCCGAGGAGTTCGAGGAGGAGGCCATGGACGGCATGGACGGCGCGCCGCACGTTCCGCACACCGTCGGCGACGTGATGAGCCAGACCGTCGTCTCCATCGGACGGGACGCCCCGTTCAAGCAGATCGTGGTGACCATGGAGCAGTGGAAGGTCAGTGCTCTGCCGGTGCTGGAGGGCGAGGGCCGAGTCGTCGGCGTCGTCTCCGAGGCGGATCTGCTGCCCAAGGAGGAGTTCCGGGACGGCGGCCCCAGCCGCGTGGAGCAGTTCCGGCGCCCGGAGGAGCTGGCCCGGGTGGGGGCGGTGACCGCGGGCGAGCTGATGACGTCGCCGGCGGTGTGCGTCCACGCCCGCGCCACCCTGGCCGAGGCGGCGCGGATCATGGCACGCCGGCGCGTCAAGCGCCTGCCCGTGACCGACGCGGACGGCCTGCTGGTCGGCGTCGTCAGCCGCGGGGACCTGCTGAAGGTCTTCCTGCGCCCGGACGAGGACATCGCCCGGCAGGTGCGCCAGGAGGTCGTCGAACTCCTCTTCCCCGGCGGTGGCCGGGGGGCGGGGGTGCGGGTGGCGGACGGCGTGGTGACCTTCACCGGCGAGATCCGCGACACCACCCTGGTCCCGGTGGCCGCCCGGATGGCGCGGTCGGTGGAGGGGGTGGTGGATGTCGGGTTCGACCTGGAGCGGCCCGAGTGACCTGCCGGCTGCCGCCGGCAGGTCACCGGCGGCCGTCGGCGACACAGGCGACGTACGGGGCCGGCGCGCCGCGAGCGGCCGGCCGCGGTCCCCGCGCGTACGGGCGGCGGGGCCGATGGGCCCTGGTGCCGGGCGGACGGGCCGGGGCAGGATCATGGAACGGGGTGCGTTCCCCCTGTCCGACAGCGTGAAGGATCCCTATGACCCAGGCCCAGCAGTTCTCCCCACAGGACCCGATCCGGGTGTTCCTCCTCGACGACCACGAGGTCGTACGGCGCGGCGTGCACGACATGCTGGACGCCGAGCCCGGCATCGAGGTGGTCGGCGAGGCCGGCACGGCCGAGCAGGCCCTCTCCCGCGGCCCGGCCCTGCGCCCGCACGTGGCCGTGCTGGACGTGCGCCTGCCCGACGGCAACGGCATCGCCGTCTGCCGTGAGCTGCGCTCGCGGATGCCGGAACTGGCCTGTCTGATGCTGACCTCGTTCGACGACGACGACGCGCTGCTGGACGCGATCATGGCCGGCGCCGCCGGCTACGTCCTCAAGCAGATCAGGGGTTCGGACCTGATCGCCGCCGTACGCACCGTCGCCTCCGGGCAGTCCATGCTGGACCCGGCGACCACGGCCCGGCTGATGAACAGTCTGCGGGTGCAGGACACCGAGGAGCCCGCCGAGGGGCCGCAGGACGCCGCGCTGGCCTCGCTGACGCCCCGCGAGCGCGACATCCTGGCCCTGATCGGCGAGGGAATGACCAACCGGCAGATCGGCCGGCAGCTGTACCTGTCGGAGAAGACGGTCAAGAACAACATCTCCCGGCTGCTGGCCAAGCTGGGGGTGGAGCGGCGCGTCCAGGCCGCCGTCCTCGCCACCCGGACCGCCCCGCACTCCCCGGGAGGGCAGCCGCGCTGAGCGCGGGCGGCGGGACCCGCGCGAGCGGGTGGTGTCCGGCATACCGGGGCGGGGCCGTGCAGCGGTGCGGATCCCGCCCGTTTCCGTCCCGGACGGGGCCGACCGGCCCTATTCCCGCCCGGGTCGCACGCGCACCATGAGGGCATGCACCGACACGACGGCCTCCGCGAACTCGACCGGCGGGAATGCCTGGACCTGCTGGCGCAGGTCCCCCTGGGACGCATCGTCTACACCGAGAACGCGCTGCCCGCCGTCCTCCCCGTCAACTTCCTGCTGGACCGCGATCAGGCGGTGGTCCTGCGCACCTCCGGCGCGTCCCGGATGGCCCGCGCGGTGGACGGCAGTGTGGTCGCCTTCGAGGCGGACCGGTTCGACGAGGCGACGCGCTCCGGCTGGAGCGTGGTGGTCACCGGGCGCGCCTCGCTGGTGAACGACCCGGGCGAGGCAGAGCGGCTGGGCCGGTCCGGACCGCTGGCCTGGGCTCCGGTCGGGGACGGGGCGCATCTACGGATCGAGGCCGAGCTGGTGACCGGCCGGGTGCTGGAGGACGTCTCGCCCGCCGGGACCGTCTGAACCCTTTCGCCCCCGCGCGGGCGCCCCTGCCCGGACACCCCGGCCTCCCCGGCCGGGGCCTGTCCTTCCTCCCGTCCGGCCCCGCCCGGTCGCCCGGCGGCGTCAGTCCAGCCGGACGGTGAGCAGCACCAGGGCGTCGGTGTCGGCGGTCAGCCGGTGGCGCTCCGCGGGGATGGCGATGAGGTCCTCCGGGCCGAGTTCCCACTCCCGCTCGACGGTGTTCAGCGTCACCCGGCCGGTCAGGCACAGCAGTGTCGCGGCCCCCGGCGCCTGGTGCTCGGCCAGCCCGTGGCCGGCGGCCAGTGCCATCAGGGTCACACTGAGTCCGGGGACCTTGACGACGGTCTGCGCCCTCCGCCCGGAATCGGCCGCTCCCGCCTCGGCCAGCAGCCACTCCCCCTGGGCCTTCAGCCCCGCCACCTCTCCGGCGGGGTACTCCTCGTGCTCCGGCTCGGGACCGCCTTGCGGAGTGATCATCGGGCACTCTCCCATCCGCGCCGGGGAGCACGCGAGCCCAGCTGCGCGTCCCGGTCGCGGTAGACGATGTACGGACGGGTGAGGTACCCCGGCGGAGCGGTCGGCATGTGCGCCGGCCGGGTGAAGGGCCGGACGGCGAGCAGGGCCGGTGGTGCGGGTCAGGCCGCGGTGCGGCGGGCGAAGGCGCGGGCGTGCCGGCGTCGTTCGGCATCGAAGGCGTCGGTCGCTCCGGCTCCCTCGTCGCCCGGGCCGGTGTTCCAGCCGGCGATCTCGCGGGCGATGCCCCCGACCTTCGGATGGCCGGGTCCGAGGGCGATCTCGAAGTGGGATTCCTTGGGCGTCCTGAAGTCTCCGCCCCATGCCACCACACCGTCGAGTTCGGCGAGGATGTCACGGATCACCACGAGTTCCAGCGGGTAGAAACCGTTCTCGGCGCCGATCGGATAGGCCCTCGGCCTGATCTCGATCGCCGTGCCGGACAGGTAGTTCGACTCGTACGGCTCCCGGATCCTGGGGGAGGTGCGGTGCCCGCGCACGTCGCCCTCCCGGAGCTGGTCGATCTCGTAGTGGAAGCGGCGGGCGACGTGCAGCAGGATCGTCGCGGCGTCGCCGTCCGCGAGGCGGACGGACCGTCCGCTGCCCTCGATGCCGTACGACACGGCCTCCCCCAGGATCTCCCAGCCGTTGGCGGACCGGCGCGCGGTCCATGCGCCCCCCGGCGCGGCCGCCGCGGCGGGTGGCGCCGTGCCCGGTGACCCGAGGGCGACGGCTCCGGCCAGCACTGCCCCTGCGCCCAGTACGCGGCGTCTGGTCAACTCGTTCACTCAAGTGCCCTTCTCGGTGCGTCGATGGATGACAGCCAGCCGTACGGCGTACGCCAGGCAGGCGACGGCCAGGACGGGCAGGACGACCAGTACCGGATTCACCCAGCCCGGCACCAGGTCGTAGTCCGCGTGGCATCTGTCGTGCAGCGGGAACCACTGTGTGTTCTCTTCGAAGTGAGCCCTGCGGTAGGCCCGGTCATAGGTCTGGCCGGCGGCGTGACACGCCTCCTCCGGATCCAGCGACGCTCCGGCCATGGAGCCGACGAGATAGGTGATCCCGGTGCCCAGCAGGAGCAGCACGGCCGTTCCGGCGAACCAGCCGGCGCTGCGCCGCCACCGCCCGCCGGCCAGCGACCGGCCCCAGAACCACAGTCCCGGACCGGCCGGCACCACGAATATCAGCAGTACGAGGAGCAAACCCATGGGTCAACTCTGCACGCCCTTCGCGTCGCCTCGGGCAGCGGCCTGCTCACGGAAGGTCTTCAGGTTCTGCCGGTACCGGCCGGCCAGGCTGTTCTCCAGGCCGATCAGGCTGAGCTGGCGGTCGGCGAACCCCTGGCAGAAGGAGTCGAACTTGTCCCCGCCTCCCGGCAGGAGGATGTAGTCGCCCGGCAGCGCGGCACCGGCGCCCGTGATGAGTTTGAGGAGAGCGAGGTCGATGGTGACGTCGTCCCCGCCGAGCAGGATGTCCCGGCACGCCGAGCGGGCCTTGGCGGTGGTCTGGAAGCGCCGGTCGAAGTGGTCCCGGAAGCGGGTCAGCCCGCCCCCGTTCTCGTAGTGGTCGTTCATCCAGCCGACGACGGTCCCGCCGCCCGCGACGTGCTTCGCCAGCAGGTACCCGTCGGCGTCCTCGACCATGTCGGTGAAGCCGAAGCTGGAGACGGTGCCGGGCACGGCCAGTTTGGCCTCGCAGAAGGCGCGGGGGGAGGCGTACTCCTCCTCGGAGTTCCGCCAGTCCGCCCAGAAGGTCATGATGTCGCCGCCCCAGCCGGCCACGTCACCACCGGTCGCGGTCCCCTTGTCACCGGGGTCGGAGTTCTCCAGGAAGCCGTTGGCGGTGGCCATCATGTGGGTGGCGTCGAGGTCGTAGCCGGTGATCGGGTCGGTGAACGACTCCTGGACCGACTCCCCCCGGCTGTTGCAGTACTCCACGAAGTCGCCGTCGTAGCTGTTGGCCAGCCACCACCAGGCGATGCCGTTGTACTTCTCGTGCCGGATGTACTCCATCACCAGCCGGCTGGCGTTCGTGCCGACGCCGTTCTCGGCCTTGTACGCGACGGCGTGGTTGTAGAGCCGGGACACATAGGCGATGAATGTGTCGGCGGGGCCGGCGGAGTCGTTCACCGACCGCACACCGGGCTCGGTGCCGGTGCGCCATACATCCCGGTCCAGGTCGAAGGTGTCGGAGCCGTTGACGACCTTGAACTCCTTGATCTGGTTCATCGCCCAGTTCGCGGGCAGCGGGTAGCCGAGGTTCCCGGAGAAGCCCCAGGACATGCCGGAGACGAAGGAGAAACGGGCTCCGGTCCTCCTGGTGACGTTGATGCACACGTTGCGGGAGCCGTAGACACCGTGGAAGTACTTCTTACCCCGGCTCGCCAGACCGGCCACCACCCCGTTGAAGTAGGTGACGATGCCCTCCGGGTGACCGTCGATCTCCCACTGCTGGGCGTCGTAGTCGACCGCGAAGTAGATGGTGGTGCCCCGGTTGAAACCGTACTGGGTGGCCAGGTCGTGGGCGTTGAGCGCGTGCTGGTAGCCCTGACTGTAGGTGAAGTCGGAGAGTCGCCGGGCGTTGTCCTGGTAGATGGGGAAGACACGCAGGCCCGCGTCGAAGATGGTCTGCAGCTCCCCCGGCTTGATCTCCTTGTCGAGGGTGGAGCCCGGCGGGTCGTACAGGTACCGGCCCACCAGGCGGTAGCCGTTGCCGCGCAGCCAGTCGGCCCGGGAAGCGGTGATCTCGAACCGGGTGTCCGAGCCGGTGGCCTCGCGGTCCGGGTTTCCCATGGACACCAGCAGCTGCGCCCAGGTGTCGTAGTCGCCCACGCCGTAGTTGGCGTCAGTACTGCGGTAGAGCTGGGAGAACTCCTGGAAGATCTCGACGAATTCCTTCGTCTTGTCGTCGAAGTCCTCCTTGCGGGTGGTGCGGACCTCCGAGTCGTCCAGGCCGCGCAGGATCACCGGCTCGTTGAAGACGCAGGCGGCGGTGAAGAGTTCCACGAAGATGCCGGAGTCGCCGTGCCGCACGGATGGGACCGCAGTCCCGCCTGGGTGCCGGGGCCGAAGTTGCCGTTCGGGGCCCCGACGCCCAGCTCGTACTGCAGGCCGATCATCAGCGACTTCTGCACATCACGGGAGTACAGGCCGTCGGCGGGGCCGATGTTGTAGGCGTCCCTCTGCCAGTAGCGGCCGTTGAGCCACCGCTGGATGTCGCGGATCTTCTCCGTGCCGCCGGCCACGACCACGTAGGCGTCCATGTTGAGGATGCACCTGGCGATCTTGGCATTGACCGTGCCCTCGCCCTCGGAGATGCCCATGTTGGAGCGCAGACTCTTGACCGCTTCCCGCGTGACACCGGTGTACCAGCCGTGGCTGCTGGGTTCGACGCCCCAGTAGCCCTTGCAGAACAGGCCGTGCTGGAGGATGGCGACGATGTTCCGGTTCTGGTCCCATCCGAAGCCGATCTCGCCCAGCGCCTCGAACCGCGCCACGGTGGTCGGCCCGAAGCTGGCGACGACCGGGGATATCCCGAGTTCGTGCTGGAGTCCCATCACCAGCAAGTACATGGTGGACCAGCCGGTCCTGCCATCCTCGGGACAACGAACGTAACCGCTCACTCCGCCATAGGTGGCGTTGACCCATCGCTGGGCCTCCAGAACCTTCTCGTCGGCCATGCCCGGAGCCTTCCTGTCGCGTGTGCGGAGCCGGAGGTTGGACGGCCGCCTGGTTCGCGCCGCTGCCGGCGGGACAAATGCGGATGCGCCGCGTGGGAACCGTAGTCCGCCGCTCTCTCCGCCATCTCTCCGCGGGCCCACGGGGACCGGCCGTACGTTCCGTGTGCCCTGCCCGAGGAGTGGGGGCGTCATCGGGTACCGGGCAAAGCGGTGGCCGGTGGCCGGGACCCCGCGTGGCCGGCCGGGACGGGCCGTGGCCGCCCGCGGCGACCGGTCCACCTCGGGGGCCGGCGAGTTCCGGTGCGGTGGCCCGCAGGACGGTGCGCGGGTCCGCCTCCAGGGCGCCGGTGTCGGGCAGCGGCGCCGGCTCCTCGGCGTTCCCGAAGCCGCGCACGAGGATCGCCCCGAAAAGCACCGCGCCCTTCGAAGGGCCATCACCGGTAGATCGTCCGCTCGCCGCTCCGGCCCGAGCGGGAGCGGAAGGCGTTACGCCGACATCGCGCGCCGGTCCTCGTCGTCGTCCCGGACACAGGCGGCGGCCAGGCCGTCCAGGGGGAGGTCCAGTACGGCCGCCAGGGCCGCCACCGTGAAGAACGCCGGGGTCGGCGCCCGTCCGGTCTCGATCTTGCGCAGCGTCTCCGCCGACACTCCGGCCGCCGCGGCGACCTCGACCATGCTGCGCCCGCCGCGCGCTTCGCGCAGCAGCGCGCCGAGCCGTTCCCCGCGCTGCCGCTCCCACGGGGTCAGAGGAGTCCTCACCATGCCTGTGATACTAATACCGGTATAAGAATTGGGTCGCGTCGGGTCGGCGCGCCGTGAACAGGGAGTGGTGGAGCATGGTGGAGATCAAGACCGACGCGGCGCTGGAGGCCATGCGGGAGGCCGGGCGCGTCGTGGCCCGGGCCCTGGCGGCCGCCCGGGACGCGGCGGGCATCGGCGTGTCCCTACGGGAGCTGGACGAGGCGGCCCGTGCCGTCCTGACCGAGGCGGGAGCGCGCTCCCCCTTCCTCGGCTACCAGCCCTCCTTCGCGCCCACCCCGTTCCCGGCGGTGGTCTGCGTCTCCGTCAACGACGCGGTCGTGCACGGCATCCCCGGCGACTACCGGCTGCGCGACGGCGACCTGGTCAGCGTCGACTGCGGCGCGGAACTCGACGGCTGGACCGGTGACGCGGCCGTCAGCTTCATCGTGGGCACCCCCCGGCCCGCCGACCTGGAACTGGTCAAGGCCACCGGGGAGGCGCTCGACGCGGGCATCGCGGCGGCCACGGCCGGAAACCGGATCGGCGACATCTCGCACGCCATCGGCGCCGTCGCCGAGGCGGCCCGCTGCGGCATGCCGCGGGACTTCGGCGGCCACGGCATCGGCCGCCGCATGCACGAGGACCCCCACGTGCCCAACCGCGGCCGCCCCGGGCGCGGTTTCCCCCTGCGGCACGGGCTGGTCCTCGCCATCGAGCCGATGCTGATGGCGGGCGGGAGCGACCTCTACCACGCCGACGCCGACGGCTGGACGCTGCGCACCACCGACGGCAGCCGGGCCGCCCACATCGAGCACACCGTCGCGATCACCGACGAGGGCCCGCGCGTGCTCACCCTGCCCTGACCGGAGAGCACGGTCCGCCGCGGCCGTACGACGGCCGCGAGTCGTGCGCCGAGGCCGCCACCCGCAGCGAGTCACACCCGGTGGCTGGCGCATCACCCAGGGTTCGGGGCGACTTCCCCGACGGCGGTCTGACGACAGTCGGATGAGACGATCTCGTGAGACACGCCGGGGCGTACGGTCGGCGTCACGGCGGTCCACCCGGCCCCGCCGTCAAGGGTCCCGTCACAGAACGGAGTTGTGCGGTGGCCGACGGGCCGCTGGCCGGGGCGTACACCTGGACGGATACGGAGTGCCGGTACCACCCCCACGTTGTCATCCCCCGGTCCGCTACAGTCCGTCGTCCTGGGAGAGTGCCACAAGGGGGCTGAATGCGTCGCGATACATGCCCGGTCTGCGAGCAGCGGGCGCCGGTGACCGACGAGGTCATCGGCCACCACGAGAGCGAAGGCCGAAGCTGCCGAGGAGCGGGCCGGACCGCCGCGGAGGCTCCGGTCCCGCGGGAGGACGCTCCGCGTCCCGCCGAGGAGAACCGTACGAGGACGGCCGCGCCTCTGGCCACGGCCCTGGGGCTGGTCGGCCTGCTCCTCCTCGCGCTGGGTGCCGTTCTCGGCTCAGTACCGCTCCTGACGGGCGGTGTCGTCGTCCTCGTCGCGGCGGGAGCCGGCGTCCTGCTGAACCGCCGCGACCAGGCTGACGGGCGCGGGGCCGCACGCGCGGCGGCCGGTGAGCGGACCACCGAGCAGCGCGGGGCCGAGGAGACGGAGGAGGCGGTCGTCGCCCACGCCGAGCCGGAGCCGCGGGCCGAGCCGACGGCCGAGCGGCGGCAGGACGCGGTCCACGGCGAGGAGAGCAAGGGGAGTGTCTCCGGTTCCGTCCGGGTGGAGACGGTCTCCCTGGAGGAAACCGCCCCGGAACGGCTCTCGGCCGGCGGTCTGTTCATCTCCGATCCTGCCGACTCCGCCCCGCAGCCGGACCGGCCGGACCGGGAGGAGAGCCGGGACGCGGCTCCCCGCACGCCCGAGCCCGAGCGGGACTTCCGGGAACCGGAGGCCAGGGACGACGGCTTCCCGACGCCGGAGACCAGGGCACCCGAGACGCCGGAGTCCCGCGCCGAGGAGTCCGCCTCCCCCGTGGAGGAGACCGAGAAGCCCGCCCCGGAGGCCGAGGCCCCTGCCGAGATCCCCGCTCCCCGGGCGGAGAAGGCCGCACCGGCCACCGAGGAGGCCGTGGGGGGGACGGAGGATGCCGGGGACACGGAGGCATCCGTCGGGAACGGTTCCCCCGAGCCCGCCGAGGCGCCCGCCGCCCCCGGGACCGAGAACACGGCCGAGGACACGGCGCCCCTCGCACCGGAGCCGGAGCCGGAGCCGGAGCCGGAGCCGGAGCGTACCGCCGGGAGCGCCGGCGAGACCGCACCGCCCGCGCCCACCGCCGTGGAGCCCTCCACTGAACCCGGGCGGACCGCGGACAGGACCTCCGAGGCGCCCGCCGCGCGCGTCGTGAAGCAGGCGGCCCCGGCGGCCGAGGAGACCGAAGCCTCCGAGAAGCCCGCCGAGCCCGAGCAGGAGGCGGCCGAACCCGCCGACGGCCCGCTCGCCCGGCAGGCGGAGGCCGCCGGGATGGACACCGAGACGCTCCGCGAGATCGCGCAGGCCGTCGTCACCGAGCAGAACGCCAGCATGGTCTACGTGCAGCAGCGTTTCTCCCTCTCCCGTACGGCCGCCCGGCGCGCCCTCGACGCCCTTGAGCGGCTCGAAGTGGTCTCGGCTCCGGCCAAGAACGGGCGGCGCAAGGCCCTGACCACCTCCCTGGAGCACCTCACCCCGGTGGGCAAGCGCTGAGCCGGATGCGGCGGCGCGATGGAAACCGCAGGCCACAAGAGGTACGGCGGCTTCCATAACGCGGTGGGGGAGGAGAATCGACAGCTCCTCCCCCCCCGCTTCCGCGTCTCCGGTTCCGGTCACCCCGACGGAACCGGAGGAGAACCACATTGCTCCACAGGCGCGCCGCAGGCGCGTGTGCGGCCGGCGCACTCGCCCTGACCGGACTGCTGCCGGGCACCGCGACGGCCGGTCCCGCCGCGTCCGCCCTGTCGTCCGTACCGCCCGGCCAGCTCCGGGCCATGCAGCGCGACCCCGGCCTCACCGCCGACCAGGCGAGGCAGCGGCTGGTGAACGAGAGCGGGGCCGGGGCGACCGCCGGGGTGCGGAGCTCAGTCCGCGCGGGCGGCGGCGAGGCGGGCGTCCACCGCGACGACGCCGTCGATGCCCTGGCACAGGCCCACGACCACCGGAACCAGGCGCGCTTCCGGCACATCTCCACGGAGGATGACGGTCCCTTCCCGGACCTCGACCGCGACGGCGTCCTCGTCCAGGTCGAGGATGCCCCCCAGAACGTCCTGCTCTACCTCTTCGCGGATCTCGGCGTCGGAGCGGACGAAGACGTCGAGCAGATCGCTGCGGGTGACGATGCCGGCCAGGAGCCCGTCCTCGTCGACCACCGGCAGCTGCTTGACGTGCCGCCTGCGCAGTTCCCGCGCGACCCGGGGGATCGTCCAGTCGGCGCGGGCGGTGAAGACGGGGCTGCTCATGAGCGTGCCCGCGGTCCGGGCCCGGGCCTTGCCCCAGGGACGCTCGTCGTCCCCGTCCTGGCCCTGCGGATCGGGCATGCCGGTCTCGTGCCGCAGCACGTCGGAGGCGGAGACGACGCCGACGGGGGCGCCGTCGTCGTCGATGACCGGGGCCGCGACGATGTCGTTGGCGTCCAGCAGGGCGGCGGCCTCCGGCAGCGGTGTGTCGGGGCGGAAGGTGACCACGTCCTCGGTCATCACGTCACCGACCGTGTGGCGGTACAGCATGGCATCGGCCTCCTCCGCTTCACGGCGCCGGCCGCCGCGCCCTCACCGGCCCGTACGCGCCGTCCTTCCTACCCATGACAGCACCGCGCCGCTCCGGCGGCCAGTGCCGTTCAGCCCGGCGGGAAGGCCGGTGGTCCCGCGACCAGGGCCGCTGTCCTATCGTTGGCCGGTGCGTTTACACCCCATCGACCGCCCGGCCGGTCTCGACGCGGTCCGTGGGTCCTACGACCGGGTGGCCGACAACCACGTTCACACACTCCGGACGACGGGATGCGGTGACATCCGCACCCATCCCTGGCTCAAGGCGTCGGTGGAGCTGATCGAGCGGGCCGGCCTGCGTCCGGTCGCCGAGCTCCGCCTCCCCGCCGAGGAGCGGACCGGCCCGGGCGTGGTGGTCATGGCCGGGCGCCCCGGCTGAGACACGGGCGCCGGGACCGTCTTCCGGCGCCCGGCGCCGTCCGTCCGTCCGAATGCTTCCCGGTCATCGGCCGAGGGGGTCACCGGCCTCGTGCCGTTCGGCGCTCCACCGCTCCCGCGGTGTGCGGGACACCGCACGCCGACGGCCCGCAGCGGGCCGTCGGCGGCGGCACGGGAGCCGGTGGGGTCAACGGCTGCCGGTCCCGTGTCCGAGGATTGTTCCGGATCTCCCCGGGACACGGGAGCGGCTGGGAAGAGGAGTGTCCCGTGACCGTGCGGCCCCGATCAGGAGCTCGATCAGGAGATGGAGAACACCGACGCCCAGTTCTGGCTGTTCGAGCCGGCCGAAGCGGTGTTGGCGGTGACCGCCTGGCCCGCGGTCGCGTTGCCGTCCAGGACGAAGCCGGTGGCCGGGTTGGTCAGGGTGTAGGTGCCGACGGCGTTCTGGGTCACCTGCCAGCGCTGGTTGGAGGTACCGAGGTAGAGGGGCTGCAGGGAGACCTGGCCACCGGCGGTGGTCGGTGCGGTCAGGTAGAGCGGGATCAGGCAGCTGTCGTAGATCCGCGCGGTGCCGTCGCCGTTGGCGGTGAACTTCCAGCGCTGCGAGGCCCGAGAGGTGTCCAGGGCGGCGAACTCGGCCATCGACGGGATGCCGCCGCTGCAGGTCCCGCCGCGCTGCAGGGCGACTCCGCCGCCGTTGCTGAGCGCGTGGTAGGCGTTGTCGCCCACCACCGTGGGGCCGTAGTTGACGGCGTACGCGTCCAGCGCCTCCAGCGCGGCGCCGGTGGTGGACAGCGGCGGCACGGCCGTCGGGCGGACGTTCTTGAACCAGTCGGCGAACGTCGAGGGCGTGTGCGAGGCCAGGGTGGTGATGGAGCGGTCCCAGCTGCCGTCCACCTGGTTCCACAGCCGGAGCAGCGAGCCGCCCACGTTGCCCTGCACATGGTCACCGGTCTGCCAGCCCGCGGCGTGGGTGAACGGGTAGGACGCCCCGTTCGGCCACACGTAGCGCTCGTCGCCGAGCAGGTAGGCGGCCACGGCGTCGGCGAAGCCCTCGGTCCAGGCGCAGGTGGCGGACGACGCCTTCTCGATGTAGTGCGGGTTGCAGTTGGTGACGTTCGGGAACGTGCCGTTGTACAGCCGGTGCTGGAAGAAGTGGCCCGCCTCGTGCAGCACGGTGTGCTCGGAGTCCGGGTCGGCGTCGGCCAGGTGCACGGTGTTCGACAGGTCGTACCACGGTCCGCTGGAGGACCCGGCCTGCCAGCGCAGCGTCAGCGTGGTGCAGGTCGCGGCGTTCGTCTCGGCGGTCGTCCAGCACGGGGTGGTGGAGTTGACACGGCGCGACCAGAGCAGGTTGACGGTGTCGAAGGCGTGCCAGGCGCGGCTCGCCGTGGTGGGCTTGACGGTGCCCAGGTTGACGCTCGCCGTCACGTTCGACTGCATCGGCGTGGCGTGGGTGTAGACCGTGCCGGAGGCGTTGGCGACCCGCCACACCTGGTTGTTGCGGGTGGCGAAACGCACGTACAGGCGGTCCATCGAGACGGTGTTGACCGGGGTGTGGCAGAGGTTGAACGAGCCGTCGGCCCCACCGGTCAGCTTGGTTCCGGTGTTCAGCTTCTGGATGGGGTCGGTCGGCCTCTCCCGGCCCCAGAGCTCGACCGAGGCGTTGCGGGCGGCCCGGGTCAGGGTCGGCTTGTGGGTGCCCGCCTCGGCGGACTGGTAGTCGAACTGGAGGTTGCCGCTCATGCATATCGGCTGCGCGGCGGAGGCGCTGCCCGCCGAGAGGGGCACGATGACGCCCGCGGCGAGTGCCATCGGCACCAGCAGGCGGAGCGTGACGGTGGACCGGCGTAACATGGATGTCCTTCCGGAGGGCGCGGGTCCGCCGGTCGGCGGGCCCGGGCATGGGTGAGGCCGGGTCGCCCCGGCCTCACGCTCGCGTCATTTGCCTGTGTCACTTGTGACGCCTCGTCGGGTGACGGAGCGTCCGAACCACGAGCCATCGTGGGCTCAGCACCGTACGGTCCACCAGGGGCGCACGGGGTCACAGTCGGCGGTTCCGGAGTGCGCCCGTGCGCCCGGCGCACGCTCGGGACGGCGAGCGCCTGAACAGACCGCGACGGCGTCCCCGTGGTGTCACAGTGCCCGGCGCATGCAGACCCGCGACCACCGGTCCAGACCGTGGGCCGCCTCGCTCTCGCGGATCCTCCGCAGGCCGGGAGTGAGCCCGGTGTCGTCCATGACCCGGAAACCACAGCGCGCGTAGTAGGGGGCGTTCCAGGGGACCCGGGTGAACGTGGTGAGGGTCAGGGCGGGTACCCCCTCGCTCCTGGCGTGGTCCGCCAGATGCTCCAGCAGCGACCGGCCGACACCGCGACGCGCGCTGTCCGGGTGCACCGAGACCTGCTCGACGTGGAGGCAGCCGTCGACACGGTCGGCGATCAGGTAGGCGACCGGGACATCGGCACCGTTGACCGCGGCCCAGGCCAGCCCGGCACGGTGGTAGCGGGCGAGCTCACCGAGCGGGAGCGGCTCGTCCTCGGCGATCTCCGGCATGCCGATGTCCCGGAAACACTGCCCGGCGGCCCTCTCGATGTCCTGGAGGAGGGGCAGTTCGTCCAGGCGCACGGCTCGGATGTACACGGACGCATTCTCCCTTTCAGCGGCCTGGGGCCGCCACCTCCGCCCAGACCGTCTTGCCGACGGGGTCGCGCGGGACCGCGCCCCAGCGGGTGGCGAGAATGTCCACCAGGAGCAGGCCGCGCCCCGACTCCTCCTCGGCGGATGGTGAGGGTGGGGCGGCCGGAGGCCGGACCGGGGAGGCGTCCGCGACCTCGATGCGGATCACCTCCCCTCGCATTTCGAGCGCGAGGCGGAAGTCGCGTCCGGGCACGCGGCCGTGCCGCACCGCGTTGGCGGCCAGCTCGCCGACCAGCAGGGAGACGGTGCACGAGGTGTCCGACGCGGTCGGCCACCCCCACTCCTCCATGCGCCGCACGGCGAGCTTCCGGGCGAGCCGCGCCCCCTTGGCGGATGACGTGAACCGCCGCGTGAACGGCAGGGGTTCGGGGTCGCCCGGGTGTGCCGCGCCCGGCTGCGGTTCCTCGTCGGGCGTGGTCGTCGTCAGCAGCACGAAAGCCGTCCTTCGCTTCCTCGTTCGATCCGCAACGTAGGCGGATCATTACTTTCCGTGCTTCAGGATCGACCGACGAGCATAGGCTCGGAAGGGGATGAAGCCTTACCTTCCAGCACGTAAGAAACGGAAGTGATGTTTTGGCCAAGGATATTGATCCCGGGGCATCGATGGCGGCCCTGTTCGGCTCGCGGGTGCGCAGACTCCGTATCGCCGCCGGGCTGACCCAGGCGGAACTGGGTGAGAAGGCGCATGTGGTCGCCAGCCGGATCACCCAGGTCGAGCGGGCCTCCGGAGCGAGACCGACACTTGAACTGGCGCGCACACTGGACGACGCCCTCGCAGCGGACAACCTGCTGGTCGACCTGTGGCCGTACGTCTACCGCGAGACGTTCCCGGACTGGTCGCGCAGGTTCATGGAGTACGCGGAACGAGCGGTGTCCATCTGCGAGTACGCGGCGCATGTGGTGCCCGGCCTGCTCCAGACCGAGGACTACGCGCGAGCCCTGCTGAGCGTCGGCCGGACGCTCAGCGGCAAGGAACAGTTGGAGGAACGCGTCGCGGCCCGGATCGGGCGGCAGGCACGACTCTGGTCACCGGGCCATCCCGAACTGTGGGTGATCCTGGACGAGTCGGTGCTGCGGCGTCCGATCGGAGGCCGCGCCGTCATGCGGGACCAGTTGGCGAGCCTCCTCGAAGCGGCCGAGGAGCGTCACATCACCGTGCAGGTGCTGCCGTTCGACCAGGGCGAGCATGGTGCGCTGGGCGGTTCCCTGACCCTGCTGACGATGCCGGACGGCTCGGAGACGGTCTACACGGAAGGCGCCGACTACGGCCAACTCGTCGAGGAACCGGCGGAGGTCAGGCCGCACAGGGAGACATACGATCGGCTGCGGGCGGCAGCCCTGCCCCCGCTCATGTCGCTCGACATGATCCGATCCGCGCTGGAGGACAACCGTGAAGCGAGTGTCCCGTCCCGATCTCAGCGGCGCCGAGTGGCGCAGGAGCAGCTACAGCAACCAGGAGGGTGGCAACTGCGTGGAGGTGGCCGACGGCTTCCCCGGCATCGTCCCCGTTCGTGACAGCAAGGTCTCGCACGGGCCGGTGCTGGCGTTCCCGTCGGCGTCCTGGGCTTCCCTCATAAGCGAGTTGAAGGCCGACAGCCGCGCCTGAGCGATCCGGGGGCCGGTGTGCGTCGGCTCCCCGGGCCCGCCGGACCCTCGCCCACGAGGGTCCGGC
>NZ_JAJFAU010000014.1:47284-52473 GCF_022614595.1 Streptomyces sp. CNQ085
CCCGGGCCACGGACTCCCTTAAAGAACCGGGAGAAAGAACCTCCCACCCACCCACCCTTTCCCCTCGTCACCCGTACGGGTGACGAGCTTGCGGGTTTGAAAAGCGGGTGGTTACGTTCATCGCGACAACCGCAAAAAGTTGCGGCCCCCGGTCGGGACTGCCATCCCGGTCCGAGGGCCTCACCGATCAGGAAGCAGAGACCTTCCCGATGGCTGACTCGCAGTTTAGCGCGCGCTCACGCGCCCGCGCCGGTGCACCGGCATCCGGCGTGATCCACGTACGCACCCGCCTCACCGCCAACTTCACCGTTCTCGCCAACGTCCTCGCCCAGCGGCCCGGCAGCGCGGTCACCATCGGGGTCGCGGCGTACATCGCATCCCTGCCGGACGGCGCCCCGGTGAGCATCACCGCGTTGTGCGAGCACTTCTCCGAGGGCGAGATCCTGATCTCCCGCGCTCTGCGGGAGCTGGAGGCGTCCGGGCACCTGGAGCGGCGGCGCGAGCGCGGGCCGGACGGCCGGGTCCGTACCCGCACCTACTTCCACGACGTACCGCCGGGCGACAACGACCCGACCCCGCCGCCCGGCCGCCGGCCCCGCCCCGCGCCCGTCCGCGTGCCGGTACCGGCTCCGCGTACGGCCTCCGGCCCGGCGCCCCTGCCGCCTCCCCCGGCTCCGGCCGCCGCTCCCCCGGACCCGCTCCCGGCGGTGGTGCGGTCGCGGCAGGTTCCGCCCGCCCAGCCCGCTCCGCCTGCTCCACTCGGCGAGGCCGATCCGGACGCGGTGCGGGTCCTGGCCTGTCTCCGCAACGCCGACCCCCGGCTGATCCTCTCCGGGAGCGAGGCCGCCCGGCTCGCCCCGGACGTGGCCCAGTGGCTCGCGGCGGGCGTGTCCCCCGCCAGGATCACCGAGACGCTCACCGCCGGCCTGCCCGAACGCTTCCTGGCCCGCCCGGCCCGCATCCTGGCCTTCCGCCTCGGCGAGCCGCCCCTGCCCGCGCCCGCCTCGGCCCCGCCGCCCGCCAAGCCCGCCGTCCTGCCCCTCCAGACCTGCGACGGCTGCGAACGCGCCATCCGCGCGGCCCGGCCCAGCCAGTTGTGCCGCGACTGCCGGTACGAGGCCGAGGCGGCGGCCGCAGCCACCGAGGGGGCGCCGCGTGTGGCTTGCTGAAAGCCGAATGCGTCCTGCCCAGCCCCAGGTGGGAGGCTGGACGTGCGACGATGCGGGGCCTGACGACAACGGGAGGTCGATCATGGTCGACAGGTTCACGGACGGACTGCTGACGCCTGCGGAAACCTCTTCCTACCTGGAGATTCCGTCATCGACCCTCGCGTCCTGGCTGAAGGGAAAGGCCGCCGGCGCCCCTCTGGTGCACCAGGTGGAGCCGGTACGGAGGGGGCAGCCCTCGGTACCGTTCGTCGCCGTGGCCGAAGCCCACGTCCTGCGGTCCCTGCGCTCGCTCGGCCTGCGGATGAGCGAGATCAGGGAGGCCGCGGCGGCCGTGCGGAACGCCTTCGCCACCCCCTACGGCCTGGTGTCGAAGCGGATCGCCACGGACGGTGTGGACATCTTCATCGAGCACGGTTTCGGGGATCTGCGCAGGGCCCGGGACGGGCAGGCCCCGATTCACGAGGTCGTGTCCGACTACCTCCGTTACCTGTCGTGGGACGCCGACGACGACTTCCCCACGAGTCTGCGGCTGAGGCAGTATCCGCAGACCGTTCCCGTCGTGATCGATCCGCGATTCGGTCACGGTCGGCCTGTCGTCGCGGCGAATCGCGTTCCGGTCAAGTCCATCACCGATCTGTGGGAGGCCGGGGAGTCGGTCGAGGACATCGCCTACGACTTCGACATGTCCCCCGAACAGGTCGACGCCCTGTGTCATGCCGTGGTGCGTCTTGCCGCCTGAGTTCTTCCTCGACCGCAACCTCGGACGTCGCGTCGCCGATGAGCTGAAGGCGCGCGGGTGGATCGTTCACCGCATCGTCGATGTCTTCCCGGCGGACGCGCAGGACATCCCCGATGAGGAATGGATCACCTACGGGCTCGACCAGTCCTGGATCCCTTTGTCGAAGGACGGCCGGATCAAGACACGGGACCTGGAGATCAAGCCCGTCCTGGACCGGAAGGCAGTGCTCTTCTACCTCGACAACCAGCAGCTCCGCAGTATCGAGATGGTCGAACGCCTCGACGCACACCGTGACGCGATTCACCGGGCCGTGGTGCGGGGTGGCCCCGCCGCTTATGCCGTGCGGCGCGACCGCATCGAGCGCACATGGCCCTGATGCCTTCCCCTGGAAGAGCGCAGAATCGCCATAGCAGGTGTGAAGAACACGAGCCCCCCTGCCCCGCATAAGGTGACGGCCATGGCATGCCGCGTCAGCGAAATCGTCATCGACGCCGGCCAGACCGGTACCGAGAGCTGGCACGTCCTGGCCGATCCCGAAGGGAACGAGTTCTGCGTCCTGCGCGGTGAGGCCGACCGGGCGGCCATGGACTCTTGACGCTTCCGTGTCCGGGCTGGTGTTCACCGGGCACGGGCCGGTGCGCCGGGCGGTCGGCAAGTTGATCTGGCAGGCGAGAACGGTCGGGAGCGGGCCGTGTCGCTCCGGAGCGGCCGCTCCGCAGAACGGGCCGTGGGAAAAGGACTGGAGGCGGCACGGGCGCGGATGGGAGCGTGGGCCCATGAACACGATCGACGACATCGTCGCTCTGGCCGCCGTCCACGGACTGCACCTGTCCGCGCGGGACGCCACCGTGAACGAGGCGGGCCTGGACTACCGGGTCGTCATGGCCTTTGACACGAGCGGCCGCAGGTGGGTGCTGCGCGTGCCGCGCCGGGCCGACGTCTCCGAGGGCATGGCCGCCGAGGGGCGCATCCTCGACCTGGTCGCCCCCGTCCTGGCCGAGGACGGTGTCGCGGTCCCCGACTGGCAGGTCCGCTCCCCCGAGCTGATCGCCTACCCGGCCCTGCCCGGCGCCCCGGGCCTGACCCTGACCGATACCGGAGAGCCCGACTGGCACATGGACCCCGCCGGCCCGGACTACGCCGAGCGCCTGGGGCGCCTGCTGGCCCGTCTACACTCCACAGCTCCGGAGCGGGCCGGGGCCGCGGGCGTCGAGGTCCGCACCCCGGCCCGGGTGCGTCAGGCGTGGCGGGACGACATCGCCCGTGTGAGCGAGGCCTTCACCGTCTCCCCCTCCCTGGCCGAGGCATGGCACGCCTGGATCGAGGACGACACCTGCTGGCCCGAGCGGACCGTGATGACCCACGGCGAGATCTACCCCGCGCACGTGCTGCTGGACGAGGAGGGTGCGATCACCGGGGTCCTGGACTGGACCACCGCCCGCGTGGACGACCCCGCCCGTGACCTGCCCTTCCAGTACGGCGCCACGGGCGAGGAGACGCTGCAGGCCACCCTCACCGCGTACGAGCGGGCGGGCGGGCACGTCCACCCCGGCCTGGCGGCCCAGGCCAGACACCTGTGGGACGCCTCCCCGATCGGGTACGCCCTGTACGCGCTGACCACCGGCGCAGAGACCGACCGGGCCACTGCGGCCGCGATGCTGAACCCCGAGGTCTGACGCCCCGCCCGGCGCCGGCTGACTACAGCCGCGCCGCGTCGCGCGAGGGGGCGGCGGTGCTGGCGCGGACGGTCAGGGCGGGGCCGGGCGCGCGGCGGTGCTCGACGCGGTGGCCGGCGACGACGGCCTTGAGCTGGCGGGCGGACAGGGCGCCGTAAGCGGCGATGTCGCGGCGCAGCGCGGTCAGCCCGGGGTGGACCAGCCCGCACAGCGGCGAGTCGTCCCAGGCCACCAGGGAGACGTCCTCGGGGACGCGGACGCCCAGGCTCTGAGCGGCGCTCAGGCCGGAAACGGCCATCACGTCGTTGTCGTAGAGGATCGCGGTGGGGCGGCCGTCGCCCTCCAGCAGGGCGCGGGTGGCGGCGCAGCCCTGTTCGCCGCTGTAGTCGGCCTCCACGCTCCGGCCGGTGACGCCGCGCTCGGCGGTGGCGGCGGCGAACGCATCGGTGCGGAGCGCGGTGTGCCGCAGGACGGCGGGCCCGGTGACGTGGGCGATGGAGCGGTGTCCGAGGTCGGCGAGGTGGGTGACGGCGGTGCGCACCCCCGCCGCCTCGTCGCTCCACACCGCCGGCAGGCTTCCGGTGCCGACGGGCGCGCCGATCACCACGGCGGGCAGGCGCAGTTCCTCCAGGGCGCGTATCCGGGGGTCGTCCACGCGCAGGTCGACCAGGAACACGCCGTCGACCTTGCGCTGTGCCCACCAGGCCCGGTAGGTGGCCGTCTCAGCGTCCGCGTCGGACGCGACGGTGAACAGCAGGGAGGTGCCGTCCCCGGACAGCTCGCTCTGGATTCCGGAGACCAGCTGCATGAAGAACGGTTCGATGCCCAGGGAGCGGGCGGGGCGGTCCACCACCAGTCCGAAGGCCCCGGCCCTGCCGTCCGAGAGGGCCCTGGCCGCGCTGTTGGGCTGCCAGCCCACTTCCTCCGCGATGGCGAGCACTCTGGCGCGGGTCGCCTCCGACACCCCCGGGCGGCCGTTGAGCGCGAAGGACACCGCGCTCTTGGTCACCCCCGCACGGCGGGCGATGTCCACCATCGTGGGACGCTTCAACGCTTCTCCCCCTCGCGGTCGCCGGCGAACCGGGGCTCATCCTAGAGCGGCCCACTCCCACCGGGAACACGTGTTCACAGGACCGTGGCACGGCTCCGGGAATGCCTCACACATCACCCGAGCCCGCCGGGGGTAGGAGGCGATGAGGACAACCGAGCGCAAAGGGTGCGGCTCGCCACGGCGGGCACCCGTGAACAACTGGAGGAACCGTGCCGGGCATTCTGAGGAAGATCGCCATGTTCTCCCGAACCCCGCAGGGCCGCCGACTGACCTCGAAGGCCAGGAGGATGGCCTCCGATCCCAGGAAGCGGTCCCAGGCCAAGCAGGCGCTGAGCAGGCTGCGCGGCCGGGGGCCGGGACGCCCCTGAGGCGTACCGCCCTCGGGGCTCACCCCGCTCCCGTGCGTCGGCGCCCGCCGCCGTGAGGACACGTTTCGACCTGGACGGGGACGGGCTGGTCACCGCGGTGGAGTTCCGCAAGGTGCTGGGCGAGCTGGGGGACTACACCCTCACCGTGGACATGGCCCAGACACTGATCAACCAGCACGACAGTGA
>NZ_JAJFAU010000131.1 GCF_022614595.1 Streptomyces sp. CNQ085
CCGCAGGAGTTCCTCCTCGTAGGAGCGGCGGTCGCGGGGAGCTGGACGGCCCTGCCCGCCGGCAACCCCCTGCCGTCCGGCGGACTGGCGCCCCTGCCGCCCGACGCCGCCGGGACCATGATCGACCTGGGCTGTGCCGCTCTTCCCGCCCCCGAGCCCTGGCTCACCCGGGCCTTCCAGAGGGCCCTGGCCGATCTGCCCCCCTACGCCCACACACACGGCGACTACCCGGCGGGGCTACCGGTCCTGCGTCAGGCCCTGGCCGACCGCTACACCGCCCGCGGTGTCCCGACTATGCCCGAGCAGATCATGATCACCACCGGTGCCATGGGCGCGGTGGTCGCGATCCGCGCGCTGTTCGTGCCGCGTGGCGAGCGCGTCGCCGTGGAGCACCCCTCCTACGCCAACGTGCTGCGCCTGCTGAGCGAGGCGGGCGCCCGGCTGGTGCCCGTCGCGATGGGCGAGGGGTTCACCGGCTGGGACCTGCCCGCCTGGCGCCGGGTGCTGCGGGACGCGGCGCCGCGGATGGCGTACGTCATCGCCGACTTCCACAACCCCACCGGCGCCCTGGCCGGAGAGGAGCAGCGCAGGGAACTGGTGGCCGCGGCCCGGGCCGCGGGGACCGTGCTGGTGGCGGACGAGACCATGGCCGGTCTCGACCTCGACGTCCTGCCCGGTGAACCGGCACCCCGCCCGCTCGCGGCGTTCGACCCGGGCGGCTCCACCGTCGTCACGGTCGGCTCGGCCAGCAAGGCTGTCTGGGCCGGGCTGCGCATCGGCTGGATCCGGGCCGCGCCCGAGACCATCCGCAGCCTGGTCACGGCGCGCGTCTACGCCGACCTCGGCAGTCCCGTGCTGGAGCAGCTCGCCGTCGCCCGGCTGCTGGCGGAGGCCGACGGACAGGACGGTGGGGGCAGCGGCTGGGACCAGGCCATGGAGATCCACCGTGAGCGGGCCCGGGAGAACCGCGCCGCCCTCATCGAGGCCCTCCGGGAGCACCTCCCCGACTGGAGGTTCACCGTCCCGCGCGGCGGTCTCACCTTGTGGGTGCGCACCGGAGACCTGTCCGGATCGCGGATCGCCGAGGCGGGCGAGCGGCTCGGGGTGCGCGTTCCCTCCGGGCCGCGCTTCGGGGTGGACGGGGCGTTCGAGGGCTATGTGCGGCTGCCGTTCACGGTCTCCGGCCCCGTGGCGGCCGAGGCCGCGGCCCGGCTGGCGGCGGCCACGCGACTGGTCGCCGAGGGGCGGAGCGTGGGGAGCGACGTCCCGCGCAGCTCCGTCGCCTGAACCGCCGCCCGGGTGGCGGTTCAGGCGACGGAGCTGCGGAACCGGAGCCTCTCTCAGGGGACCGGACGCCGGGCCGGGGCCTTCGGCGGACCGGTCACCGGCTCCGGCAGCAGTTCCAGGACCGCCCGCCGCTGCGGCTCGGCCGCGTCCCGGTCGAAGGGGTCCGGGGCGGCGGGTACCTGGAGGCGGTGCACCGGTCCCGAGCCCAGCCGGGCGTAACCGCGCCCCGGGGGCACCTCGGGCGGCGGCGTGGTCGACGGGGCCTCACCGAGCACCGCCCGTACCTCCTGCGGCGTCGCCGCGCCGAGCACCACCCGCGCCCGGGTGTACGCGCGGACGGCCCCGGTCAGCTCCCCCGCGCCCTCGAACTGGTCGGCCAGCGCCACGGTCACCCGTACCGCGCGCCCGTACCGCAGGGGCACCTGGAGCAGATCCTGCGGGTCGCGCTGCCCCTCGGCACGGGCCAGGTGGCTGAGCACCGAGGGCCGGTCGACCAGCACCCACAGCGGGCGGCAGACGTCCTCCGGCGCGTCCCGTCCGGTCTGGCGGATCCGGTTGGCGGCCAGCAGTCTGCGCTCGGTCTCCCGCACCACCCACTCCAGCGCCGACAGAGCACCGGCCGGTGTGGACTCCACCGCCAGCACCCTGCCGCGCCCGGCCAGGAACTCGTACTCGCCCGCTCCGCCGCCGTCCACGACCAGCACCTCGCCCTGCCGCAGGGCCTGGAGCGCGACCGACCGCAGCAGCGTGGTGGTCCCCGACCCCGGACGGCCCAGTGCCAGCAGGTGCGGTTCGGTGGAGCGCGGACCCGTACGCCACACCACCGGAGGCACGTCCCGCCGCTCGCCGCCCTCCTCGACCACCGGCACCGTGCGGGGGACGGTGTGGAGGTCGGTGAAGCCCAGCACGGTCTCGCCGGGCGCGGTGACGAAGCGCTGCGCGCAGACCCCGGCGGGAAGCGGCGGCAGCGCGGTCAGGGCCAGCTCGCCCAGCTCCTCGTCCCAGGCGAAGTGGTACTCCCGGCCCCGCCCGGCCTTGGCGGACAGCAGTTCCTGGAGGCGTGCGCGGGACTCCTGGTCGCCGTCGCCGAAGTGCGGCGGGTAGCGCAGCCGCAGCCGGGCCAGCCGCCCCTCCTCGGTGAACGCGAAGCCGGTGAAGGCCCGCCGCCAGTCGCCGTCGCGGGCGTACAGGGGCCGGGGACGGGGGTCGTCGGCGAGCGACAGATGCGGTACCAGCGCTTCGTAGAGGGTCTGCAGCCGTGCGCGTTCGGCCTCGCCCGGCTCGCCCCCGGCGGTGTCCGAGGACCGGTCGCGGCCCTGCCGGAGAGCGGCGCAGGCCAGGGCGACCGCCCCCACCAGCGGCCCGTACGGAGTCAGCCACAGCACCAGCAGGCAGACGGTCACGGCGAGCAGCGCCGGACCCCGCCGCTCCCGGGGGATACGCTCCCAGCGGCGCCGTCCCGCGGAGGCGAGACGGCCCAGCCCGCGGGCGGCCACGGCCGGCAGGTGCAGCGCGTCGAGGGCGTGGTCCGCGGCCGCCCGCCGCAGGTCGCGCCCGCGCGCCGGCGTGGCGTCCGGTGCGCGGTGGGGATGGGAAGCGTGCAGCGGGGTGAGTGCCGGGGGGAAGGGCCGCCAGGCCACGCCTGATCTCCTGCCGTCCAGAGCCCTGGGGCTCGAAGTCCTGGGGTCGTGGGTGTGGGGTTCCGGTGGGTGCACCGGAGATGCCGTGCCGGGAGGGGGACCGCGCCGGAAAGGCTCCCTAGAAGGGGATGTTCCCGAGGAGGTTGGCGAGGGTGTCCCCGCCCGCCTGGATACCTGGCGCGATCGCCGATCCCGCCAGGTAGAACCCGAAGAGCGCGCACACGATGGCGTGGGAGAGCTTGAGGTTGTCCTTGCGGAAGAACAGGAAGACGATCACTCCGAACAGCAGGACACCGGAGATCGACAGCACCATGGGTCAACTCCCTGTGTGACGATGGGTTTGTCACCGTGTGTTCCACAAGCTTCACAGAGTGTCCATAAGGCCGAAAGCGGCGGAAGGGTGATATCAGTACATTTCTTCTGATCTGCCCGGATGCGCCTCCGGAGGGAGGGGGCGGCGGCTCTCCGGAGGGTGGAAGCCGACGCGCGGACCACTCCACTGGTCTCCCCCGACTGTCTGCGGCACGCGGTCGAGGCCGCCGGCGTGCCGGACGAGGCGGCCCGGGCGGCGGGGTGCCTTCCGGTACGAGCCCGCTGGAGCCGGTCTCGGTCGGCTGCGTGACGGCGAGCCCAGGCCGGTGTCCGTCGGCCACGGCTCCGTCCGGAGGGCAGGGGGCCGGGGGAGTGGGTGAGGAGGTCAGGAGCGGGCCGGAGGCCGCCGGAGCGGGCCGCCCCGGCCGCGTACCTCCAGGTCGTCCAGGAGCTCCCGGGTCGCCTCTGCCACGGCCTCGACGGCGCGCTCGAACGCGGCGCGGTTGTGGGCGGCGGGCTCCCTGAAACCCGAGACCTTGCGGACGTACTGCAGGGCGGCGGCGCGGATGTCCTCGTCGCTCACCTCGGGCGCCATGGGCGGTCGGAGTGTCCTGATGCTGCGGCACATGCCCCCAGTATGGAGCGTGTCCGGCGCGGTCGGGGGTACCGGATAGGAACACCGGACCCCGCCCGACGGATGGAGTGGACGTGCAGGCGCTGACCGTGGCTCCCGACCGGAAGAACTCCCTGCGGCTCGACACCCTCCCCGACCCTGGACCGGGGGAGGGGGAGCTGCTGGTGGACGGCCTGGCCGTCGGTGTGTGCGGCACTGATCTGGAGATCCTCTCGGGGAGCCATGGAGCCCCTCCGCCGGGCCGGGAGCGCCTGGTCATCGGCCACGAGTCCCTGGGCCGGGTGCGCCAGGCTCCGCCGGACAGCGGCTGGGTGCCCGGCGACCTGGCCGTGGGCGTCGTCCGCCGGCCCGATCCCGTGCCGTGCGGGGCGTGCGCCCACGGTTACTTCGACATGTGCCGCAACGGGCTGTTCACCGAGCGCGGCATCAAGGGGCTCGACGGGTACGCCTCGACGTCCTGGACGGTCGAGGCCGACTACGCGGTGCGACTGGACCCCGGACTGGAACACGTCGGGGTGCTCATGGAGCCCGCCACCGTGGTGGCCAAGGCATGGGACCAGGTGGAGCGCATCGGCGGGAGGTCCTGGTTCGCCCCGCACTCGGTGCTGGTCACGGGGGCCGGGCCGATCGGGCTGCTCGCCGCGCTGCTCGGGCACCAGCGCGATCTGGAGGTCCATGTACTGGACCGGGCGGAGAGCGGCCCCAAACCCGAGCTGGTCCGGCGGCTGGGCGCCGAGTACCACCGCGATGACGCCGAGCGGGTCATGGAGCGGGTGCGGCCGGACGTGGTGATCGAGGCGACCGGCGCCGCGCCGGTCGTCTTCGGGGTGATGTCGGCGATGGATCCCTACGGAGTGCTCTGCCTGACCGGGCTGTCGCCCGCCGGACGCACCCTGGAGGTGGACGCCGGATACCTCAACCGCGAACTGGTGCTGGACAACTCCGCCGTGGTCGGCTCGGTCAACGCCAACCGGCGGCACTACGCCGCCGCGGCCGCGGCTCTCGCCGGGGCGGACCGGGGCTGGCTGGACGCGCTGATCACCCGCCGGGTGCCGTTGGAGTCCTTCGCGGACGCCTTCGAACGGCGCCCGGACGACGTCAAGACGGTCATCGAGCTCACCCGGCACTGATCCCGGGCCGGGTGCTTCCGGCCGGGGTGCCCGCTCCTGAGCCGGGCCCGGCTCAGGAGCTCCCGTCGCCGGAGCGGAGTCGGGAGGGGCCCCGGCTCCCGGCCAGGTTCTGCGCGGTGTCGATCAGCGGGATGTGGGAGAGGGCCTGGGGGAAGTTGCCGACCAGCCGGCGGTGTCCGGTGTCGTACTCCTCCGAGAGCAGGCCCAGGTCGTTGCGCAGGTCCAGCAGCCGCTCGAACAGCTCCCGCCCCTCCCGGACGCGGCCCTGGAGGATGTAGTTGTCGGCCAGCCAGAAGGAGCAGGGCAGGAAGGCCGCCTCGCCGGCGGGCAGGCCGTCCACGGAGTCGGTGCGGCTGCTCGTGGTGTAGCGCCGCACGAGGCCGTCCCCGAGCAGCTCCCGCTCGATCGCGGCCACGGTGCCCTTCATCCGGGGGTCGTCGGCGGGCAGGAAACCCACGGACGGGATGAGCAGCAGCGAGGCGTCCAGTTCCGCGGAGCCGTAGTACTGGGTGAAGGTCGCGCGGTCGGCGTCGTAGCCGTGCGCGCAGACCTCCCGGAAGATTTCCCGCCGCAGGCTCCTCCACCGGTACGCGGGCCCGTCCAGGCCGAAGCGCTCCACCGCCTTCACCGCCCGGTCGGCGGCCACCCAGGCCATCACCTTGGAGTGGGTGAAGTCCCGGCGCGGGCCGCGCACCTCCCAGATGCCGTTGTCGGGGTCGCGCCAGTGCGACTCCAGGAAGTCCATCAGCACGCGCTGGACCCGCCAGGCGTCGGGGTCCGGTGGCACGCCGTGGGCCCTGGCCTGGTGCAGGGCGTCCATGAGCTCCCCGTGGACGTCCAGCTGGAGCTGTCCGGAGGCGGCGTTGCCGATGCGCACGGGACGGGAGCGCTCGTATCCGGGCAGCCAGTCCAGCTCCGTCTCGGACAGCAGCCGCTCGCCCTCGACCCCGTACATGATCCGCATTCGCCGCGGGTCGCCGGCCAGCGCGCGCAGCAGCCAGTCGCGCCAGGCCACCGCCTCCCGCTCGTATCCGGACTCCAGCAGCGCCATGAGGGTGAAGGTGGCGTCGCGCAGCCAGCAGAAGCGGTAGTCCCAGTTGCGCACCCCGCCCAGCTGCTCGGGCAGGGAGGTGGTGGGGGCGGCCACGATGCCGCCGCTGGGCGAGTAACTCAGGGCCTTGAGCGTGATCAGGGAGCGCACCACCGCCTCCCGGTACTCGCCGGAGTAGGTGCAGCGGGCGGCCCACTCCCGCCACCACCGTTCGGTGGCGGACACGGTCCGCAGCAGCTCCGCGGTGTCCGGCCGGTCCGGATCCCCGTGGTGCAGTCCTCTCCAGGCCAGCCGGAAAGCCACTTTCCCGCCCGCGTCGACGGAGAACTCCGCGGCGCACTCACCGCCGTCCACGGTGAAGTCCGCCCCGGAGTCGAGGACGACCACGTCCGGTCCCGCGTAGGCGCGCAGTCTGCGTCCCTCGGGCCGCAGCCAGGCAGGGGTGACGCCGTAGTCGAAGCACAGGCGCACCAGCGAGCGCATCCGCACCCGCCCTTCCAGGCCCTCGACGATACGCACCACCGAGGGGTGATCGCCGTCGACAGGCATGCAGTCGGTCACCCGGGCCCGGCCCTCGGGGCCCGCGTAGTCGGTCTCCAGTACCGCGCTGTCGCCCCGGTAGCGGCGGGCCACCGGCCGGACCCGGCCGCTGGGGGCGAGCAGCCAGCGGCCGTGCTCGGGACGGCCCAACAGGGCGGCGAAGCAGGCGTCGGAGTCGAACCGGGGCAGGCACAGCCAGTCCACCGAGCCGTCGTAGCCCACCAGCGCGGCGGTGCGTGTGTCACCCAGCAGGGCGTAGTCCTCAAGCCGGAGCGGCACGCGGTGTTCTCCCTTCGGCCCGCTCGGGTCACCGGGGACCGGAGTACCCGGTCCTCCCGCCGTTACACGGATGAACCGGGGGAGGACGCACTTGGGCAAGTGGGAGGCCGTTCATTCTTGACCGACTTTACATTTTTTGTAGGTTTTCAGGTCCTTTCGGGTGGTTACCCGCAGCCTTGGAGTCAGAGGAACCGGCGACGAGGAGAGCCTCATGATCACCAAGGAGCAGATACCCGAGGTGCTGGACCACCAGGTCTACGACGCCGAGGGCAAGAAGATCGGGGAGGCCGGGCATGTCTTCCTCGACGACGTGACGGGCCGGCCGGAGTGGGCCAGCGTCCGCACCGGGCTCTTCGGCAGCCATGAGACCTTCGTTCCGATCCACGACGCGGACATGGTGGAGGACCACCTGGAGGTGCCGTACTCCAAGGACCAGGTCAAGGGCGCGCCTCACGTCGACGTGGACCAGGGTGGGCACCTGTCCGAGCAGGAGGAGCGCCGTCTGTACGACTACTACGGCGTCGACTGGGGCGGTTACGGGCAGGAGACCGGCCGCACCGGCACCGGCACGGCGGGTGCCGCGGGAACGGCCGCCGCGGCGGGCACGGCCGGTACGGCGGGGGGCCGCACCGGAGCCCGTGGCCGCGACGAGGCCATGACGCGCTCCGAGGAGGAGATGCGCGTCGGCGTCGAGCGCCAGGAGGCCGGCAAGGCCCGGCTGCGCAAGTACGTGGTCACCGAGGAGGTCCAGAAGACGGTGCCCGTGCGGCGCGAGGAGGTCCGGGTGGAGCGTGAGCCCATCACCGAGGAGAACAGGGGCGAGGCCACGAGTGGCCCGGAGATCTCCGAGGCCGAGTACGAGGTGACCCTGCACGAGGAGCGTCCGGTGGTCGAGACCGAGACGCATCCGGTGGAGCGGGTGCGTCTGACCACCGACGAGCGCACCGACGAGGAGACCGTCAAGGGGCGGGTGCGCAAGGAGCGCATCGAGGAGGAGAGGGCCGACGACGAGCGGCGCCGCCGCCGTTGAACCGCCGGTTCCACCCCTTGGGGCCCGTTCGGAGACGACCTCTTCCGTTCGGGCCCCGGTCGTGCCGGAGCGCGCCCGGGGTCTTCCGGGGTGACGGGCGAAGGGGATGTCGGGTGAATGCCGGGTCGAAGATCGGGTACTTCGCCCTTCGTGAGCCACTGGTCACATATGACGCAAAAGGCGAATTCCGCAGGACCAACTGGAGGCACCGGTGAGTGAATCTCCGATCACGGGCAACGGCCCCGCACAGCAGACAGGTCAGACCGCGAAGCAGGAGACCCGCGCCACGGCCGACCGGGCGAAGGAAGCCGCGGGCACCGTGGCCGGCAGCGCCAGGGGTCAGGCGCGCAACGTGACGGGCGAGGCCCGCGACCAGGCCGTCAACGTGGCGGGCCACCTCAGGGAGCGTGCCACGCAGGAGGCGGACACGCAGACCAGGAGGACGGCCGGCACCATACGCCAGTGGGCCGACGACCTGTCGGGCATGGCGGAGAACACCCGGTCCGACTCCCCGGTGCGGAACCTGGCGGCCCAGGCCGCCGACGGCGGCCGCCGCGCGGCGGACACACTGGAGGAGCGGGGCGTCGGCGGTCTGGTCGAGGGTGTGGAGTCCTTCGCGCGGCGCCGTCCGGGCGCGTTCCTGGCGGGTGCGGCACTGGCCGGCTTCGTCATCGGGCGCATGGCCAAGGCGGGCACCAAGGCGGACCGTCACGGGCAGGACGGCTCCGGTACGGCGCAGGCCCAGGGATACGAGGCATACCCGCAGTCCCCGGGCGGAGAGGTCCGGCAGATGCCGGGCTACGGGGAGCCCTCCCACGGCGCCCCCCCGGGCGCCCCGGGCACCGGCGGCTACGGGGCCACCGGTACCTACGGAGCCCCCGACACCCCCCGCAGTCCGGAGGTGGGCTGACATGGCGCACACGACTCATCGGCCGGACACCGATCCGGAGGTCCGGGGCGGGACGGCGCGGGAGGACGCCTCGATCGGCGAGCTGCTCTCCGCGGTCACCTCGGACGCGCAGAAGCTGTTCCGGCAGGAAGTGGAGCTGGCCAAGGCCGAGATCCGCGAGGAGGCCGCCAAGGCGGGCAAGGCCGCCGGTATGTACGGCGGGGCCGGGTTCGCCGGCTACATGACCGTTCTGTTCGCCTCCCTGGCGCTCACCTTCGGCCTGGCCAACGTCATGGACTGGGGCTGGGCGGCACTCATCGTCACCGCCCTGTGGGGCGTGGCTGCGGCCGTGATGTACGTGATGGGCCGCTCGAGGATGAAGCAGGTCCACCCCAAGCCGGAGCGCACCGTCCAGACCCTCAAGGAGGACGCCGAATGGGCACGTCACCCGACGAGCTGAGGGCTCGGATCGACACCACCCGGCAGGAGCTGTCGGAGGACGTCGGCAGGCTCGCCGACCAAGCCAACCCCCGCCACGCCGTCCGCCGCCGCAAGGAGCGGGCGCGGGGCAGGATGACCGTAGTACGGGAGCGAGTTATGGGAACCACCTCGGACACGACACAGTCGGTCCGTGAGAGTGCCGGGCACACCGCGGACAGGGCGCGCGAGGGGGTCGGACAGGCGGGCGAGGCCGTCAAGGCCACTCCCCACCGCGCCGCGCGGAAGACCCAGGGCAACCCCCTGGCCGCCGGTGTGATCGCCTTCGGCGCCGGGATGCTGACGGCCTCGGTGATGCGCGGCTCGCGCAAGGAGGAGCAGGCGGTGGGCCGGCTCTCCGAGAAGGCGGGCGGACTGGCCGAACCGGTCAGGGAAGCGGCGATGGAGTCGGTGGAGCACCTGAGGGAGGACGCCAGGCAGTCCGGCCGGCAGGCGGCCCGGCAGGTCAAGGAGACCGCGTCGGACGCCGCCCGCACCACCGCCGAGGAGGCCCGCGGACAGGCGGGCGAGATCAAGGGCCAGGCCCGCCGGTCCGGGCAGGGTGTGGCCGACGAGACCCGACGCCAGAGCCCCGGCTCGGCGCACTGAGACGACCCCGCGGCGGCCGCCCCTTCCCCCGTGGGCGGGGGCGGCCCGGCCGGGAACAGGTGAGGTGCCACCACATGTCGAAGCAGAAGAGCGGGCAGCGGCGGGACGGTTCCGCCAGGCAGGCCCCCGAGGAGCCCACCGACCTGTCGAAGAGGTCCTGGAAGGGCGTGCTGAGGCGCACGGTCGCCGAGTTCAAGGACGACAACGTCACGGACTGGGCCGCCGCCCTCACCTACTACGGAATCCTGTCGATCTTCCCCGCGTTGCTCGCGCTGGTGTCGATCCTGGGTGTGATCGGCAGCTCCGCGATCCAGCCGCTGATCGACAACCTGGGCAGCATCGCGCCGGGCGCCGCGCGCGACATCCTCGAGAGCATGCTCACGCAGCTCCGGGGCAACCAGGGCGCCGCGGGGTTCGCGCTGGTCATCGGTCTCGCCCTGGCGATCTGGTCCGCGTCCGGCTACGTCGCCGCCTTCATGCGCGCCTCCAACGCCATCTACGACATCGAGGAGGGGCGGCCGATCTGGATGACGCTGCCGGTGCGGGTGGGCATCACCCTGATCCTGCTGGTCATCCTGGCGCTGAGTTCCGTCGCCGTGGTCTTCACCGGTGACATCGCGCAGCGGGCCGGCGACGTCATCGGTCTGGGCGGCACCTTCCTGACGGTGTGGAGCATCGCCAAGTGGCCGGTGCTGGTCCTGCTGGTCGCCTTCATGATCGCGCTGCTGTACTGGGCCGCGCCCAACGTCAAGCGCCGCCTCCGCTGGGTCAGTCCGGGCAGTCTGGTCGCCGTGCTGCTGTGGATCGTGGCATCGGCCGCCTTCGCCTTCTACGTCGCCAACTTCGGCAACTACAACAAGACGTACGGCAGCCTGGCCGGTGTGATCATCTTCTTGATCTGGCTGTGGATCACCAACATCGTGATCCTGCTGGGCCAGGAGATCAACGCCGAGATCGAGCGCGGACGGGCCATGGAGGACGGACACCCGGCCGACGAGGAGCCCTACGTCGAGCCGCGCGACACCCGCAAGTTCTCCGGGGACAACCCCAGCGGCCGGGGCTGACCCCGGCACAACGCGCGCGGGGCATCGGACGGACCGCGGCGGGAACACGAGCACCGGGCCGACCGGGCGGACCGGCCCGGAGGGAGAGGGAGACATGCCGCAGAGCGGAACCGCGGGTGAGCACATCGCCGATGCCGTCGAGCAGGTGACCCGGGAGGCGTCCGAACTGTTCCGCGACCGCTTCCAGGGGTTCGGCGACGGACTGCGGGCCGCCGCCCGGCACACGGGTGCGGGCGGTGCGCTGCTGGGCGGCGCCGGGGTGTGCGCCGTGCTGGCGGTGGGCTCCGCCCACCGGGCGGCGCTGCGGGCCCTGGAGTCCGTTCTGCACCCGGCGCGGGCGGCGGCCGTGCTCTCGCTGGCCTACACCGCGGGGGCCGGGGCGCTGGCGAGACTGGGACGCGACCGGCTCAGGGCCGCCGGGCGCGCCTCGGGGACGTGCCCGGAGCAGACTGGTCCGTGACCGTGTGCGCCGTTCCGGGCGAATCGGCCGGGAAAGTGAGGGTACGCGGCAGGCAACCCCGCTCACGGGGTGGAACCGAGCAGAGGAGGCCCGCCGTGAAGGGTGAACACGACAAGGAAGAGTCCTCCGCACCGCGGCCGACGCGCCTGCGCACCGGCGGCGAGCAGCCGGTGGACCCGGAGGACCTGGTCAGGCTGTCCGGCCGCGAGCCCACGCCGGAGCGGATCGAGAAGGCGCGCAGGGAACTGGAGGAACACGGAGCCGCCGCCGTCGAGAAGTACCTCCCCTAGCGAGCCGGTCCACGGTGCCGCCCGCCCCGCGGACGGCACCGTTCCCGGCCGTCGGCCGGTGTGTTCCACGAGGATCCCGGCGGCCGTCCGGCGTGGCGACGCCCGGGCGGTCCGTACGTCCGCGCTCTCCCTGCGGCGCCCCTCGCCGACGACACCACCATCACCCCGCGGAGCGCGGACGGGGCGCCGGGGCCGGCACGCCTTCGGAGCGGAAGCGTGGCCGCAGGCGCCATGCCGGGCGCTGAGCCGCCGCGCTCCGGCCGTCAGGGTTTGACGCCGACCCCGCCGTACTCGTCCACGGCGGGGGGAAGGCCGCCGGAGAGCGGGGTTTCGGTCGGCGGGGCTTCCGGCCGCCACCGCGAGACCGGCACCACGCCCGGCTCCAGAACCTCCAGCCCCCTGAAGTACCCGGCGATCTGCTCAGGGGTGCGCAGCAGGTAGGGGGCCCCGGCCATCTCGTTGTAGAACCGCTGCGCGCGGTTGAACGCCTCGGTGCCGTCGGTGCCGTCGTTGCTCACCAGGCAGCTGCCCGAGGGCAGGGCGGCCATCAGCCGTTTCACGGTCGCCCTGGCCTCGTCGTAGTCCTCGACGTGGCCCAGGACGTTCATCAGCATCAGGCCGACCGGGCGGTCGAGGTCCAGAGTCCGGGCGGCCTCGGCCAGGATGGTGTCGGGGCTGCGCAGATCGGCGTCGATGTAGGCGGTGGCGCCCTCGGGGGTGGAGGTCAGCAGGGCCCGGGCGTGGGCCAGGACCAGGGGGTCGTTGTCGACGTAGACGATCCGCGACTCGGGGGCGACCCGCTGGGCGACCTCGTGGGTGTTGTCGGCGGTGGGCAGTCCGGTGCCGATGTCCAGGAACTGCCGGACGCCCAGTCCGCCGGCCAGGTGCGTCACGGCGCGGGAGAGGAAACTCCGCGAGGCGCGGGCGAGTTCCACGATTCCGGGGAAGATCTCCTGGTACCGGTCGCCCGCCTCGCGGTCGGCGGTGTAGTTGTCCTTGCCGCCCAGCCAGTAGTTCCAGATCCGCGCCGAGTGCGGAATGCTGCGGTCGATCGCGGACAGCGCGTCCCGGTCACTGCGGGGCCGGCCGTCGGTCATGGGACCCTCCTGATGCTGTGCCCTGTGTGACGGCGGCCGGGCCGGCCACCGTGCACAACCTAGTGCCGCGCCGGCCGAGGCTCACCCCGCTCGCCGCCTCCCCCGGCCGGAGACCGGGGGTGCCTCGCCACCGGGTGGACCCCGGCTGGCGCGGCACTGGAACCCGTCGCTCTCCGTGCGCCGGTGGCCGTGCGGCCGGGCGGGAGGCAGAGTGGTCCCGGTGGCCCGCAGGCCATCGCGAACATGCTATTCACATGTATGTGCTGTGAGAAGTAAATCCGTTATGGTGGCCTTTACCCCGGGTGATTAACAGACATCGTGTGTACATAGGCAAAACCTCACCCGGATGGGCGTGTGAGCTGTTCGGGGCCGGGTACGCGCCGTGCTGCACATGACAGATCAAAAGAGGAGGGCACGATGCGTACTCTGAGCCCGGAGGTTCAGCTGACGAGCGGTGACGTCTTGCCGGACCAGGAGCAGGAGACCGCCTCCACTGATCTGCCCGAACTGCCGAGAATCGAGGACGCGGGCAAGGTCGCGCCCCGCGACGCCCGGCAGCTGTCGAAGCTGTTCTTCGAGCGCCTGCGCGTGCTGGAGGAGGGGACGCACGAGTACCAGTACGCGCGCAACACCCTCATCGAGCTCAACCTGACGCTCGTCAACTACGTCGCCTCCCGGTTCCGCCACCGTGCGGAACCGATGGACGACATCGTCCAGGTCGGCACCATCGGTCTGATCAAGGCCATCGACCGCTTCGACCTGAGCCGCGAGGTGGAGTTCACCTCCTTCGCCGTCCCGTACATCGTGGGGGAGATCAAGCGCTTCTTCCGGGACACCAGCTGGGCCGTGCGCGTTCCGCGCCGGCTGCAGGAGCTGCGCATCGAGCTGGCCCGGGCGAACGAGGAACTCGGCCGCCGACTGGGCCGCTCCGCCACCACCGAGGAGCTGGCGGAGTTCATGAACGTCACGGTCGAAGAGGTCGTCGAGGGCCAGGTGGCGAGCAACGGCTACGTCGCCGGCTCCCTGGACCTCCCCGTGGGCGACGAGGGCAAGGACACCCCTCTGGCCGACCAGCTCGGGGACATCGACCCCGCCCTGGAGAAGGTGGAGAACCTCCATGCCCTCAAGCCGCTGATGGAGCAGCTCGACGAGCGCGACCGGCGCATCCTGCAGATGCGCTTCGGCGGCGACATGACGCAGTCGGAGATCGGGGCCGAGCTGGGAATCTCGCAGATGCACGTCTCCCGGCTGCTGAGCAGGGCTCTGGCGCGCCTCCGTGAGGGCATGCTGACCCAGAAGTGAGCCATGGCCGGCGCCCGCCGCGGGCGGCGCGCACGGCTGCGCGGGGCCCTGCGTCTGCCGGCTACCCAGTACGGCCTTGAGAACTG
>NZ_JAJFAU010000132.1 GCF_022614595.1 Streptomyces sp. CNQ085
GTTCCGGGCCATCGCGACCCGCTTCGACAAACTCGCCAGCCGCTACCGGGCCGGACTCCACCTCGCCGCACTCGTCCTCTGGCTCCGCGAACCCAGACAAGATCATTTGTCAGACAGAACCTAGGGGGAGTGCGTCCCGCCTCCCAGGTGGGAGACAAGTGGGAGATGATCATGGCATGGTGCTGCAATCAGGCGCTAGGAAATGCCAGATAGCGCTACCTGTGCGGCCCGGTTTCAGCCGCCGGATTCGCCCGCGTGCGGGGAGACCACCCCGGCCGCGACCAGGGCGAAGATCAGCAGGCCCAGCAGTATCCGGTAGACCACGAACGGCATGAAGCTCCTGGTGGAGATGAACCTCATGAACCAGGCGATGACCGCGTAGGCCACGAGGAAGGACAGCACGGTCGCGAAGAGCGTCGGCGCCCAGGAGACGTGCCCCTCGCCGATCTCCGTCAGCTCGAACAGGCCGGAGGCGAGGACGGCCGGGATGGCCAGCAGGAAGGAGTAGCGGGCGGCGGCCTCGCGGGAGTAGCCCATGAACAGGCCGCCGCTGATCGTCGCACCCGAGCGGGACACGCCGGGGATCAGTGCCATCGCCTGGGCCATGCCGTACAGCAGGCCGTCACGCACGGTCAGGCTTTCCAGCGACTTGCGCTCGCGCACGGCGCGGTGGCGCCCGCCGGAGGCGTCGCGGGCGGCGAGCCGGTCGGCCACACCCAGGACGATACCGAGCACGATCAGGGTCGTGGCGATCAGCCGCAGATCCCGGAAGGGCCCCTCGATGTAGTCCTTCAGGGTCAGTCCCAGAACGCCGATCGGGATGGAACCGACGATCACCAGCCAGCCCAGTTTCGCGTCGTGCTCGCGGCGCGCCTCCTTGTCGTACAGCGAGCGGAACCAGGCGGAGACGATCCGCGCGATGTCCTTGCGGAAGTAGATCAGCACGGCGGCCTCGGTGCCGATCTGGGTGACGGCCGTGAAGGCCGCGCCGGGGTCCTCCCATCCCGCGAAGACCGCGGTCAGCCGCAGATGGGCGCTGGAGGATATGGGAAGGAACTCGGTCAGCCCCTGGACGAGCCCGAGGATGAACGCTTCGAACCAAGACATGTCGGGGTGTGCTCGTCCCTATTTCGTGATCATCGGTCAGGTCCGGCAGATGCTATGGCCGGTCGGGAACGGGGAGGGAAACGGCGGGCGAACGTCGCGGGTTCGTGCGTACCGGCCCGGTGACCGTCCGGCCCGGCGCCCCCTCCGCGGCCTCGGCGGGTACCTCGGACCCGCGCAGCCGCGCGCGCCTGCGCCAGGCGACGGCCGCCGCGGCCAGTCCGGGGACGGCGATGAAGGCGGAGGCGGCCAGGAAGGCGGGCGAGGTCGGATCGGCGGCCCGACTGCCCGCCACGGCGTACGCGGCGGTGTTGGGCACACAGCCCAGCGCGGTGGCCGACAGGAAGGCCGGCCACCGCATCCGGCTGACGGAGGCGCCGTAGTTGGAGACGACGAACGGGATCCCCGGCAGCACTCGCAGCAGCAGCATCGAGCGGAAGCCGCGACGGCTGAGCTGCCGGTCCCCGGCGGCCAGCCAGCGTCCGCGCAGCAGCGGGCGCAGGGCGTCCTGCCCCAGCAGCCGGCCCAGTCCGAAGGCCAGCCCGGCGCCCAGCACCGTCCCGGCCACCGCCGCGGCGGTGCCCAGGGCCGCGCCGAAGAGGGCGCCCGAAGCCAGGTTCAGCACCGGTCTGGGCACGAGGGCCGCGGTGCCGACACCGTACGCGAGGGCGAACAGCGCCAGCGCGTCGGCTCCGGTCAGAGGAGGACGCCACCCCTGGGCCAGCAGCCGCTGGGGCTCGTGGAGGGCCACCGTCGTGGCGGCGGCGGCCAGCAGCACGGCGAGCAGGGACAGGCGGGACCAGGGGGAGAACAGCACCGCGGAGCACCGGGCGGCGGCTCCGACGGGCCGGGGAGCGGGGACGGGCACCGGGCGAGCGTAACCGACGCGGGTGACATACGTCCCGGTCTGCCCACTGTGAGGTCCGCGACCGACCGGTGCCCCGGCGGTGTCCCGCCCGCCGAATCCCGCGGCCGGGACACCGGGACAATGGGGCGATGGACGAGACGGACGTGCCGATGGACGAGCGGGCGGCGGGCGAGCCGCTACCCGTGCACCGGGCCGTGGACCAGGGCACCGCCCGGCTGCTGCCGGACACGGACCGGCCGCGCGCCTGGCTGCTCACCATCGACGACGCACCCCAGTCGTACGTGGACCTCGGCGATCCGGCGCACCTGGAGTTCGAGTACGTGCGCCGGATCGCCCACGTCCTGGACTGCGCCGCCGCCCCGGGCGCACCGCTGGACGCCCTCCACCTGGGCGGCGGGGCCATGACCCTGCCGCGCTACCTCGCCGCCGCCCGCACCGGCTCCCGCCAGGAGGTCGTGGAAGCCGACCGGGCGTTGCTCGGCCTGGTCGCCGAGCACCTGCCGCTGCCACCCGGCGGCGGCATCGAGGTACGGGCCGAGGACGCCCTCACCGCACTGCGGGACAGGCCGCCGCAGTCGGTGGACGTACTGGTCGCCGATGTCTTCGCGGGCTCCCGCATCCCGGCCCACCTGACCACCCTGGCGTACGCCAGGGCCGCGGCCGGAGCCCTGCGGCCGGACGGCGTCTACGTCGCCAACCTCGCCGACACCGCGCCCTTCGGCTTCCTCCGCTCCCAGGTGGCCGGCCTCCGGACCGTCTTCGGCGAGGACCCCGGCCGGGTGTGCCTGATCGCCGAGCCCGCCGTGCTGCGCGGCCGCCGGTTCGGCAACACCGTGCTGGCCGCCTCCCGCACCGGGCTGCCCGTGGAGCGGCTGGCACGGCTGGCGGCGGGCGATCCGTTCCCGGCCCGAGTGGTGCACGGGGGCGCGCTGGAGCGGCTGGCCGGGGACGCGCACCCGGTTCAGGAGAGCGGGGCGACGCCCTCGCCCAGGCCACCGGAGGGCTCCTTCACCGTCGGCTGACCGCCGGCCGCGGCCCCCTTGTCCCGCCGGGTCAGGCCGCGCACCTGCGGCACGCACAGCACCGCGGCCGTCAGCGCCGCCACCAGCACCGAGCAGCCCCACAGCGCCGCCGGCCGGCCCACCAGCGACTCGACGGGGCCGGCCGCGGCCGTGGCCAGGGGCACCAGGGCTATCGACCCCAGCCAGTCGTATGCCGAGACCCGGGAGAACTTCTCCTCGGGCACCTCCTGGTGCAGGGCCGTCATCCAGGACACCCCGAACACCTCGAGGGCCACCCCGGTCATGAACATCACCGCCGCCAGACCCGCCGCGGGCAGGGGCACCGCCAGCGCCGCCGAGGGCAGCGCCAGGGGGAAGACGCACAGGGTGCCGGCGAGCAGGATGCGGCGCGGCCGCCAGCGGGTCATCAGCACCCCGCCGCACACCGTGCCCGCGCCGAAGGCGGCCAGCGCGAGCCCCCACGGCCGGGCGCCGCCCAGGTGCTCCTCGGCGACCTGCGGCCCGTACACCGCCTCGGCCGCCGCGACCACCGCGTTGACCACCGCGAACTGCAGGATGACCGCCCACAGCCACGGACGTCCCACCACCTCCCGCCAGCCCTCGCGCAGATCGCCCAGCAGACCGCCGCCCGGCGCGCGCTCGGGCATTCCGCGCAGATCGAGAAAGACGCGCAGCGCTCCCGCGGCGGCGAAGGCGGCGGCGTCGACCGCCAGCACCCAGCCGGGGCCGACCGCGGCGATCAGCGCGCCGCCGAGCGCCGCGCCTCCGATGGAGGCGCCGTTGACCCCCATCCGGAAGACGGCGAAGGCGCGCCCGGCCTGCTCACCGCGGACGCTGGCGAGCACCATCCCCTCGGCGGCCGGGGCGAAGAAGGCATGGCCGGTGCCGCCCAGCGCGGACAGCAGCGCCATCTGCCACAGCTCGGCGCTCCCGGTGATCACCAGCGTGGCGAAGACGCCCTGGGAGACGCAGTTGAGCGCGTTGGCCGCCACCATTACCCGGTGGCGCGGCAACCGGTCGGCGACGGCGCCGCCGACGAGCAGGAACAGGACCAGGGGGACGGTGCGGGCGGCGGCGACCAGGCCCACGTCGGTGCCGTCGCCGCCCGAGGCGAGCACGGCGAACGCCGCCGCGATCAGCGCACCGGAGTTGCCCAGCCCGGTGATCACGGCGGCGGCCGTCAGCAGTGTGTAGTTGCGGCCCGCCCGGGCGGTGCGGGACGGCCGCCGCCCCGCACCGCTCCCCGCGGGCCCCATGCCGCTCAGTCCTTCTCCGCGTACGGACGCAGGCTGCCGGTCATCTTGTCGATGGTGGCCCGGGGCACCTCGTCATCGCCCCCGGCGTCAGTGATCAGGAGCCAGACGCGCAGGTCGTTGCTGCCGTCGATCCAGGAGACGGTCACGACCCCGCCGTCGGAGTCGCACTTGTTCTCCTTCTTGACACCGGTGGCCGTGGCGCTCGCGATGTGCCCGGTGATGCCGTGCTCGTTGGAGAACTTCTCCGCCTTCGTCAGCTCGACGGTGTCCTTGTGCTCGCCGTACGCGAAGTGGACGAAGCTCTCCGCGGCGTTCTCGGCGCCCTCGGCGGTGCTGCGGGAGCCCTGGCCGCCCTTGCTGCCGACGGTGGCGCGTGTGTACTTGTCGCCGCCGGCCTCGCACCACCCCTTCTCGTGGTGGGCCGGTGCGCTGAAGGCGACCCGCGGCATGGCGAAGGGGGCGCCCTCCTCCTTGTTCTCCCCGTGACCGATGATCATCGGCTCCGAGTCGATATCCCAGTCGGCGGGCACGTCGAAGGCGTTGTGGTGCCTGGCGTTGGTGACGACCTTCCAGCCGGGGACCACCGGGCCGGGCTTCTCCGGGGCGACGTCGTCCCGCGGGTTGGTGGGGTCGTCCCGCTCGGCGCCGGCGTCCTCACTCGGTTCGGCGGTGGAGAGCCCGGGGCTCGGGGAGACGCTGCTGCCGGGGCCCGCGGCCTTCTTCCCCTCGTCGTCGGAGAGGACGAGGACACCCGTCACCACGGCCGCGGCGATCACCGCGACGGCCGCGACGATGGCGATCGCCGCGTTCCGGCTCTTCCCGCCGCCCTGCGGCGGCCGCGGTGCGCCGGGTGTGCCCGGCTGCCCCCACTGGCCGGCGGGCTGCCCCCGGTGGCCCGGGTCCCGGTAGGGGCTGGGCGCCCGGTATCCCGGCGTCCGGTAGGAGTTCGGAGCCTGGTACCCCGGCGTTTGGTACGGGTTGGACTGCTGATGATGCGGGTCCCGCGAGTTCTGCTCGCCCCCGGGCGGCTGCTGTCCTGGCCACATGGCGAGAACACTAGGACGGCCCCCGCGGCCGGACCACGCCTGCCCCCGCTTCGGTACGAACCCGGTACGCGGCACCCCGGCGTGCCAGGGTGCCGGGTGTCCGCTGTGACCTCGGCCTCAGCCCTCGCCTCCCTCCAGGACGACCAGCGTCTCCCGGTGCGCGCCGGCCAGCCCCCGGTACGCCGCGGCGTTGACGCGGACGCCCTCGCGCTCCTCCTCGGTCAGCTCCCGCCTGACGCGGGCGGGCACCCCGGCGACCAGGGAGCCGGGCGGGACCTCCATGCCCTGCGGGACCAGGGCGTGGGCCGCCACCAGTGAACCGGCGCCCACCCGGGCCCCGTTGAGCACCGTCGCGCCCATTCCGACCAGGACCTCGTCCCCGATCGTGCAGCCGTGCAGCACCGCGTTGTGCCCCACCGAGACGCGCTCGCCCACGACGACGGGGAAACCCGGGTCGGCGTGGACGGTGCAGTTGTCCTGCACGTTGCTGTCCGTGCCGACGGTGATCGCGTCGCAGTCGCCGCGCAGCACCGCGTTGTACCAGACGCTCGCGCCGGCCCCCAGCGACACCTGGCCGACCACCACGGCCGTCGGGGCGACGTACGCCTCCGGATCGACCTCGGGCTCCCTGCCCACCACGCCCGCGACCATCGCCCGCCGTTCCATCCGCGCTCTCTTCCGCTTCCGCCCGCCGTGCCGCGCACGGCCGTGTGCCGGTCGTCTTCTCCAACGGAACCGTAAGGGATGGGTGCGGCGGGAATCACAGCATGGCGGGCGGTGCGACGCCGGTCCGGACGTCTACCGTGATCGGGTGCGCAAGAACAGGAACGTGTTCTCCTCTCTGCTGTCCCGTGCGGCCTCCCGCGCCGTGCACGGGCTGTGGTGCCACGCGCAGCGGGCTGGCGCGGTCTCGGCCGAGCGCCCCGGACCGTACGCGTTCCGCGGTATCGGGGAGGGCACCCGGCTGACCTTCCCGCAGGGCACGCTGTTCGGCACCGAGTGGATCGAGCTGGGCGCGTGCTGCGTCGTCGGCGCCGAGGTCACGCTGACCGCCGGGATGATGCCGGACCTCGACCTCGGGCCGGACACGGTGCTGAGGCTGGGCGACGGAGTGGTCCTGGGCCGGGGCAGCCATGTGGTCGCCGACGGGGCCGGGGCGGGCGTGACGATCGGGAACGACGTCTTCTGTGGCCCGTACGTCTACATCACCTCCACCAACCACTCCTACGACGACCCCCATCAGCCGATCGGCGGGCAGTGGCCGCGCTCGGCGCCGGTGGAGATCGGAGCGGGCAGCTGGCTGGGCACGGGGGCGGTGGTACTGCCGGGCGCGCGGCTGGGGCGGAACACGGTGGTGGCGGCCGGTTCGGTCGTCCGCGGCGAGGTGCCCGACCACGCCGTGGTCGCGGGCGCGCCCGCCAGGATCGTACGGCGATGGGACCCGCGGGAGGGCTGGCTGCCCCCGCTGCGGACCCCGCGGCCGGTGCCGGTGCCCGAGGGCGTCACCCCCGGGCAGCTGGCGGCACTGGCCGGCCCCGGGATTCCCGGGCCGGGGACCTCCGGGACGGGGCCTGCCGGAGCGGAAGCGGGCACACTGGACGGGGCGGCCGGCCGCACGCCGCTCCCGGCACCGTCCACCGGCCGGACAGGAGGCACCGAGGGGATGCGTACGCCTTGAGCAACCGGACCCTGCGCCTGCTGCTGCTCCTCGCCGTCGCCCTGCACGGCCTGGCACTACTGCTGTACGTGGCCCGCAACCACTGGTTCTGACCCCCGTCGCGCAACTCGCACCGCACCCGGGCCCGCCCCGCGTGGAGGACGTCCGCGCGGCACGCTACTGTGCACGCCATGCGCGCCCCCATCGGGAACTTCACCGACGCCTGGCCGGTCACCGACAAGCTCGGTCTGCTGGCCCCGCCGGTCGCCGCCGCGCTGCGTGGCCCCGTGCCGACCGACGGGGTCGTCTACGTCGACAGTGATCCGGACGACGCCGACACCGCCCGCTTCTGCGAGGTCCACGGCGTTCCGCCCGAGCACTCCGCCAACTGCGTGGTCGTCGCGGCCCGCCGCGGCCAGGAGACCACCCTGGCCGCCTGCGTGGTGCTCGCCCGCACCCGCGTCGATGTCAACCGCACCGTCCGGCGCGAACTGGGAGCCCGCAAGGCCTCGTTCGCGCCAATGGGGACGGCCGTCGGCGAGTCCGGCATGGAGTACGGCGGTATCACCCCGATCGGGCTGCCCCCGGGCTGGCCCCTGCTGGTGGACGCGGCGGTCGCCGACACCCCGTACACGGTCGTGGGTTCCGGCCGCCGCCGCGGCAAACTGCTGGTGCCCGGTGAGGTCCTGGCAGGCCTGCCCGGCGCCCGGGTGCTCGGTGGTCTGGGCCTCCAGACCGCCCGCCCCGGCGACTGACCAGCGGTGCGGGCGCTACTCTGCCCGCATGTCGAACCACGATGACCTGCTCGTCTCCATCGCCGAGAAGGTGGAGTCCGAGCGGAGCAATCAGATGCCCCTCACCGTGGTGGTCCCTGGCGCGGTCATCACCGGCAGGCTGGCGCCCGAGGCCGTCTGGAAGGCGCGGGTCGCCGAAGTCCTACGGGACTCCGAGCGCCTGAAGCCGTTCGCCGAACTGTTCGGGTCGTCCGGGGAGGACGGCCGGCACGGCGGCGGCAGGCCCACCCACCTGCACCTGCACGTCGCGCGCATCCTCCAGGGAAGCTACGGCCTCCCCGACACCGGCGGCATGTACCGCGTCGCCATCGGTGAGGTGAGCGGTTGGACCCTGGGGGAACTCAGTTACTCCGACGGATGAGGGGAACGCCCCGGCACGTGCCGCGTCCGGCCGCTCCCCCGTGACGAGGTGTGACCGGCATGGCACGGATGATCCTGCGGGCGACCGGGCGGGTCCCGGCCGACGAGGTGTGGGAACGCTACGCACGGCCGGAGCTGTGGCCCGTCTGGTCGCCGCAGATCCGGTCCGTGCGTGTGCGCGGCGACCGCATCGAACCCGGGATGGAGGGTGAGGTGTTCCCGTTGCCGGGAACACCGGTCGCCTTCACGGTCGAGGAGGTCCACGAGGCGCGGCGGCGGTGGACCTGGCGGGTGAAGGCCGGTCCCGTGCGGATGCGTCTGCACCATGTCGTCGTCGTCCTGCCCGACGGGCGGACCGGTACCGAGCTGCGCATGGAGGGGCCGCTGCCGGCGCTCGTCCTCTACGCGGGCCCGGCCCGGCTCGCCCTGCACCGCCTGGTGAGGGCCGGCTCCGGTGCATGACCACTACCGGAACATTCCTTTATATTTGGATATCAACGCCCCTGCCGGGCCCCGCGGCGCACCAGCGCGCCGCGGGAGTGTGCGGGCCGCCCGTCCGCGGGCCGCCCCGATTCCTCGGAGGTTCCGGTGAGCGTTGTCGACTTCTTCCCCTTCCTTGCGAGCCGGGCGGTTTTCCGGCCGCGGTCCCGCCCGCGTCCGGCGCTGCGCTGACATGGGCTGGCGTGAGTCCGCGGCGTGCCGCGGTGAGGATCCCGAACTGTTCTTCCCCATCGGTGACGGCGGCCTGGCGCGGCAGCAGACGGCGCGGGCGCGGGCCGTCTGCCTCGGCTGCCCCGTCATGCCCCAGTGCCGGGACTGGGCAGTCAGGAGCGGCGAGACCGAGGGGGTGTGGGGCGGCACCACCGCGGCCGAACGACGGCTGATCAGACGCGGCTTCGCAGGCCGGCTGCCCGAGGGCTGACAGTCCGGGCCGCTCCGATGAGAGTAAGGGTGTCGCATATCACATCGACTTCGTACCTACTGGTCGGTATGGTGCAGGGAATCTTGATCGAGCAGGAGGCCCCATGCCAGCGACCAATCGCCAGATCCGCCTGGCGGCCCGTCCCACCGGAGAGGTGAAGCCCGGGGACTGGGAGCACCGTTCGGTGCCCGTGGAGGACCCCGGACCGGGCCGCTTCGCGGGCCGCACCCGCGTCATCTCGCTGGACCCCGCCATGCGGGGCTGGCTCGACGACCGCCCCTCCTACCTGCCGCCCGTCGGCATCGGCGAGGTCATGCGGGCGGGGTCGGTCATCGAGGTCACCGCGTCGAACCACCCCGACTTCCGGCCCGGTGACCACGTGGTGGGCACGTTCGGCGTCCAGGAGCACGTGATCTCCGACGGCAGGGGCGCGATGAGGATCGACACCGCGCTCGCCCCGCCCTCGACGTACCTGGGCGCGCTCGGCATGCCCGGCATGACGGCGTACTTCGGCCTGCTGGACGTCGGGGCGCTCGAGGACGGTGAGACCGTGGTGGTTTCCGGAGCCGCGGGCGCGGTGGGCACCATCGCCGGGCAGATCGCCAGGGCGAAGGGCTGCCGGGTCGTGGGCATCGCCGGAGGACCGCGCAAGTGCGCCATGCTCACCGACGAGCTGGGCTTCGACGCGGCGATCGACTACCGGGCCGAGGATGTGCGCAAGGCGCTGCGCGAGCACGCGCCGGACGGTATCGACGTCTACTTCGACAACGTCGGAGGCGACATCCTGGACGCCGCCCTCACCCGGCTGGCGATGCACGCGCGCGTGGTGATCTGCGGCGCGATCAGCCAGTACAACAACGCCACCCCGGTCAAGGGCCCGTCCAACTACCTGTCCCTGCTGGTCCGCCGGGCCCGGATGGAGGGCTTCGTGGTCCTCGACTACGCCAAGCGCTACGGGCAGGCCGCGCAGGAGATCGCCGGCTGGATCGGCGAGGGCCGTGTCAAGGTCAAGGAACACGTGGTCAGGGGCACCGTCGACGACTTCCCCGAGACGCTGCGGATGCTCTTCCGGGGGGAGAACGTCGGCAAGCTGGTGCTCGAACTGGCCTGACCCCGCCCCCGGGCGGGACGCGCCCCGGGGAGGGCGTTCAGCCCAGGCGCGGGATCTCGATGGCCGGGCAGCGGTCCATCACCATCTCCAGGCCCGCCGCGCGGGTCCGCTCGTAGGCCGCCTCGTCGACCACGCCGAGCTGGAACCAGACGGCCTTCGCCCCGGCCGCCACCGCCTCGTCCGCGACGCCGCCGGCCAGCGCGGAGTTGACGAACACGTCCACGACATCGACAGGGAAAGGGACCTCGGCCAGAGAGGCGTAGCCCTGCTCGCCGTGCACCGTCTCCGCCTTGGGATGGACGGGCACGACGCGCTTGCCGAACCGCTGGAGCGTGGCGGCCACGCCCCAGGCCGCGCGGCTGCGGTTGGACGACAGGCCGACCACCGCCCAGGTGTCGCCGCTCTCGGTCAGGATCCTGCGGACTGTCTGCGAATCTCCGTACATGCCCCTGCCAACCAGCGGCCCGGCCGGGGCATTCCCCTCGGCGGACCGTAGGGTGGGCGGAATGCGGGAGCAGTATGTGACGGTCGCGGGCGAGGGTGTGCACGAGACCGAGGTGAACAGGTCGCGTTTCATCTGCGCGCTCGCCCCCGCCGCCACCGAGGAGGAGGCGCGGGCGTTCGTCGCCCGGATCCGTGAGCGGCATGCGGACGCCACCCACAACTGCTGGGCCTACGTCATCGGCGCCGACGCCGGTGTACAGAAGGCGAGCGACGACGGGGAGCCCGGCGGCACGGCCGGGGTGCCCATGCTCCAGATGCTGCTGCGCCGCGACATCCGCTACACCGTCGCGGTGGTCACCCGCTACTTCGGCGGGGTGAAGCTGGGCGCCGGCGGGCTGATCCGGGCCTACGGCGGCGCGGTCGGCGAGGCCCTCGACGCGCTGGGGACCGTCACCCGGCGGCGGATGCGGCTGACCACGGTCACGGTGGACCACCAGCGGGCGGGCCGGGTCGAGAACGACCTGCGCACCGGCGGCAGGGACGTGCGGGGTGTGCACTACGGCACCGAGGTCGCCATCGAGGTGGGGCTTCCCGAGGCCGAGGTCGAGGCCTTCCGCTCCTGGCTCGCCGACGCCACCGCGGGCACCGCCCGGCTGGAGTTGGGCGGCGAGGCGTACGGGACCGGGTAGAAGGCGCGACCGGGCACCGGCGGGTGACCTCCGGCCGCCGAGCGCCCCGATACCTCCGTCCGTGAGATTCACCCGAGCGGATCATGCAACAATCCGGAGGGCGGCCGACGGGCGGGGAGAGGGACAGGCGTTGCGGGGCGGAGCCGGATCTTGAGACTGCTGCACACCTCCGACTGGCACCTGGGCCGGAGCTTCCACCGGGTGAGCCTGCTGTCCGCCCAGGAGGCGTTCGTCGACCACCTGGTGGAGGTGGTGCGCACCGAACGTGTGGACGCGGTCCTCGTCGCCGGAGACGTCTACGACCGGGCGGTGCCGCCGCTGGCCGCCGTGGAACTCTTCGACGACACCCTGCACCGCCTGGCGGACCTCGGAGTGCCGACGGTCATGATCTCCGGCAACCACGACTCGGCGCGCCGACTGGGGGTGGGCGCCGGGCTCATCGGACGGGCGGGAGTCCACCTGCGCACCGACCCCGCCGGCTGCGCCACCCCCGTCCTGCTGTCCGACACCCACGGCGAGGTGGCGTTCTACGGCCTGCCCTATCTGGAACCGGCCCTGGTCAAGGACCACTTCGGGGTGGAGCGCGCCGGGCACGCGGCGGTGCTGGGCGCCGCCATGGACCGGGTGCGCGCCGATCTGGCCGCCCGCCCCGCCGCGACCCGCTCGGTCGTCCTCGCCCACGCCTTCGTCACCGGAGGCGAGCCGTCCGACAGCGAGCGCGACATCACCGTCGGCGGCGTCGCCTCCGTCCCGGCCTCCGTCTTCGGGGGCGTGGACTACGCGGCGCTGGGCCACCTCCACGGCTGCCAGACCCTCGCCGAGTGGATCCGCTACTCCGGTTCGCCGCTGGCCTATTCCTTCTCCGAGACCCACCACCGCAAGTCGGTGTGGCTGGTGGACCTCGGGCCGCGCGGCGAGGTGACGGCCGAGCGGATCGACTGCCCGGTGCCGCGCCCGCTGGCGCGCGTCCGCGGGGAACTGGAGGAACTGCTGGCCGACCCCGCGCTGGAGCGCCACGAACACGCCTGGGTCGAGGCCACCCTCACCGACCCCGTCCGCCCGCGCGAGCCGATGGCCCGGCTCGCCGCACGCTTCCCCCACGTCCTGACCCTCGTCTTCGACCCCGAGCGAGCGGAGCGCGACCCCTTCGCCTCCTACGGGAGCCGGCTGCGCGACCGCACCGACCGGGAGATCGCCGAGGACTTCGTCGCCCACGTCCGCGGCGGAGCGGCACCCGACGAGGGCGAACGGGCCCTGCTGGGCGCCGCTCTGGACGCCGTGCACGCCGAGGCGGCCCGCACGGAGGCGCCCCGATGAGACTGCACCGGCTCGCCGTCACCGCCTTCGGGCCCTTCGGCGACACCCAGGAGGTGGACTTCGACGAGCTGTCCTCGGCCGGGCTGTTCCTGCTGCACGGGCCCACCGGCGCGGGCAAGACCTCCGTACTGGACGCCGTCTGCTACGCCCTGTACGGCGGAGTGCCCGGCGCCCGCCAGGCCTCCGGTCCCAGCAGGCTGCGCAGCGACCACGCCGACCACGGCACCCGTACCGAGGTGGTCCTGGAGCTGACCGTCGGCGGGCGGCGGCTGGAGGTCACCCGGCAGCCCGAGCAGCGGCGCCCCAAGAAGCGCGGCACCGGCATGACCACCGACAAGGCCCAGTCCTGGCTGCGCGAGTACGACGCCGCGGCCGGCGCCTGGAAGGCGCTCAGCCGTTCCCACCAGGAGATCGGCGAGGAACTGGCCCAGCTGCTGGGCATGAGCCGTGAGCAGTTCTGCCAGGTGGTGCTGCTGCCGCAGGGCGACTTCGCGCGCTTCCTGCGGGCCGGCGCGGAGGAGCGCGCGAAACTGCTGGGCCGTCTCTTCGACACCCGCCGCTTCGCCGCCGTCGAAGAGTACCTGGCCGAGTCGCGCACCGCCGCGCAGCGCCGGGTGCGCGACGGCGACGAGCGGCTGCTGGCCCTGGCCCACCGCATGTGGCAGGCGGCGGGAGACGCAGCCGGGCCGGACGGTGGTCCCTTCGCCGAACTCTCGCCCGGCGACCCCGGTCTGGCCGACGCCGTACTGGGTTGGGCCGCACCCGCCCGGTCCCTGGCCCGTGAACGGCTGGACGCCGCGGCCTCGGCCCTGCGCCTGGCCGAACTGGCCCACGCCGACGCCCGGCGGCGGCTGGAGGAGGCGCGCGAGCTGGAACGGCGCCGTCGGCGGTACGCGGACGCCCGCCGGCGTGCCGAGGCGCTCGCCGAACGGGCGCGTGAACACGACGCCGACCGAGCCCGGCTGGAGCGGGCCCGCGCCGCCGACACCGTCGCCCCCGCCCTCGCTCTGCGGGAGGAGGCCGAGAGGGAGAGCCGCCGCGCCGCGTACGCCGAGGAGCGGGCCCGCGCCGAACTGCCCGGTGAGGCGGCCCACGCCCCCGCCGGGCGCCTCGCGGACCTGGAACGCGCCACCCGCTGGGAACTGGGCACACTGGAGGCCGCCCGGCGCGCCGAGGAGCGCGTCGACCGCCTCGACACCGAACTCGCCTCCCTGGAGAGGGAGTCGGACTCGGACGAGGAACTGCTGCGTGAGGCGGAGCAGTGGCTGGGGGAATGGGAGGACACCCGCGCCGCCCACCAGCGGAGCGTGGACGCCGCCGCGGAGGCCGCGCCCCGCGCCGAGCGGCTCGCCCGGCGGCTGGATGGTCTGCGGCGCACCCTGGACGCCGCCACCAGGCCACAGCCCGCCGCTGCCACTACCACCGCCGCACCCGAGGTCACTAACTCCCCACACT
>NZ_JAJFAU010000133.1 GCF_022614595.1 Streptomyces sp. CNQ085
CGGCGGCGCTCGTCGCCGCCGCCTCGGTGGCCGGATCGGCCGCCCTGGGCCGGCAGTGGCCCGAGCCGTGGACCGTGAGCATCTCCGCCCCGGTCAACACCGCCGTCGACTGGATCACCGACAACCTCGGCTCCGGCATCCCCGTCGTCGGCGGCACCGCCGCCTGGTCGGACAACTTCGCCCGCTGGGTGCTCAACCCGCTGCGCGACGGGCTCCAGGGCGCCCCCTGGTGGCTGCTGCTCCTGGCCGCCGCCGCCCTCGCCCTGCTGGCGGGCACCTGGCGCACCGCCGCGACCGCCGTGGCCGCGCTGGCGGCGATCGGCGCGATGGGCCTGTGGCCCACCTCGCTCAACACCCTCTCCCAGGTGCTCGCCGCGCTGGTGGTCACCCTGCTGCCGGGCGTCGCGATCGGCGTCCTGGCCGCCCGGGTGCCCTGGGCGGACCGGGCCGTCCGGCCGGTGCTCGACGTGATGCAGACGATGCCGCAGTTCATCTACCTCATCCCGGTGGTGGCGCTGTTCAACGTCGGCCGCACCGCCGCGATCATCGCCGCCGTGGTCTACGCGCTGCCCGCGGTCATCCGCATCACCGCCCAGGGCGTCCGGGAGACCGACCCCGGCGCGCTGGAGGCCGCCCGCTCCATGGGCGCCTCCACCGGCCAGCAGCTGCGCCACGTCCAGCTCCCGCTGGCCCGGCCCGCCCTGCTGCTGGCCGTCAACCAGGGGGTCGTCCTCGTCCTGGCCATCGTCGTCATCGGCGGCCTGGTGGGCGGCGGCGCGCTCGGCTACGACGTCGTCTACGCCCTGCAGAAGAGCGAACTGGGCATCGGCCTGACCGCCGGCGCGGCGATCGTCTGCCTCGGCGTCCTCCTGGACCGCGTCACCCAGCCCGCCACCCCTCGCGACCGGCGCTGACCGGGACCCCGCGTTCCAGCACCCCCACACACGCACAAGTAGCACCGACAGAAAGAGAGACCCGGCATGAACACCGGCAGGAACAGCAGACGCGTACGCACCACCCTGGCCGCCGGATCGGCCGTCCTCGGCCTGGCCGCGCTCAGCGCCTGCGGCGCCGCCGACACCTCCGCCTCCTCCGGCGGTGGCGACACCGTCACCATCGCCGTCCCCTCCTGGGTCGGCGCCGAGGCCAACGCGGCAGTCGCCAAGCACGTCCTGGAGGAGGAGCTGGGGGTCGAGGTCAAGCTCCAGCAGATGGACGAGCCGGTCGCCTGGGACGCGCTCGACAGCGGCAAGGTCGACGCGATCCTGGAGGACTGGGGCGGCGTCCCCAAGAAGGAGGAGCGCTACATCGAGGAGCGCGAGACGGTCGTTCCGGCCGGCGACCTCGGCGTGACCGGCCACATCGGCTGGTTCGTGCCCAAGTACTTCGCGGACGAGAACCCCGACGTCACCGACTGGAAGAACCTCAACAAGTACGCCGACGAGCTCAGGACCACCGAGAGCGGCGGCAAGGGCCAGCTCCTGGAGGGCTCGCCGTCGTACACCACCAACGACGACGCGATCATCAAGAACCTCGACCTGGACCTGAAAACGGTCTACGCGGGCAGCGAGGCCGCCCAGATCACCCAGATCAAGAAGTACGTCAAGGAGAAGAAGCCCTTCCTGTCGTACTGGTGGACGCCGCAGTGGCTGAACGCCGAGATCGACTTCGTCGAGGTGGAGCTGCCCGAGTACACCGAGGGCTGCGACGCCGACCCGGAGAAGGTCGCCTGCGCCTACCCCAACACCCCGCTGCAGAAGTACCTCAACGCCGACTTCGCCAAGGACGGCGGCGACGCCGCGCAGTTCCTGAAGAACTTCGAGTGGTCGACCGAGCAGCAGAACCAGGTCGCCAAGTGGATCGCCGGTGACGGCATGTCCTCGGAGGACGCGGCGGCCAAGTGGGCCGAGGAGAACAAGTCCACCTGGGAGAAGTGGCTCCCGTAAGGAGCCGGTAGCCCCGGAAGGGGCGGCCCCCACGGCCACGGGCCCGGAACGCGAGGTGCGTTCCGGGCCAGCCGCTTGTCTACGGACCTATTCCCCGGGCTCGGCCACGAAGCTGCCGAGTCCCGGCACGGTGTACGTGGCGGGACTCCGCCCGCAGCCGGGTGAGCGCCTTCTGCGCGGTGGCCTGTGCGACGCCGAACTCTGCCCGCAACTGGATCACCGAGGGTACCCGGGTGCGCGGCGGGCAGGTGCCGTTGGTGATCCGCCGCCGGATCACGTCGGCCGCCCGCATCCACCGGGGGTACGTCGGAGACGAAATCGATCACGGAATCAGCTGCCTGCGGTCTTGGGCTCGGGTACGACGTAGGAACCCTTGCCGGCACGGTGCAGACGAGCTCGCGCTCCCGGAGTTCGCGCATGGCGCGGCGCGCGGTCATCTGGGCGATCCCGTACTCCTCGGCGAGGCGGGCCGGAGTCGGGATCACCCGGTCCGGCAAGTACTCACCGCTTGCGGTCCTCGCTTCGATCACGTCCGCCAGTTGCATGTACAGCGGGTGTCCCGACTCCGGGTCAAGGCTCGTACCTTGCCCCCGTCCCCCGCCGGGACAGCGATCCGGCGGGGGACGGGACACGGGCGGGGCGGGGAGACAGGGGCTCAGAAGCCGGCGCGCACCTGCTCGTCCACCCGGCCGACGGACTCCAGCTCGTACATCCCGGTGTACCGGTCGCGGAGGTACTCGATGTCGGCGTCGCGGGCCTCCGCCTCCTCGCGGGGGTAGAGCAGGATCAGCTCGTAGGAGCGCTCGCCGTTGATGGAACCGGTCCTGTCGCGCCACTGGCCGTATCCCTCCTGGAGGGTGAGGCCGGCGGGGAAGCGCGGGGTGACGTGCTCGTCCAGGAAGTCCATGAACTGCTCCTCGGTGATCGGCGGCTCACCGCCGTGGCGGCCGGTGCCGAAGAAGAGCTGGGTGCGCACGTACGGCTCGGTGTGGGGGGAGTGGTACGTCCCGGACGCCTCGGCGCGGGCGGCGGCGGGTCTGGTGTCCCGTTCCTGGAGCGTGGTGGTGAAGGCGGTGGAGGCGCCCGCCGCGCAGAGCAGGGCGGCCAGCAGGACGGCGAGGCGGGTACGGCGTACGGGGCGGGGGGAGTGCGGTGTCATCGGGGCTCCGGTGGCTTGACGGGCGGGTGGTGGACTTCTCCCTCACCGGGTCGCTCGCGGGGGGAGTTCCCGCGCGAGCAGCACGGTTAGGTCTCGGGCGGTGCCGCGCAGTGCGCGCGGCACCCGGCGGCCCTCCCCGACGGCGGCGACCGCCTGCCGCAGGGAGTTCAGGGCGCGTACGGATCCCACGCGGGGAGCGCTCTCCGCCAGGGCGGACAGCAGGGCGTCCGTGTCGCGCCACGCGCCCGCGCGGGCCAGGACGCGGGCGAGTTCGGCGGCGAACAGGGCGCGGTAGGCGGGGCCGCCGTCGGACGCGACGGCCGCGTGGAGCAGGGCCGCGGCCCCTTCCGCGTCTCCCAGGCCGGCCAGTACGAGCCCGTGGTGGCCGTCGAGTTCGGCGCGGTCGAACCACCAGCTCCAGGAGGGGTCCCGCTCGGACGGGCCGTCCGCGGACATCTCGCGGGCGGCGGCCAGGGAGCGCAGCGCCCGCGCCCCGCTGCCGAGCTGGGCGTACGCGCGCGCCTCGCGCACATGGAAGAGGGCGGCCACCCGCGGCGGCAGGCCCCGCCGGGCCAGGACGGCGGATGAGGTGCGCAGAGACGCGCGAGGACGCATGAGGTGGGCCTGCTGCATGCTCAGCACGGAGAGCACCAGCAGCTCGATGGAGCGCTCCTCCTCGGGCAGGCGGCGGGTCAGGGCTAGCGCCCGCCGGTTGAGGCGGTACGAGGACCCGTGCCGTTCGGCGTCGAACAGGATCCAGGCGGCGACCTCGAAGAGCTCCGCGAGATCGGCCGGGTCCGCGAGGTCCGCGTCCGCCGTACCCGCTCCGCGGGCCACCGCGGACGCCCCGGCCGCCTCCACGGCCCGCACGGACCGCAGCGCCACGGGGGCGGCGTGGCGTGCTCCCAGCGTCCGGTCGAGCGCGAGGAGTTCGGCTGTCATGGCGCGGACGTCCGGCGCGGAGGGCGGGCGGGGTTCCATCGGTTTCCTGGCGGGGTCGGTCCTGGCGGAGCCAGGAGTTTCAGGGGGCGGCGTTCAGGGGCGGGAGCCGGGGATCAGGAGTGATCGCTTCCCCGCGGTGCCGAGGCCTGTCCGGAGGCCGCCCGTTCGGCCGCGGCCCGTGAGGTGGTCGGCCGGGCGGGGAGCCGGGCGAAGGCCCTGGCCACCTCGGACAGCCGGGCCACCTCCTGCGTGAAGTCCCCGGATTCCCCCGAGCCGCCCCGGCGTCCGGCCGGTGAGGGCGGAGGCGCGGGCGGCGCGGCGGATGGCGGGAAGGGCGGGGGGCCCGCCGGAGCCCCGGCCCGCGCGTCGAGGGCGGACCTCAGCAGACGGGCCTCGCCGGCCGGGGAGCCCCGCTCCGCGCCGGGCGGCAGATGCGGGCTCAGGGCGTGGCAGCCGTCGAGGATCTCGATGACGCGCCGGTGGAGCCGGTAGTCGAGGCCGGCCGGGGGGAGCAGGTCCAGCGGCCGCCTGGGCGGCGGTTCGAGCGCGATCGCGGGCACCGCCTCGTACAGGGCCCACCACAGGGGGCGGAGCCGCAGGTAGGAGCGGTAGCCGTACAGTCGGCCGGAGAGGGCGGGGCCCCAGGACGGCACCGTCCAGCCGAACACCTGCAGCAGTGCCCCCACGCTCCCGGCCAGCCAGTACGCGGGTTCCCAGGCGCTCATGCCGTGGCCGAGCCGGGTGCCGGCGATCTGGATGTAGCGGATGGCGCAGTAGAGCAGGATGAGCGAGGCGCCCGCGGTGACCGTCCACATGCCCGCACGCAGCCAGGCGCGGCGGGCGATGCGCGCGTAGCGGTAGGACAGCCGTACGGCCCCGACCTGTCCTACCGCGCAGACGGTGATGTAGAGGAGCAGGTATCCCGCGTAGCCGGGATCCCGCATGTTGCTCAGCAGCGTGTTCTCGGCGGAGGCGGTCTGCCGGTAGGGCTCCACGACGAAGAACAGCACGACCAGGACCGCCAGCGCGGCGGAGAACGCCAGCACGCGCCGCCGGGCCAGGACCGCCGCCCGCTCGGGCGGACGCGACCAGTGGACCAGTACGACCTGCTGGGCGGCCGTCAGCACGACCACCGCGGCCTGTGTCAGGAGCGTGGTGAGGTTCGGGTAGCCGAACAGGCGGGAGACGTCGTCGCGCAGCCAGTTGAGGTCGACGAGGAAGCTGATCCCGGAGCACAGGAAGTAGGTCTCCAGGGCCCACAGGGCCGGGTCACCCCTGCGCCGCAGGAGTTCGGGGAGCTTGTAGCAGAACGCGGCGAGCCCGACGAGGGCGCACAGATGGGACAGGGCGTCGTAGATCATCCGCGGCCGACGACGCTTTCCACGCGGGCCATCACGGTGGCCTCCTCGGGCGGCAGGGCCTCGGTGTCCTCCGGGTCCGGGGCCGCCCTGCGGTGGGCGTACGCCAGGATGAGCGACGCCATCATCTCGGCCTCCTGCTCGGCCCGGTCGTCGTAGGCGGAGCGTTTCAGCGACCTGTGGACGAGGTCCGGATCGGTGTCCGGGAAGAGGTGCGCCGGGACGGCCGGCCCGGGGAGCGCGCCGAAGTCGTGCTCGCAGATGATGTGGGAGAGCTCGTGGGCGATGATGTGCTCCTGGTGGGGCCTGCTGGTGTTCGCCCGGTAGACGATGACGTCCGTGTCCGGCAGGGCGATCCACAGGCCGTGGAGCAGGGGCTCGTCCAGCTCCATGGGGACGAGGCGGATGGCGCGCCCGCGCCGGCGGCCCACCCGCACGCAGACGGCCGTGATGCCGACGGCCCCGGTGGCGTCCGCGGTGTCCGGGGCGCCCGCCGCGCCGTCGTGGCCGGGGACGACGTCGATCTCGGCGAGGCGTCTTTCGCAGTCGCGCCGCATCTCCCGGAACCGGGCACGGCGGCGGCCCGGTAAGCGCAGGGGGGATGCTGCCACCGGTGTGTCCTTTCCGGCGCCTCCCGCTTCGCGCGGCGTCGCCTTCGGGGCCTGGAGGGGCGGCGCCGTGGGGCGGTCGGCGGGGTGTCGGTTTTCGGCGCCTCGTGGGAGATCGTCACCAACCGCCGGGCCGTGCGCAACCCACTGCCGGGATTGCGGCACGGTCACCGGCAAGTTGACTCAAAGACGCCCCTGGGCGCCGTGCGGCCCGGCGGCCGGTTCCGCGCAGGTGAAGGCGCGGGTGGTCACCGTCCGCTCGTGTCCCCGAGCGAGCCCGGGACGGCGCGGGTGGTCACCTGGAAGCGGTTCCAGGCGTTGATGGAGACGATCTGGGAGATCAGATGGGCCAGCTCGGTCTCCTCGAAGTTCTTCGCCGCCCGCTCGTAGACCCCGTTCGGCACGTAGTGTCCCTGCGGTGTGCCGCCGTCCAGCCGGGTGACCGCCTCGGTGAGGGCGAGCGCGGCCTGCTCCTTGTCGGTGTAGAGGCCATGGGCCTCCTCCCAGGCGTCGAGCAGGTCCAGCTTGAGCTGGTCGATTCCCAGCTTGCGGGAGTCGGCCAGGTGCATGTCGATGCAGAAGGCGCACTTGTTGAGCTGTGAGGCGCGGACCTTGACCAGTTCGGCGATGACCGGATCCAGCCCCTTCGACGCCGCGGCCTCGAAGGCGGCCATCCCCTTGTACACCTCTGGGGCGAGCTTCCAGAGGTTCATGCGCGGGCCGTGTTCGTGAGCTGTCGTCATGGTGACGACCCTAGGCGGGTGTCAGCCCAGGGGTATGGTCCACTTCCATGCGGGAATCCTGGGCCAATCCGGGTGGGAGCCCGGCCGTCGGCGCCGGCGGTGACCTCCATCTGGACCTCGGCGGGCCGGGGGGCTTGCGCGCCTCGCTGATGCGTGCCCTGCGCGACGCCGTACGCACCGGCCGCCTCGCCCCCGGCACCCGGCTGCCCTCCTCCCGCTCGCTCGCCGCCGACCTGGGCGTCGCCCGCAACACCGTGGCCGACGCGTACGCCGAACTCGTCGCCGAGGGCTGGCTGGCGGCTCGTCAGGGCTCGGGCACCCGCGTCGCGCCGCGCGCCGAACCGGCCGCGCCCTCCGGCCCGCCGGGCGCGCGCCCCACCGTCCCGCGCCTGTACGCCCCCGCCAGTACGCCCCCGCGCGTCCGCCACGACCTGCGCTCCGGGCGGCCGGACGTCTCCGCCTTCCCCCGCGCCGCCTGGCTCACCTCCGCCCGCCGTGCCCTGACCGCCGCGCCCGGCGCGGCCCTCGGCTACGACGACCCGCGCGGCCGGCCCGAACTGCGCCGCGCGCTGGCCGGTTACCTCTCCCGCGCGCGGGGGGTGCGCGCCGATCCCGAACGGATCGTGGTCTGCGCCGGGTTCGTGCGCGGGCTGGCGCTGCTGGGGGAGGTGCTGGGCGCCACGGTGGCGGTGGAGTCCTACGGCCTGTGGATCCACCGCGACCTGCTGGCCCGCGCCGGGGTGCGCACCGTGCCGCTGCCGGTGGACGACCGAGGCGCCGACGTGTCCGCACTGTACGCCGCGCAGGCGCGCGCCGCCCTTCTGACCCCCGCCCACCAGTACCCCACCGGCGTCCCCCTGCACTCCGACCGGCGCACGGCCGTCGTCGACTGGGCGCGGGCCACCGGAGGGCTGATCCTGGAGGACGACTACGACGGCGAGTTCCGCTACGACCGCCGGCCCGTCGGCGTGCTCCAGGACCTCGACCCGGAGCGGGTGGTCTACCTCGGCACCGCCAGCAAGAGCCTGGCTCCGGGGCTGCGGCTGGGCTGGATGGCGGTGCCCGAGGCGCTGCTCGGCCCCGTCATGACCGTCCGCCGGGAGACGGCCGAGAACTGCGGCGCCCTCGACCAGCTCACCCTCGCCGACTTCATCGACTCGGGGGCGTACGGCCGGCATGTGCGCGCCATGCGGCTGCGCTACCGGCGCCGGCGCGACCAGCTCGTGGCCGCGCTCGCCGAGCACGCCCCCGCCGTACGCGTCACCGGCATCGCGGCCGGACTGCACGCGGTGCTGGAACTGCCGCCCGGCACCGAGGGGCCGGTGCTGGAGGCGGCGCGGCGGGCGGGGGTGGCCGTGCAGGGGCTGGCGCGTTTCCGCCACCCGGCGGCCGCTCCCGCTCCCGGGCCCGCACAGCCCGGCCCCGGCCCCGGATCAGGCCCCGGTCCCGGACGCGACGCGCTCGTCGTCGGCTACGGCGCCCCGCCCGAACACGGCTTCTCCCCGGCCGTGGAAGCGCTGTGCGCGGTGCTGCGCGACGCCCTCGGGTGACCCGCCGGGGGAGGCCGCGCGGCACCGCGCCCGTACTCAGACGCCCAGCACCGCGCCGAGCCGCTCCAGCCCCCAGTCCAGGTCCTCCTTGGAGATCACCAGCGGCGGGGCGATGCGGATCGTCGAGCCGTGGGTGTCCTTGACCAGGACACCCCGCTCCATCAGCCGCTCGGAGATCTCCCGGCCCGTGCCCAGGGACGGCACGACGTCCACGCCCGCCCACAGCCCGCGCCCGCGCACCGCCTCCACCGCCCCGCCGCCCACCAGCAGACCCAGCTCGTGGTGGAGGTGCTCGCCCAGCTCGGCCGCCCGCTGCTGGAACTCGCCGGTCCGCAGCATCGCGACCACCTCCAGCGCCACCGCGCAGGCCAGCGGGTTGCCGCCGAACGTGGAGCCGTGCTCGCCGGGCCGGAAGACGCCCAGCACCTGAGCTGAGGAGACCACCGCCGAGACCGGCACGATGCCGCCGCCGAGCGCCTTGCCCAGCACGTACACGTCCGGCACCACGCCCTCGTGCTCGCACGCGAACGTCCGGCCCGTACGGCCCAGGCCCGACTGGATCTCGTCCGCGACGAACAGCACGTTCCGTTCGCGGGTCAGCTCGCGCACCCCCGCCAGATAGCCCGGCGGCGGCACCAGTACGCCCGCCTCGCCCTGGATCGGCTCCAGCAGCACGGCGACGGTGTCGTCCGGGTTCTCGTCGAGCGCGGCCCGCATCGCCTCCAGGTCGCCGTAGGGGACGATCTCGAAGCCCGGCGTGTAGGGGCCGTAGTCGGCACGGGCCTCGGGGTCGGTGGAGAAACTGACGATCGTGGTGGTGCGGCCGTGGAAGTTGTTCCCGGCCACGATGATCCGCGCCCGCCCGTCGGGGACGCCCTTGACCCGGTAGCCCCATTTGCGGGCCGTCTTCACCGCCGTCTCCACGGCTTCCGCGCCGGTGTTCATCGGCAGTACCGCCTCCATGCCGCACAGCTCGGCCAGCTCGGTGCAGAAGGCGGCGAAGCGGTCGTGGTGGAAGGCGCGGGAGGTGAGGGTGAGCCGCTCCAGCTGCGCCCGGGCGGCGGCCAGCAGCCGGGGGTGGCCGTGGCCGAAGTTGAGCGCCGAGTAGCCGGCGAGCATGTCGAGGTGGCGCCTGCCCTCCACGTCGGTCATCCACGCGCCCTCGGCGGAGGAGATCACGACCGGCAGCGGGTGGTAGTTGTGCGCGCTGTGCGCGTCGGCCGCGGCGATCAGTTCGGCGGACGCGGTATGCGCGGGGGAGGCGGAACACGGGTGATCCCGGCGGCGGCCCTCTGCGAGAATGACGCCATGGCCACTGACCGTCCCCGTGTACTCTCCGGCATCCAGCCCACCGCGGGCTCCTTCCACCTCGGCAACTACCTCGGTGCCGTCCGCCAGTGGGTCGATCTGCAGGACACCCACGACGCGTTCTACGCCGTCGTGGACCTGCACGCCATCACCATCCCGCAGGACCCGGAGGAGTTGCGCGCCTCCACCCGGCTGGCCGCCGCCCAGCTCCTGGCCGCGGGGCTCGACCCGGAGCGCTGCACCCTGTTCGTCCAGAGCCACGTGCCCGAGCACACGCAGCTCGCCTGGGTGATGAACTGCCTCACCGGTTTCGGCGAGGCCTCCCGGATGACCCAGTTCAAGGACAAGAGCGCCCGGCAGGGCGCCGAGGCCACGACGGTCGGCCTGTTCACCTATCCCGTCCTCCAGGTCGCCGACATCCTGCTCTACCAGGCCGACAGCGTCCCCGTGGGCGAGGACCAGCGCCAGCACATCGAGCTGACCCGCGATGTCGCCGAGCGTTTCAACAGCCGCTACGGCCACACCTTCACCGTCCCCTCGGCCTTCATCCTCAAGGAGACGGCGAAGATCTACGACCTCCAGGAGCCGACGGTCAAGATGAGCAAGTCGGCGGCCTCTCCCAAGGGTGTGGTCAGCCTGCTCGACGAGCCGAGGACATCCGCCAAGAAGATCAGGAGCGCGGTGACCGACACCGGGACCGAGATCCGCTACGACGAGAAGGAGAAGCCCGGCGTCAGCAACCTGCTGGTGATCTACTCCACCCTCACCGGTACCGGGATCCCGGAACTGGAGCAGCAGTACGCGGGCAAGGGCTACGGTGCCCTCAAGACCGATCTGGCCGAGGTCGTCGCCGCCTGGGTGGCGCCCTTCCGGGAGCGCACCCAGGAATATCTGGACGACCCCGGGACGCTGGACTCGGTGCTGGCCGGAGGGGCCGAGAAGGCGCGCGAGGTCGCGTCGCGGACTCTGGCCGCCGCGTACGAGAAGGTGGGTTTCGTGCCCGCCAAGCGCTGACGGGACACCGGACGACCGGGGGACGAGGAAACGGCGGGGACGAGGAAGGAGAAGCACGTGGGGACCGTCACGTTCGGCGTATCGATCGCGGTCCCGGAGCCCTACGGCAGCCTGCTCCAGCAGCGGCGCGCCGGCTTCGGTGACAGCGCGGCCCACGGCATCCCCACCCATGTGACCCTTCTGCCGCCGACCGAGGTGGACGCCGCGCACCGTCCCGAGATCGAGGAACACCTCGCCCGGGTGGCCGCGGCGGGACGGGCCTTCCGGATGAGGCTGTCGGGCACGGACACCTTCCGTCCGCTGTCGCCGGTGGTCTTCGTCCGGGTCGTCGAGGGCTCCTCGGCCTGCGGATGGCTCCAGGAGCGGGTCCGGGCCGAGGACGGCCCGCTCGCCCGCGAGCTGCGGTTCCCCTACCACCCGCACGTCACGGTCGCCCACGACATCGCCGAGGAGGCGATGGACCGGGCGCACGCGGAGCTGGCCGACTTCGAGGCCGCCTGGACGGCGACGGGCTTCGCGCTGTACGAGCAGGGCGAGGACTGTGTGTGGCGGCTCCAGAGGGAGTTCTCCTTCGGCGGTTCCACGCACCTGCCCCTGCCCCCGCAGCCGAACTTCTCCAGACCCCCGGCCCCCTCGCTCTGACGCGCCCCGGCGCGCCGGCCGGGGGGCCGGGGAGCCGGTCGCGGCCCCACAGCCACGCTGCCCCACGGCCCGCTCGGGCCGTGGGGCAGCGCCGGGTTCCTCAGGGCGTTCCGGCGTCCTTCGCCGTCCCGCCGGGTCCGGCGGGCGACTCCTTTCCGGAGCCCTCCGCTTCCCCGGAGGCGGGTTTCCCGGGCTTTCCGGGCTTCTCGAGTTTCCCGGCCGTCCCGGCTGTCCCGGGTGCTCGGGGTTTCCCGGCGTTCCCGGTGTCCGCCGCGTCTTCGGGCACCGAGTCGGCTGCCCGCGGCCTCCCGGGTGCCGGCGGCCTCGTCACGATCCTCTCCAGGGCGCCGGGGTTCCCCGGGCCGCCCAGGACAGCCGGGCCCCGCGCTCCGCGCCCCGGGCGGGGTACACCGGCCATGCCCGGCAGCGGCCAGCGCCGGTGCACTCCGTACGCGACCGCGCCGAGTGCCACCAGGACGGCCGCCACGATCATCAGGGCGGTACCCGCGCCGTCCGACGGCTCGTACGTCCTGGCCGCGTTGGGTGTGGTGGGGCCGGTCTGCCGCGCCCCGTCCGCCTGGCTGCCGGGCCTGTCGTCGGTGTTCTTGCCGAGCCCGTCCACCGTCCCCTCGGGCGGCACGAGCTCGCCCACGGGCTCGGTCCTGTCCGCGGCCTCGAAACCCCAGTCCAGGAGGTCGGCGGTCTCCTTGTAGACGCTCAGGCCACCCCCCTCGGGGTGCATGACGGTCACCAGCAGCACCCGGTCGCCGCGCTGGGCGACACCGGTGAAGGTGGACCCGGCGTTGGTGGTGTAGCCGTTCTTGACGCCGGCGATGCCCTCGTACGGTTCCAGGCCGGGGGCGCCGGTCAGTAGACGGTTGGTGTTCTGGATCTCGAAGCTGCCGCGCTTCTTCCCGCCCTTCCCCTCCTCCACGTCCCCGGGGAACTGCGCGCGGACGGTGGCCGCGTACGCGCGGAAGTCCGGCTTCCGCATCCCCGAGCGGGCGAACAGGGTGAGGTCGTAGGCGGAGGAGACGTGCCCCTCGGCGTCGTAGCCGTCGGGACTGACGACATGGGTGTCCGTCGCGCCGAGCCGCCCGGCGTGCTCGTTCATCTCGCGGACGGTCTTTTCCACGCCGCCGTTCAGCTCGGCCAGCGCGTGCACCGCGTCGTTTCCCGAGCGGAGGAAGACGCCCTTCCACAGGTCGTCGACCGTGTAGGTGAGCCCCTCCTTGAGGCCCACCATGCTGCTGCCCGGACCGACCCGGAGCAGTTCCTCCCGGGAGACGCGGTGGACTTGGTCCTTGTCGAACTTCGGGAGCAGGGTGTCGGCGAACAGCATCTTGACGGTGCTGGCCGGGGCGAGCGGCCAGTGCGCGTTCTTCGCCGCCAGCACGTCGCCGGTCTCGGCGTCCGCGACGATCCACGCGCGCGAGGTGATGGAGTCGGGCAGTTCGGGGGTGCCGGCCCCGGCCCGCGGTGCTATCTGGACGCCGGGAAGACCGAGGCGTTCCCCGCCGACGGTGGACATCCGCGCGGGCGGGGAGGGCTCCCCGGGCCTGTCCGACACGGCGTGCGCCGCGGCCGGGGCGCCCGCGAGGAGGCAGGGCAGGAACAGTGCGGTGGCGGCGGCGAGGCCGCGGGCGCTGCGCACTCGGCGCGCGCGGGCGATTACGCAGTGGTTCTTCGACACGGAGTGAACGTATCGGCTCCGCGACGGCGGGGAACCTCCGAGAGGACCATCGCGGTGGCGGGAGACGCCCCTGTCAGTGATTCCGTTGAGCCGATAGACATACTTATAGGTGTGAAACTCTCTCGCCCCCTCTCGTGGTTCCTGCTCGCCTTCGGGGCGTGGAGCTGGTTCGTGTGGACCAACTTCACCGGGAACCTGTGGAAGGACAGCAGCGGCCTGGCGTTCGACGACGCCGGCGCCCCGACCACCTACTTCTGGATCCACCTGGTGCTGGCGGCGGTCTCGCTGGCGCTGGGCACGGCAATCGGGGTCATCGGGCTGCGCGGTCTGCGGGCCCTGCGTGCCCCGCGCGGCGGCTGACGGCCGCCGGCCGAAGGAACGCATGACGACCGCCGATACGTTCGGCTGAGGACAGACAATCGGGCAGGGGAGTGGAGCAGGGCATGGCCTTGGTGTTCGTGGGCGTCCTGGTGCTGGTGATCGCCGTTCTGGCGGCAGTGCACTGGTACCTGTGGAGGCGCCTGGTGCGTGACGTGGCGGTGCGCGGCACCTGGTACAGACGGGTGGGCACATCCCTGCTCGTCCTGCTGCCGGTGACCGCCGTCGCGGCGCAGAGCGCCGGACGGGCGGACGTGCCCTTCGTGCTGAAGCAGATCCTCGCCTGGCCGGGCTTTCTCTGGCTCGCCATGGTGCTCTACCTGACGCTGGCCCTGCTCGCGGGCGAGGCCGTGCGACCACTGCTGCGCCGCTTTCTGGAACGGCGGGACGCGCGGCGGGTGGCCGGTGGGAGCGCTGTCGGGGCGGGCGCCTCGGGCGCCCCTGACAACACCGCCGCGCCGGCGGCCGCCGCCGCCGCCACCGCCACCGCCACCACGGAAGCGGGCGCGGGCGCGGGCGGCGGCACCCCGGCCGGGACGGTGTGCACG
>NZ_JAJFAU010000134.1:0-3162 GCF_022614595.1 Streptomyces sp. CNQ085
GAGCGACAGGGCATCAACATATCTGGCGTTGACTTTTGGCACGCTGTTGAGTTCTCAAGGAACGGACGCTTCCTTCGGCACCCCTTCCGGGGCCCCTCCGGGCGCTTCCCTTCGGTGTCTCCGACTCTATCAGATTCGCTTTGGCCGATCGAAATCGGCTTCGCTTTCCGACAGGAATTCGGGCTGCTTCGCCGGAGCCGTGGGCTCTCGACCGAAGCCGCATAGATTTTCGTCCGTCTACCCTCAAGGTTATCACTCTCAGGGCAACTTCTAAAATCTACCTCCCGGATGGATCCCCGTCAAGGGCTCCCTCCGGAACGATCAGAACCGTAGCAGGTCCGAGGACCTCGACGCACATCGGCCCGTGTCACGCCGCGAGAGGCGCCTCGGCGGAACGGTCGGCGGCCTCCACGTCGCCGGCCTCGCCCCTCCTCACCGCTCTGGCCCCCAGTACGTAGACGTAGACCAGGAAGGCCAGCTCGGCGACGACCCCGATGGTGATCCGGGCCCAGGTCGGCAGCCCCGAGGGGGTCACGAAACCCTCGATGACGCCCGAGACGAAGAGCACCGCGGCCAGGCCGAGCGCCATGCCGATGGCGGCACGCCCCTCCTCCGCGAGCGCCGTGCGGCGGCTGCGCGGTCCAGGGTCGACGACCGTCCACCCCAGGCGCAGACCCGTGCCGGCCGCGACGAAGACTGCGGTCAGTTCGAGCAGGCCGTGCGGGAGGATCAGGCCGAGGAAGACATCCAGACGGCCCGCGGAGGTCATCAGTCCGATGCCTGTCCCGATGTTCAGCATGTTCTGGAACAGCACCCACAGCACCGGTATCCCCAGGAAGGCACCGAAGATCAGACAGACAGCGGCGGCCTGCGCGTTGTTCGTCCACACCTGGGCGGCGAAGGAGGCGGCCGGGTTGCTGGAGTAGTACGTCTCGTACTGACCACCGGGCCGGGTCATCTCGCGCAGCTGCTCGGGCGCCGCGATGGCGGCCTGGATCTCGGGGTGGGTACCGATCCACCAGCCGATGAGGACAGCGACCAGTGTCGACAGCAGGGCCGTCGGTATCCACCAGTGCCGGGAGCGGTAGACGGCGGCCGGGAACCCGACCGCGAAGAAGCGTCCCACGTCCTGCCAGGTCGCGCGGCGGGTGCCGGTGACCGCACTGCGCGCCCGGGCGACGAGCGAGGTGAGGCGGCCGGTCAGCGCCGGGTCGGGGGCGGTGGACTGGATCAGCGACAGATGTGTGGAAGTCCGCTGATAGAGGGCGACGAGCTCGTCCGCCTCGGCTCCGGTGAGGCGGCTTCGGCGGCGCAGCAGCTCCTCCAGGCGGTCCCACTCGGCCCGGTGGGCGGTGACGAAGACATCGAGGTCCATAGGGAGAGCTTTTCAGATGGGTGCGCGGTCGGTCTCGGGCTGCTTGGCGGCCGGTCGGCCGCGGGCGGCAGACTGTGTACGTACCCGGCGTACGGCGTACGAGGCGCATGCGGGTCCGAGACGAGGGTGAGGAGGCGTACCGGGTGAGTCAGCTCGTGACGGGTGATGCGGTGGTGCTCGGGCTGCGGCCCGCGCGGCTGCCGAGCCGGGCCCTGGCCGTCTTCATAGACCTGGTGGTGCTCTGGGGGATCTACCTGGCGCTGTCGGTGGCGGTGCTGTCGGCCACCGGGTCCCTGGACGACGCGGCCACCGCCGCGGTCGCCGTCGCGCTGCTGCTGGTGGTGCTGATGGGCGGGCCGGTGGCGGTCGAGACGCTGTCCCACGGACGTTCGCTGGGAAAGATGGTGTGCGGGCTGCGGGTGGTACGGGAGGACGGCGGGCCTATCCGCTTCCGGCACGCGCTGGTGCGCGGGGCGCTGGGTTTCGTGGAGATCCAGATGACGGTGGGAGTCGTCGCGTGCGTCGCCTCACTGGTCTCCGCGCGGGGCCGGCGGCTCGGTGACGTGTTCGCCGGGACGCTGGTGGTGCGGGAGCGGGTTCCGGTGTCCCGGCCGGCTCCGGTGCCGCCTACCCCACCGTGGGTGGCCGGACACTTCGCGGGGCTGGACCTGTCGCGGGTGCCGGACGGGCTGTGGCTGGCCGTACGGCAGTACCTGCTGCGCGCGGACCAGCTCGATCCGCAGGTGGGCTGGTCGATGGCGCAGCGCCTGGCGGCCGATGTGGCGGGCTTCACCGGGGCCCCTGTCCCGGAGGGGATGCCTCCGGCCGTGTACCTGTCCGGTGTGGTGTCCGAGCGGCAGGGACGGGACGCGCAGCGGACCTTCGGGGAAGGCGACCGGCCGGAGGCCGAGCGGAACGGCGCCGCGCTTCCGCAGACCGCCCCTGCCCCCGGATCATGGCCCGTCCCAGGGCCCGTCCCTGCTTCCGGCTGGTCGGCTTCCCCTCCTCCGGGGACCCCGTCCGTCGGTGGCGGGGACGGCAGTGGCGGCGGTGACGAGGAAGCGGGCGGCCCGCGCACGGGCTTCGTTCCCCCCGCCTGACGCCGGCGGCTTCGGACGGGAGAGGTCAGTCGAACACCGAGGGCGGGGACTCCAGGTCCTCCAGTTCGACACCGGGTGCCGCCAGGACGACGTCACCGGCGATGTGCACGGAGTGCCTCTCGCCCGTCTCCAGGTCGTCGACCCGGTAGTGGTCCACGGTCAGCGGGCCGCTGTCGGTGGCGTGTGCTTGGCTGTCCACCAGCGCCCATGCCTGGTCGAGGGTGCGGGGAGCGAGTACGGGGGGTGCGAGGGCGACGAGGCGGGCGCGGGTGGGCGGTGCGCCGGGCACGGGGCGCAGCAGCCGGGCGGTGGCGACGAGGAAGGCGGGGGACGCGCCGGTGAAGGCGTGGGCGGGCGCGTTGCCTTCCTGTCCGTGTTCTCCCGCCGGACCGGCGCGCACCCAGGTCACGCCGTCGAGGGCGGCACCGCGTACCTGCCAGTGGGGGATGGTCAGTTCGAGGCGGAGGGGGCGGCCGAGGCCGTCCAGGGTGAGGTCCACCGAGCCCGCGCGGTCGCCGGAGGGAGTGGTGAGCTGTGAGACGTACCGCCAGCCGGACGGGCCGGGGGCGCACTGGAAGCGCTCCTCGCCCAGGGGGGTGCGGTCGTACGGGTCGTGGAGCGAGTAGCGGCCGCGGGGCATGGGGAGCCGTTCCTTACGGGTCGGGGCCCCGCCATGGAGCGGGGGCC
>NZ_JAJFAU010000134.1:3172-13830 GCF_022614595.1 Streptomyces sp. CNQ085
GACGGCGGCCGATCTGGAGGAGATCTACCCGGTGCGCGCCGGGCTGGAGCCATGGAGCGGGGCCCCGACGGTGTCGCCTGCCTGCTGTGTGACGTGCCCGTGCCGACGACTGTGCCGGCGACGGTCGTCAGTAGCGGTAGTGGTCGGGTTTGTACGGACCCTCGACGGGCACGCCGATGTAGTCGGCCTGCTCCGGGCGCAGCACGGTCAGCTTCGCTCCCAGCGCCTCCAGGTGGAGCCGGGCGACCTTCTCGTCCAGGTGCTTGGGCAGCACGTACACGCCCACCGGATAGGCGTCGGGCTTGGTGAACAGCTCGATCTGGGCGATGGTCTGGTTGGCGAAGGAGTTGGACATCACGAACGACGGATGCCCGGTGGCGTTGCCCAGGTTCAGCAGCCGCCCCTCGGACAGCACGATGATCGCCTTGCCGTCCGGGAAGGTCCAGGTGTGGACCTGCGGCTTTACCTCGTCCTTGACGATGCCGTCCATCGCCGCCAGGCCGGCCATGTCGATCTCGTTGTCGAAGTGGCCGATGTTGCCCACGATCGCCTGGTGCTTCATCCGCGCCATGTGCTCGGCGAGGATGATGTCCTTGTTGCCGGTGGTGGTGACGAAGATGTCGGCGGTGGCGACGACGTCCTCCAGCGTGGCGACCTGGTAGCCGTCCATCGCCGCCTGCAGCGCGCAGATCGGGTCGATCTCGGTGACGATCACTCGCGCGCCCTGGCCGCGCAGCGACTCCGCGCACCCTTTGCCCACGTCGCCGTAGCCGCACACCACGGCCACCTTGCCGCCGATGAGCACGTCGGTGGCGCGGTTGATCCCGTCGATCAGCGAGTGGCGGCAGCCGTACTTGTTGTCGAACTTCGACTTGGTCACCGAGTCGTTGACGTTGATCGCCGGGAAGAGCAGCACGCCGTCGCGCTGCATCTCGTACAGCCGGTGCACCCCGGTGGTGGTCTCCTCCGTCACCCCGCGGATCTCGGAGGCGAGGTTCGTCCACTTGGTGGGGTCCTCGCCCAGGGTGCGGGCCAGCAGGCCCAGGATGACGGCGTGTTCCTCGGACTCGGCCGTGGAGACGTCCGGGACGGAGCCGGCCTTCTCGTACTCCACGCCCTTGTGGACCAGCAGCGTGGCGTCACCGCCGTCGTCCAGGATCATGTTCGGTCCGCCGGTGGGCTCGCCCGGCCAGGTCAGGGCCTGCTCGGTGCACCACCAGTACTCCTGGAGCGTCTCCCCCTTCCAGGCGAAGACGGGCACGCCCCGGGGGTCCTCGGGGGTGCCGTCGGGGCCGACCGCGATGGCGGCCGCGGCGTGGTCCTGGGTGGAGAAGATGTTGCAGGAGGCCCAGCGCACCCGGGCGCCCAGCGCCACCAGCGTCTCGATCAGCACGGCCGTCTGCACCGTCATGTGCAGCGAACCGGTGATCCGCGCCCCGGCCAGCGGCTGGGCGGCGGCGTACTCGCGGCGGATCGCCATCAGGCCGGGCATCTCGTGCTCGGCCAGCGTGATCTCCTTGCGGCCGAACGCCGCCAGGGACAGATCCGCCACCTTGAAGTCCGGTGCGGTTCCGGTCGTGGTGCCGGTCGAGGCGCCGGTGGGCGCGTCGGTCGTCGTCATTGGGAGCTGCTCCTCGGGATCGGTCGAGGTGGTACGGCTGGCTGGTCTGCGGCAGCGGGCAGGTGTGCGGAACCCGGCACACCGGCAGCCCGCCGTCGTGTGCCGTCGTCACCGTACGCACCACAGGCACGTACGTGTCCCCTGACCGCAGCGCAGTCCGTCGGAGGCCCTCTCTCCCTCGGCCGGCCCGTGTGGCCGCCCGACCGCCATCAGCAGCGACGTCTGTGCCTTCCCGAGGCTACACGCTCGGCGCGCCGTCCGGGCGGGGCAGCCCCGGATGCCGGGGGGCACCGTGGGATTCCGGCCACGGGGCGGAGAAGCCCCCACCATGCCTCGGTGCTGTGCCGCGTCGTCGTGCCGCAGGGCCGGCGCTCAGAGGAACCTGGCGGCTTCCTCCGCCTTCTCCGCCCGGTGTATGTCCGGCTCGAGGTAGATCACGCGGGCGACCGGGACCGCCGCGTGGATGCGGTGCCCGGCCTCGTCGATCGCCTTGGTTCCGCCCGATGCACTCATGAAAGGTCGGTTCTCCCGGGAAGACGGCGGGATCTGTCCCGCGCCCGAGGCCTGGTGTCCGGGAATCCGGCGTCCGGTGCGGGATCACTCCCGTGCCGGGGCCGGGCCTCGGGCGCGGCAGCGCAGTAGTGCGGTCACACGGCCACAGTCGCGCGGAAGAGAGTACCGCTGCCGAGGACCGCGACCCGCTCGCCCGCACGCACGAAGGCCGACCGGCCCCGGGGGAGGACGAGTTCACCGCCCCCGCCGCCGCCGGTCACCTCCCGCAGGGTGACCTCTCCTTCCGTGCACAGCAGGATCTGGGGTGCGCGGTCGCCCAGGTCGTGCGGTTCGGAACCGGGTGCCAGCACGTACCGGGAGAGCCGGAACTCGTCGACGGGCGTCGCGTACACCTCCTCACCCCCGGAGGTGGGGCGCGGCCGCAGCACCTCCGGCTCCATCGGTTCGAAGCGGACGACGCGCAGCAGTTCGGGGACGTCCACGTGCTTGGGCGTCAGGCCGCAGCGCAGCACGTTGTCTGAGTTGGCCATCAGTTCCACGCCCAGGCCGCCGAGGTAGGCGTGCGGGACGCCGGCGCCGAGGTAGAGGGCCTCACCGGGCTCCAGGTGCACGACGTTGAGCAGTATCGCGGCCAGGACGCCCGGATCGCCGGGGTAGTGGCCCGCGATGCCCGCGTAGGCGGCGTAATCCCTGGCGTACGGTCCTTCCCCGGACGCCAGTCGCCGTGCCGCCCCGGCCGCCGCGCCGACGGTCTCGGCGATCGCCTCCCGGTCGGCGGAGAGCACGGCGGTCAGCACCTCGCCCAGTGCCTCGTCCTCAGGACGGGCCCGCAGGATGTCCGCGTACGGCTTGAGCCCGCCGACGTCCATGGCCTCCAGCAGATCGGCGGTCCGGGCGGGGCGGCGGAATCCGCACAGGCCGGTGAAGGGGGTGAGGGCGCAGAGGAGTTCGGGCTTGTGGTTGGCGTCCTTGTAGTTGCGGTGCGGGGCGTCGGCCGGGACGCCGCGCTCCTCCTCGTCGGCGAAGCCCTCCCTGGCCTGGGCGAGATCGGGGTGCACCTGGAGGGAGAGCGGCGACGCGGCCGCCAGCACCTTGAGCAGGAACGGCAACCCCGGCCCGAACGCCTCGACGACCGCGGGGCCCAGCTCGCCCTCGGGGTCGGCCGCGATCGTCTCCGACAGAGGCGTTCCGCCTCCTTCACGGTCGACCCTCGACGGCGCGCCGGGATGGGCGCCCATCCACAGCTCGGCCTGCGGCTCGCCGGTGGGCTCGGTGCCGAGCAGCTCGGGGATGGCGGTGGTGGAGCCCCAGGCGTAGGGGCGCACGGTGTTGGTGAGGAGGTCCATGCGGGATGGTGTCCTTGGATCCTTGGGTCCTTGTTCTGGGTCCGGACCCTGTCGTCCGGACCCCTGTCACTGCCGGGGCACCGCGCCTCGGGTGCCCCGGTCAGCGCCGCTCGCCGCCGGCGAGCGCGAGGTAGACGGCCGCGAAGTCCACGGTGGCCAGCAGTTCGGCGGTGGTCTGGAGCGGGGTGCTGCCCTCGGCCGGTTCCAGCTCGCTGACCGGGGTGCCGTGCCCGTACGCCAGGTCGCGTGCGGTGACGGCGGCGGAGCGGGCGGCCGGAGGGCCCTCGCGCAGCAGGACGATCCGGGCGCGCATCGTCTCGGGCTCCTCCACCCTGTCCCGGAAGAAGTCGTCGGTGTCCTCCGCGCCCGCGAAGGAGCCGCTCAGCAGGGCGCCGTGCGTGGTGAGTGCCTCCGGAAGGAGGGCGGCCAGCGCCGGGCGGCCGGCGAGCGAGGTGAGGGTGGTGGCGAAATGGCGGGCGGCGGTGGCGGCGACGGTGCCCTCGCTCCACAGCAGCGGCAGCGCGTCGGAGAGCTCCGCGGCCAGGGTCTTGGCGGGGTTGCCGTAGGTGGCGGCGGCGGGGCCGCACCGCTCGGCGACCTGGTCGAGGCGGTCGGCGAGGGCTGCGAGCCCCTCGGGGCCGGCGGCGACCAGACCGAGCCGGTCGGCCAGGGCGAGGAGTGGGGTGAGCAGCGCCCACAGGAGGCCGGGAGCCGCGGGCGGGACCGGTGCCTGCCGTTCGTACGCGTCGCGCGGGTCGGGACCCTCGTAGCGTTCGCCGGGCGCCTCGGCCAGCGGTACGGCCAGGCCGCGGGCCTGGATGGTCGCCTCGGCCAGCGGCGCGGGGGCGGGGCTGACGGAGACGACGGTGCAGCCCCGGCGGTACGCCTGCTCGGCGAGCTCGGTCAGGCCGCCCTCGTGTCCGTCCGGGGTGGCGAGCAGCAGCAGGTCCAGCGGACCGGCCCAGCCCGGCAGCGTCCAGCGCAGTGCGCCGGGGTCGGGGAGGGAGCCCGCGGGGTGGAGCCGTGTGACGGGGACGGCCCCGTTGCCGAAGGCGGAGAGGAGGCCGGCGACGCAGGCGACGGCCGGTCCGGTGCCCGCGACGAGGAGGGAGCGGGGGCGGCCGTCGGGGCGCAGGTCGGTCAGCCCCGCCTCGGTGGCGTGCCGCAGGGCCGTACGGGCGCGGGCGCCGGAGGCGGCGGCCCCGCGCAGCAGACCGTGGGTGTCGGCCCGGGCCAGGGCGTCCGGGGCGTCGAGCAGGGTCTCGTCCAGCATGTGCGGCCTCTCCGGTCGCCGGGGGCGGTCTTGCTCAGGCGGGACGGCGTGCCTCGTCGACGAGGAGGACGGGGATGCCGTCCCGGACGGGGTACGCCAGTTCGCACCCGCTGCCGCCGCAGACCAGTTCGTCGCCCTCCTCCTGGAGGGGGGAGTGGCACGCCGGGCAGGCGAGGATCTCCACAAGACCGGCTTCGAGCGGCATGGTGCGTCCCTTCGAGGGCGGGTGCTGTGCTGTTGCGTGGTACTGCCGTGCGGTCAGCGTACCGCCGGGAGGCCGCTCCCCGTCGGCGGGTGCCGTGGCGGGCGCGGGGAGGCGGGCGCGGACGGTACGGCGGCGCCGGGGCCGGTGGCCGGTTCCGGCGCCGCCGTACGGTGTCCCGCCGGTCCGGCCGTCAGGCGCGGACGATCGCCAGTACCTCGTCGCGGACCCCGGCGGCCGTCTCCGCGTCGCGCGCCTCGACGTTCAGACGCAGCAGCGGCTCGGTGTTGGAGGGGCGGAGGTTGAACCACCAGTCCGGCGCCGTGACCGTCAGGCCGTCCAGCTCGTCCAGCGTCAGGCCCTCGCGGCCCTCGAAGGCGGCCCTCACCGCGGCGGCGCGCCCCGCCTGGTCCTCCACGGTACTGTTGATCTCGCCGGAGGCGGCGTAACGGTCGTACCGGGCGACCAGCTCCGACAGGGTGCCCGGCTGCCCGCCGAGCGCGGCCAGGACGTGGAGTGCGGCGAGCATGCCGGTGTCGGCGTTCCAGAAGTCGCGGAAGTAGTAGTGCGCCGAGTGCTCGCCGCCGAAGACCGCGCCGGTGCGTGCCATCTCCTCCTTGATGAAGGAGTGGCCCACCCGGGTGCGCACCGGGGTGCCGCCCGCCTCCTTGACGACCTCGGGTACGGACCAGGAGGTGATGCAGTTGTGGATCACGGTGGAGCCGGGGTGCCTGGCCAGCTCGCGCTCCGCGACCAGGGCGGTGATCGCCGACGGGGAGACGGGCTCGCCGCGCTCGTCGACGACGAAGCACCGGTCGGCGTCGCCGTCGAAGGCCAGGCCGATGTCGGCGCCGGTCTCCCGCACCCTGGCCTGGAGGTCGACGATGTTGGCCGGATCCAGCGGGTTGGCCTCGTGGTTGGGGAAGGTGCCGTCGAGTTCGAAGTACATCGCGTCCAGCTCGACGGGCAGACCGTCCAGGACGGTGGGGACGGTGTGGCCGCCCATGCCGTTGCCCGCGTCGACGACGGCCTTCAGCGGGCGGACGGCGGTGAGGTCGACCAGCGAGCGCAGATGGGCTGCGTAGTCGGCCAGCACGTCCCGCCGCGTGATCGTCCCCGGCTTCTCCGCCGGCCTGGGGGGCGCGGCGGAGGCCCACTCCTCCACCAGCGCGCGGATGTCGGCCAGGCCGGTGTCCCGGCCGACGGGGGCGGCGCCGGCCCGGCACATCTTGATGCCGTTGTACCGGGCGGGGTTATGGCTGGCGGTGAACATCGCGCCGGGCAGGCCGAACCGGCCGCTGGCGAAGTAGAGCTGGTCGGTGGAGCACAGGCCGATCTCGGTGACATCGGCGCCGCGGGCGGCGGCTCCCCGGGCGAAGGCCCGCGACAGGCCCGGCGAGGAGGGGCGCATGTCGTGTCCGACCACGATCGCGCTCGCGCCCGTGACCGTCGCGAACGCCGCGCCGAACAGCTCGGCGAGGGGTTCGTCCCACTGGTCGGGCACCACACCACGTACGTCGTACGCCTTCACGATGTGTGACAGGTCAGGCACGGTCCACCCCTTCTGGAGTATCTGGCGACGCCCCAAATGTAACGGGGCGATCAGTTCTCGGGGGACCTCAGTACCCGCAGGTGGCCACGTCGAGCCACTTCCATCAGATCCGTCTCGCGCACGCCGCCGGAGCCCGGCTGCTCGGTGGGGGCGGGCTTTCCGCGCTGCGGGGTGCGGGCGGCCTCGCGGACGGCGTTGGCCAGGGCTTCGAGGTCGTCGCCGCTGGGGCGGGCGGGGCCCGCGTCCACGGCGAGGCGGACGACCTCCCAGCCGCGCGGCGCGGTCAGCCGCTCCGAGTGCTCCGAGCACAGGTCGTAGCAGTGGGGTTCGGCATAGGTCGCGAGAGGGCCGAGGACGGCCGTCGAGTCCGCGTAGACGTACGTCAGCGTCGCCACGGCAGGGCGGCCGCACGCGGTGCGCGAACAGCGACGTACAGGGCTCACGATGTTGGACGGTACCGCACTCTTGAGCGGGCCGCGACGAATCGGCGGGAGGTCGTCCTGTTGTGTCGTGCCGACCCACCGCGGGCACGCGCGGCGGTGGCGGACCGGCTGACCTGTCAAGGGCCGGAAAAGTCCGGTTGGCGGCGGAGTGGAAGCCGGATATGGGCGTCGTTACCAGTTCGTTCGGATTCCGTCATCAAGGAGCGATCACCGATCGGGAAGTCGTCCGAAACGACACCCTGGAAGGGCGGAACCGGTCGGCTTCCGGCAGCCGGTGGTGAACGCCGCCCGTGCCCCCGGGGAGCGTGGGGCCGTGCGCGCCGGCGTGCGGCCGCACGCCGGCGGTGCGGGACGGCGGCACGGGACGACGGGGTCGCGTCGTACCCGCTCCCCGGCCACCCTCGGACGGCTACTCTCAAGGTGATGAGCAACCCCGTACCGCCCCGCCGGCCCGACCCGCGACCGCGTCGCCGGGATCGCCATGGACGCGGCATGCGCGGCCCCATCGCGCCGCCCCAGGTGCCGCTCGCCATGAGCCGCGCCGACGCCTTCGACGATCTGGTGCGCGACTCCGCGGACCGGCTGGAGAGACAGTGGCCGCAGCTGTCCGGGGTGGAGTTCGTGGTGCAGGAGGTGCCGCCCGCCGCGCCGGAGAGCGGCACCGGGCCAGGCGACTGGGTCGACGGCTGGCTCGACGGGCCGGACGGCGTGCCGCTCGGCCGGTACGCGGCCGCACGTGACGGCCGCCCCGACCGCGTCGTCGTCTACCGGCGGCCCATCGAGCTGCGCGCCAGGACGCGCGACGACCGGGCGCTGCTCGTCCACGAGGTGGTCGTCGAGCAGGTCGCCGAACTCCTCGGGCTGGCCCCGGAGTCGATCGACCCGCGTTACGGGCAGGACTGAGACGGGGCGGGCCGCCGTACGCCGCTCAGTCGACGAGCACCGACAGGTCCTGCCCGGCACGCGGCACCGACACCGTCCCCCGGTCGTCCGGGAGTGTCTGCACGGTGAACATCGGGATGCCGTCGTCCTCCAGGGACAGCGTCCGGGCCGCGTACACCTCCCCGCCCGACAGTCGTTCGACGGTGAGCGCGTACCGCCCCTTCGCCCCCTTGGGCCGCAGATCGTCGACGGCCGTCGTGGTGCCGGCCTTGAGGTCGATCGTCCTGCCGGCCGGCTCGCCGCCGCCGCTGCCCGCCGACGCGGTCACCCGCACCTTCGCGGCCTTCCCCGGCGCGACCAGCGACAGAACCGTGCCGCCGTCCTCGCCGCTCTCCGCCCCGGCGTCGCTCCCGGCCACGGACGCCCGCTCCCGGACGGGCACGGCGGCCGGGATGAACGCCGTCTCCTGCCGCGCCCCCTCGCCGCGCAGCACGCGCAGCGCCGCCACGGCCCGGGCGCCGGAGCCCTCCTGTGCCGGGGAGAGGATCAGCGAGCCCGGCTCGCCCCTGGTCACGTCGCCGAGGTCCACGGCGACGGTCGTACCGCTCCTGACGTGGAGACTCTCCTGCCCCGCGGGGGTGATGGCGCCGGTGGGGGTGGCCAGCCGCACCTTCAGGTCCGCGTCCTTCTCGCCGGGCGCGAAGACGACCAGGCGTACGTCGGTGGCGTCGGCCGGGATGCCCGGCAGGACCAGGGAGCCGCGGGAGTCGGCGGAGGCCGGCAGCCAGTCGCCGCCGAGCTCCTCGTCGACCGACTGCACCTGGGCCCCGATCCGGCCGCTGCGCGCCACCACGTGCAGGACCACGTCGGTGACCGGCTCCCGCGAGAGCGTGGAGAGCAGCACGGGGACCGTGGAGCGGCCGGGGACGTTGATGCCCTCGCCGCTCTCGGTCTTCACCGAGCTGTCCTTGCCGTACAGCTCCAGATCGACCACGGCCGAGGCGTCGTCGGGGTTGGTGAGGTGGATGTAGTCGTGGCGCGACTTCGCGGTGCTCGCGCCGGGGAACCAGAACTCGGTGCCGGGCACGGTGCAGGAGACACCCAGCAGCCCGCGGCCGGTGCCCGCGGCGACGTGGGTGGTCTGCTGGACCGTCCAGCCGGGGGCGAGGCTTCCGTCGGCCGACCCGGTCAGGGCGGGCGAGCCGCTGCTGTCCGCCTCGGCGGTGACCGGGACCCCGGGCTTCTCCAGGGGGACGACGGGATCGGGCTCGTCGGCCTTCTTCCCGTCCTCGCCGCTCCGGCCGCCGCCCTCCAGGGTGCTCCCGGCGGGCAGCAGCCCGGCCGCGCTCCCCCCGCTCTTCGCGCCCTCCTCCCGCTCGGTGCTGCCGCCCTCGGGCGTGTAGGCCGTGTACGTGGTCTCGCCCACCTCCGAGGAGGCCGGCTGCGGGCACACCAGCGTGGAGCGCTCCACGGGGAGCCGGGCGGCCGCGGGGCCGGCGGCGGGCTCGCCGGAGGGGACGGTCAGCGACGCGACACCGGTGACGGCGGCCAGCGCGGCGACCACGCCGAACAGGGAGTAGGTGGTGCGGTTCATGCGCGGTCGCTCCTGTCGCCGTACGTCGTGCCGTCCTGGACGCCGTGGCCGTACGTGTCGCCGTACGAGCCGCCGTCGTAGGCGGGTCCGGGCTGCACGCCCCGTGCGTACGGATCGCTCCGATCGGCGTACTGCCCGTACTGCTCGTACCGTTGTCCGTCCCAGGCGTCCCAGCCCTGCTGCTGCGGCATGTACACGGGCCGGGGCCGCGCGGCCGGCTCGGGCTCCGGTTCCGGTGCCCGAACCGGCTCGGGCTCGGGTCCAGGTGCGGTCCCCGGCGGCGGGCCGTCCGCCGCCTCCTGTGCCGCGCGCAGCCTGCGGGCCCGCCGACCCTCTCCCTCCACCGGCTGGGCCGGTACCGTCCCGGTCTCCTCGGGCAGGTCGTCGTCGACCTCGCGACGGCGGCCCGGCAACGCCATGACCAGCACCACCAGCATCAGCAGTCCCTGCGCCCACACCCACACGGTGTGTGTCACGGGAGTCTCGTGGGCCAGCTCCAGCAGGCCACCCCGGGCGGGCAGTTCGAAGCCCTGCGCCCAGCCGTCCAGGGTGACGGGCTTCAGCGGGCGCCCGTCCAGCGTGGCCCGCCAGCCGGGGTCGGCGGCGTCGGCGATCCGCAGCACCCGCCCGGCGGGGCCGGCTGGGACGGTGGTGCGCGCCTTCACCGGCCCGGCCGCGACGGTCTCCGGTCCGGCCGCCGCACCGCCCTCCTCCCCCTCCGGGGGGACGATGGTGGCCCGGGCGACCTGGGCGTCCACCCGCCACAGCGCGCTGCCGTCCTCCTGGCTGAGCCTGGACAGGCCCGGCGTCGCGTCCAGCACCGCGCTCATCTCGCGGGGCGCGCCGTCACGCACCAGGACGTAGCGGACGGCGTAGCCGCTGAGCTGCTCGGCCTGGTCGGCGCCGGAGCCCGCGACCAGGTTGCCGACGATCTCGTCCAGCCGCCGGTCGCCACCGGCCTCGCGGGCCGTGTCGCCGTCGCCCAGCCGCGCGCCGGGACCGCGGACGAGGGTGTACGAGACCCGGGCCGCCGCGGAGGAGGCGCTGTCCCCGGCGCTCCCGGCGCCGGGGTCCCCGTCGAGGACGAGGGTGCGCGGCCGGTCCCGGGTGCCGCTCTCCTCGGCGACGAACGCCGGGACCTGCACGGGGCTGCGCCGCGACAGCGGCCCGTCGGCGCCGGCCACCATCCAGACGGCGGCGGCCGCCAGGGGCGCCACGGCCGCCGCCAGGCC
>NZ_JAJFAU010000135.1 GCF_022614595.1 Streptomyces sp. CNQ085
GGGTCGAGGAGCGGATCGAGGAGGGGCGTGCGCGCTCTGCGGACGAGCGCGGGGATTACGGGGTGCGCCCGGCAGGGGTGGAGGAAGCTTCGGTGGAGCCTGCCGCGGACGGCGCCGATGCCCCAGTACACGGCCAGCGCGCCCAGCGGTACCGCGAGCCAGGGGAAGCCGAAGAAGGCGAAGATCAGCCCCCAGCCGCCGATGACCAGGGCGTACCGGGCCCGGCGCTGGACGGGGTCGGTCGGGTCCCAGCGCATGCCACCGGGTGCACCGCCCTGGCCGCCGCCCTGCTCCGGACGGTCGCCGCCGCCGAAGCCGCCGCTCTGCCGGCCCGGCTGGCGGCTGCTCCACCGGCGGCCCCAGTCGGGTGAGGAGCCTTCCGGCCGGTCGCCGTCCCCGCCCTCGCCGCCATCCCGCGGGGAGTCCGGCGAGCCGGACGAGCCCGACGGGTCCGAGGAGCCGGACGGACCGGCTCCCCGGGACCCGCGCGGACGCCAGGGCCGCTCGGGGCGGCCCTCGGGCGGCGCGGCGAAGGGGTTGTCGTCCTCCCGGCCGCGCGGGAGGCGGTCGCGCAGGAGCGGACCGGGGGAGACCCGGGCGGAGAGGGCGAACGGCCCGGAGGGTGACAGGCCGGAGGGGGACGGGCCGCGGGCGGGCCGCCGGAGCGGACCCGGGGCGGTACCGGCCGGGATCCCGGTCGAGGTCTCAGGGGCCGCGCGGCGTCGTCGGTCCGTCATGTGCTCTGTGTCTTCCCCTAGTTGTCGTCCCGGCGCCGGGCCGTTCGCCGATGTGTGCTCCAGACGCTACCGGGCGGCCGTCCCCCCGTCCCGAGGGGGCCGTCCGGTGTGCCGGTATCGTTGCCGACGGTCGGCCGCTTCGTAGGGTTCCCCGGATTCGTCCGCCCCACGGATTCGTACGACCGTACAAAGCCGCACCGTCCCACCGAGAGATCCGAGAAGAGCCTCGTCGTGGCCTCCGCTTCCCGTTCCTTCGCCGCCCATTCCCCGGCCCGCGTCGTGGTTCTCGTATCGGGTTCGGGCACGAACCTCCAGGCGCTCCTCGACGCCGTCGCCGAGGAGAGGCCGGACGCCTTCGGTGCCGAGATCGTCGCCGTCGGGGCCGACCGCGACGGCATCGCCGGGCTGGAGCGCGCCGAGCGCGCCGGGCTGCCCACCTTCGTCTGCCGCGTGCGCGACCACGCGGGCCGGGACGCCTGGGACCGCGCGCTGGCCGAGGCGGTGGCGGCCCACGAGCCCGATCTGGTGGTCTCCGCCGGTTTCATGAAGATCGTGGGCAAGGAGTTCCTCGCCCGGTTCGGCGGGCGCTTCGTCAACACCCACCCCGCCCTGCTCCCCAGCTTTCCCGGTGCCCACGGCGTGCGCGAGGCGCTCGCGTACGGCGTGAAGGTCGCCGGGTGCACCGTCCACTTCGTCGACGACGGCGTCGACACCGGCCCGATCATCGCCCAGGGCGTGGTCGAGGTGCGGGAGGAGGACGACGAATCAACGCTCCACGAGCGGATCAAGGAAGTCGAGCGGCGGCTGCTCGTCGACACGGTGCGACGCATCGCCCGCCACGGCTACCGCATCGAGGCAAGAAAGGTCATTCTCGGTCATGACTGAAGGCTCCGAGACCACCACCGAGGCCCCCGCGGCCCCCAGGCGGCCCGTCCGCCGCGCGCTGGTCAGCGTCTACGACAAGACGGGCCTGGAGGAGCTGGCCCGCGGCCTGGACGCGGCGGGCGTCAAGCTCGTCTCGACCGGTTCGACGGCCGCGCGGATCGCCGCCGCGGGCGTGGAGGTCACCCGGGTCGAGGAGCTGACCGGCTTCCCCGAGTGCCTGGACGGCCGGGTGAAGACCCTCCACCCACGCGTGCACGCCGGCATCCTGGCCGACCTGCGCCTGGAGGACCACCGCCGGCAGCTCGACGAGCTGGACGTGGAGCCCTTCGACCTCGTCGTCGTCAACCTCTACCCCTTCCGGGAGACCGTCGCCTCCGGCGCCTCCCCGGACGAGTGCGTGGAGCAGATCGACATCGGGGGTCCGTCGATGGTCCGCGCCGCGGCCAAGAACCACCCGTCCGTCGCCGTCGTCGTCAACCCCGGCCGCTACGGCGAGGTGCTGGAGGCCGTCACGGGCGGCGGCTTCGACCTCGCGACGCGCAGGCGGCTGGCCGCCGAGGCGTTCGCGCACACCGCGGCCTACGACGTGGCCGTCGCCTCCTGGTTCGCGACCGACCACGCCCCCGCCGACGACTCCGGCTTCCCCGAGTTCCTGGGCACCGCCTACCAGCGCTCGAACGTGCTGCGCTACGGCGAGAACCCGCACCAGGCCGCCGCCCTCTACAGCGACGGCACCGGCGGTCTGGCCGGGGCCGAGCAGCTGCACGGCAAGGAGATGTCCTACAACAACTACACGGACACCGAGGCCGCGCGCCGGGCCGCCCACGACCACGCCGAGCCGTGCGTGGCGATCATCAAGCACGCCAACCCCTGCGGCATCGCCGTCGGCGCGGATGTCGCCGAGGCCCACCGCAGGGCCCACGCCTGCGACCCGCTGTCCGCCTTCGGCGGCGTGATCGCCGTCAACCGCCCGGTCTCCGTCGCCATGGCCGAGCAGGTGGCCGAGATCTTCACCGAGGTCATCGTGGCGCCGGACTACGAGGACGGCGCCGTGGAGGTGCTGGCCCGCAAGAAGAACATCCGCGTGCTGCGCTGCCCCCAGGCCCCGGCCGCCCATCTGGAGCACAAGCCGGTCGACGGCGGTGCGCTGCTCCAGGTCGCCGACCGCCTCCAGGCCGACGGCGACGACCCCGCGGCCTGGACGCTCGCCACCGGCGAGGCGCTGGGCGAGGCGGAGCTGGCGGAGCTGGCCTTCGCCTGGCGCGCCTGCCGGGCGGTGAAGTCCAACGCGATCCTGCTGGCCAGGGGCGGCGCCACCGTCGGCGTCGGCATGGGCCAGGTCAACCGGGTGGACTCCGCCAGACTCGCCGTCCAGCGCGCCGGCGAGGAGCGGGCGCGCGGATCCTACGCGGCCTCCGACGCCTTCTTCCCCTTCCCCGACGGCTTCCAGGTCCTGGCGGACGCGGGCGTGCGGGCGGTCGTCCAGCCCGGCGGCTCGGTCCGCGACGAGCAGGTGATCGAGGCGGCGAAGGCGGCGGGTGTGACGATGTACCTCACGGGCACCCGGCACTTCTTCCACTGAGGTGGACGCACGTCAGGCCGCGCCCCGGCGGGGGCGCGGCCTGCGGTGTGCGCGGGCCGGTCAGGCCCGTGGGCGGTTGAACCAGGCCGCCGACTCGGTGGAGGACAGCAGTACGACGCAGACGATGCCGAGCACCAGCCACAGCAGCCCGAGGGGCAGCGTGGCCAGGCCGACCAGCACCAGGACGGCCGACCAGACGATGCTCCAGATCCGCAGCCCGTTACCGCCCCGCGGGAACTTCACGGCCAGCACGATGCCGACGATCGCGTGGAGCAGGAAGAAGACGAACAGCGCGTAGTAGACGCCGGTGCCCACGCCCAGATCGCCGTAGGTCTCCTCCAGATCGTCCTCGGCCGCGGCGAAGGTGACGATCGCCAGGAGCGAGAAGAGGGCCTGGAGCCCGCCGGCGATGAAGAAGATCATGCGGGACGAGCTGACCTTGCCCGGCATCGCCCCGGGCGGCCCGCCGGGAGGCCCCCCGGGGGAGCCCGCCGGGCCGGGCGGCGGGGACAGCGGATGCTCCTCGGCACCGCCGAAGGGGCCGTGGTGCCCGCCGGGCGGGCCGCTCGTCCGCCCCGCGGAGGGCCGGTCGTACGGGTTCTTCCGGTAGGGCTCGTTCGGGGTGTTCGGGTCGGAGCTGCTCATGGCGTTCTCCTCCGGTTCCTCCGGGTTCTCCGGGCGATCTGTGCGGTGACCGGACGCCGAGGGGGCCGCGCCACTCCCTCAGAAACCACCCTTCCCCGTACCGGCCCGCACATCCCCGGCGGATGCGTGCGCGCGCCGGAACGGAGGAGGAACCGGCGGAGGGGATCTACTGCCGCTGCTTCACTACGACGCTGTTGACCACCTTGTCGGCGAAGGTCTGCTTCTTGCCGTCCCACAGCGGCCACAGGTAGCCGATGTAGCAGGCCGCGCCGTCCAGGATGTGCGCCAGCTTGCGCACGAAGGCCATGCCGAAGCCGAGCGGCTGCCCGTCGGCCTCCCGCAGCAGGCTGATCCTCAGTGCCTTCTTACCCGGGGTCTGGCCGGTCCTGCCCTCCCTGTGGATCAGCCACAGCTGGCCGGCCAGGGAGAGCAGGACTCCGACGATGATCAGCGGCCAGGCGCTGCCGGGTATCTCGGCCGCGTTCTGCGCACAGACCGTGTCGCCGATCGGGCAGTTCCCGGCCGCGTCGATGAGGGCTCCGATGACCTGCGCGTAGCCGATGCCGATCAGGATCATCGGCACCAGGCCGACGATCAGGCTGTCCAGCAGGTACGCGCCCGCCCGGGAGCCCCAGCCCGCGTACGGCGGCATGCCGCCGCCCTGGGGCTGCTGGGGGTACTGAGGGTGCTGGGACTGCTGCGGCTGCCGGGGGTACGCGCCCTGCGGCGGCGGGCCGTACGGGTCCTGCGGGTGGCTCATGAGCGTCTTCCTTACGCGCGGACGGGACAGGGACGGTCGGGGCCGAGAGATGTCCAGGGGGACGTCCGAAGGAACACCGCGGCGCCCCCCCGCAGCTCCGCTGCGTGAGGAACGGGTCGTACAAGAGCGTGCCTCCCCCGTGCGCCGCACCCGGTCGGCCCCCGCGGGCACGGCATCCGCGACCATGCTGGTGGGGGACGGATGACGCTGTCCAGACAAGACGGAGGACTGTGGCGAATCCGCAACACCCGGGCTCCGCGGCTCCTGTGGAACAAGTCGCTCCGCGACGCGGGCATCACTCTCCGTACCCGAGGAGCCGCGCGGTGCCGTGCGGTGCGGACGCGATTGGAGACAGGGTCCCCGTATCCGGGAAGATGGCCCCATGACCGCCCAGATTCTCGACGGCAAGGCCACCGCAGCCGCGATCAAGACCGAACTCGCCGCCCGCGTAGAAGCCCTGAAGGCGCGCGGCATCCAGCCCGGCCTGGGCACGCTCCTGGTCGGCGACGACGTCGGCAGCCAGAAGTACGTCGCGGGCAAGCACCGCGACTGCGCCCAGGCGGGCATCGCCTCCATCCAGCGCGAGCTGCCCGGCACCGCCTCCCAGGAGGACATCGAGGCGGTCGTCCGCGAACTCAACGAGGACCCGGCCTGCACCGGGTACATCGTGCAGCTCCCGCTGCCGCGCGGGATCGACACCAACCGCGTCCTGGAGCTGATGGATCCGGCCAAGGACGCCGACGGGCTCCACCCGACGAACCTCGGCCGCCTGGTGCTCAACGAGCGGGCCCCGCTGCCGTGCACCCCCAACGGCATCGTCGAGCTGCTGCGCCGCCACGAGGTGGAGATCGACGGGGCGGACGTGGCCGTCGTCGGCCGCGGCATCACCGTCGGCCGATCCATCGGACTGCTGCTCACCCGCCGCTCGGAGAACGCGACGGTGACCCTGTGCCACACCGGCACCCGGGACCTGGGAGAGCATCTGCGCCGGGCGGACATCGTGGTGGCGGCGGCCGGGGCGGCGCACCTGGTCCGCCCCGAGTACATCAAGCCGGGCGCGGCCGTGCTGGACGTGGGTGTCAGCCGGGACGCGGCGACGGGGAAGATCGCCGGCGATGTGCACCCGGACGTCGCGGAGGTGGCCGGGTGGCTCTCGCCGAATCCCGGCGGCGTCGGCCCGATGACGCGGGCGATGCTGCTGGCCAACGTGGTGGAGGCGGCGGAGCGCGCCGCGGGTGCGGACCGTGTCGGCTGAGACGGGAACCGAGCGGACCGGGCAGGCCGGGGGGAGTGAAGGCGCCCGCGGGCGCCCCTCCCGGCGCTTCCCGCTGATCACCCGCGACACCGCCCGTCCCGAGGGGGGCGGGCGGGCGGCCCCCGGGGAAGCCCCCGCACCCGCGCGGCAGTGGCCGCTGCTGTGCGTGCTGGCCGGTACGGCCGTCGGCCTGCTGGTGACGCTCGGCCACTTCCGTACGGGCCTGCTGACCGTCGGCCTCTCCCTGCTGGCCGGCGCCGCGCTGCGCTGGGCCGTGCCGTCGGTGGGGATGCTCGCGGTGCGCTCCCGCTTCACGGACGTGGTGACGTACGGCCTGATGGGCACGGCGGTCGTGCTGCTGGCACTGATGGCGCAGCCCGCCCCCCTGCTGGAGATCCCCTTCCTGGAGGACATCGTCCACTTCACGATCCGCTGACCGGGCCGGGAACGCGGCCCCGGGGCGGACGCCGGCACACGAGGGGGGCCGGCCGAATCCGTACGGCATGACGGCGTGAATCCGGGGAACGCGGTTCCACGTACCCCCCCCCACGGGCACGGTACGCCCCCTGCGGCCGCCCGCCGATCCCCCCTCCGGCGGGCGGCCGCCCCCCGCTCCCCGGGACGGAGCCGTCGGATAGCCTGACGCCAGGTCTCTTGATGTAGAGATACGTTGGAGACCCAGCCGCCACTGTCAGGTAAACGGAGACCGCCATGACCCGCACTCCCGTCAATGTCACCGTCACCGGCGCCGCCGGCCAGATCGGCTACGCGCTGCTGTTCCGCATCGCCTCCGGTCAGCTGCTGGGCCCGGACGTGCCGGTCGCGCTGCGCCTCCTGGAGATCCCGCAGGGTCTCAAGGCCGCCGAGGGCACCGCGATGGAGCTGGACGACTGCGCCTTCCCGCTGCTCAGCGGCATCGAGATCACCGACGACCCGAACAAGGCGTTCGACGGCGCAAGCGTCGCGCTCCTGGTCGGCGCCCGCCCGCGCACCAAGGGCATGGAGCGCGGCGACCTGCTGGAGGCCAACGGCGGCATCTTCAAGCCGCAGGGCAAGGCCATCAACGACCACGCCGCGGACGACGTCAAGGTCCTGGTCGTGGGCAACCCGGCCAACACCAACGCCCTGATCGCCCAGGCCGCCGCTCCGGACGTACCGGCCGAGCGCTTCACCGCCATGACCCGCCTGGACCACAACCGGGCCCTGTCGCAGCTCGCGAAGAAGACCGGTGCCCCGGTGTCGGAGATCCGCCGCCTCACCATCTGGGGCAACCACTCGGCCACCCAGTACCCGGACGTCTTCCACGCCGAGGTCGCGGGCAAGAACGCCGCCGAGGCCGTGAACGACGAGAAGTGGCTGGCCGAGGACTTCATCCCGACCGTCGCCAAGCGCGGCGCCGCCATCATCGAGGCCCGCGGCGCCTCCTCGGCCGCCTCCGCCGCCAACGCCGCCATCGACCACGTCCACACCTGGGTCAACGGCACCCCGGAGGGCGACTGGACTTCCATGGGCATCCCCTCGGACGGCTCCTACGGCGTCCCCGAGGGCCTGATCTCCTCCTTCCCGGTCACCTGCTCCGGCGGGAAGTACGAGATCGTCCAGGGCCTGGAGATCAACGAGTTCTCCCGGGCGCGCATCGACGCCTCCGTGAAGGAGCTGGAGGAGGAGCGCGAGGCCGTCCGCGGCCTCGGCCTCATCTGATCCGGGACCCGCTCCGGAACACCCGCGCACCGAAGGCTCCCGGCCCCCTCCGGCCGGGGGCCTTCGGCGTTCCGGAACGGAGCCGGGACGGGGTCGCAGCAGGAACGGGGGCCGGGTCGCTCTCCGTGTCCGAAAGAGTACTTCATGTGGCAACCGTAATATCCTCCATGTCCTCGCATCGCCTTAAATTCATTCACATAGATCCCTGATGATCATGGTTTCTCGTGTGAGTCATGCCACTTGCCATGGATTAAAAGAATGAATTCCTCGGTACGGGGCATGGGACCGGGTCGCTCGGCCTGCCGGGCGGCAGGAGCACCATGCGAGGAAGGCAGTACGGAACGTGTCGGCGATCGAGACCACGCACATCGACGGGGAGTGGCGCTCCTCCCTATCCGGAAGAACCAGGGAGGTCCTCGACCCCGCCGACGCGACGGTGCTCGCGGTCGTCTCCGAGGGCGGCGCCGAGGACGTCGACGCCGCAGTCGAGGCCGCCCGCCGCGCCTTCGACACCGGCGACTGGCCGCGCACCCCCGTCGCCGAGCGGGCGGCGCTGCTGAGGCGCACCGCCGACCTTCTCCAGCGGGACCGCGAGCAGATCGCGCTCACCGAGTCCATGGACACCGGCAAGACCATCGAGGAGGGCCGCGTCGACGTCGACGACGTCACCGCCGCCTTCCGCTACTTCGCCGACCGGGCCGTGAACAGCTCCGGCGGGCGCGTGGTGGACGCGGGCAGCCCGGACGTGCACAGCGTCGTCGTCCACGAACCGGTTGGCGTCTGCGCGCTGATCACTCCCTGGAACTACCCGCTGCTCCAGGCGAGCTGGAAGATCGCCCCGGCGCTGGCCGCGGGCAACACCTTCGTCGTCAAGCCCAGCGAGATCACCCCGCTGTCCACCGTCCACCTGATCCGGCTGCTGACCGAGGCCGGCCTGCCCGCGGGCGTGGCGGGCCTGGTCACCGGCGCGGGCGACCCGGTCGGTGCCCGGCTCGCGGAGCACCCCGGCGTGGACCTGGTCTCCTTCACCGGCGGCCTGGTCAGCGGCACCAAGGTGGCCGCCGCCGCGGCCGCCACGGTCAAGAAGGTCGCCCTGGAACTGGGCGGCAAGAACCCCAACGTCGTCTTCGCCGACGCCTGCGCCACCGAGGAGGGCTTCGACACCGCCGTCGACCAGGCCCTCAACGCCGCCTTCGTCCACAGCGGGCAGGTCTGCTCGGCCGGCGGCCGCCTCATCCTGGAGGAGTCCGTCCACGACCGCTTCGTCACCGAACTCGCCCGCCGCGCCCGCCGCATCCGGCTCGGCCGCGGCACCGAGCCCGGCGTCGAGTGCGGCCCGCTCGTCTCCCAGCGGCAGCTCGACAGGACCGAGGAGTACGTCGCCTCCGCGATCGCCGAGGGCGCCGTCGTGCGCTGCGGCGGCGAGCGCCCAGGGCCCTCCGACATCCTCCCGGCCACCGGCTACTTCTACCCGCCGACCGTCCTGGACCGCTGCGACCGCGCGATGCGCGTGGTGCGCGAGGAGGTCTTTGGCCCAGTCCTGACGGTGGAGACCTTCAGCACCGAGGACGAGGCCGTGACCCTGGCCAACGACACCGAGTACGGCCTGGCCGGTGCCGTATTCTCCGCCGACACCGCCCGCGCCCGCCGGGTCGCCGCCCGGCTGCGCCACGGCACTGTGTGGATCAACGACTACCACCCCTACCTGCCGCAGGCGGAGTGGGGCGGCTTCGGCCGCTCCGGTGTGGGGCGCGAACTAGGCCCCTCCGGACTGGACGAGTACCGCGAGACCAAGCACGTCTACGAGAACCTGCGCCCCGCACCGGTGCGCTGGTTCACCGGCTGACCACACCCCGGCGCCTCCACGCGCCCCGCTCACTCCCGCGCCTCCCTGACGCGACACCCCTGTAGGAGCACCACCTTCATGCCCAGCAACACCACCTACGACTACGTGGTGATCGGCGGCGGCACGGCCGGCTCGGTGATCGCCTCCCGGCTCGCCGAGGACCCCGGCACCACCGTCGCCCTCATCGAGGGCGGTCCCTCCGACATCGACCGCCCCGAGGTACTGACCCTGCGCCGCTGGCTCGGCCTGCTCGGCGGCGACCTCGACTACGACTACCCCACCACCGAGCAGCCACGCGGCAACTCCCACATCCGGCACAGCCGGGCGCGCGTGCTCGGCGGCTGCTCCTCGCACAACACCCTGATCTCCTTCAAACCGCTGCCCTCGGACTGGCAGGAGTGGGAGGACGCCGGGGCGAGCGGCTGGAACGCCATCGCGATGGAGCCCTACTACCACCGGCTGCGCAACAACATCGTCGCCGTCGACGAGAAGGACCGCAACGCCATCGCCCGCGACTTCGTCGACGCCGCCAGGGCGGCCCTCGGCGTACCGCGCGTGGAGGGCTTCAACGACAGGCCGTTCACCGAGGGCGCCGGCTTCTTCGATCTCGCCTACCACCCGGAGGACAACAAGCGCTCCTCCGCCTCCGTCGCCTACCTCCATCCCCACATGGAGGCCGGCGACCGGCCCAACCTGGAGCTGTGGCTGGAGACCTGGGCGTACCGGCTCCGGTTCGGCGGGGAGAGCGGCCGACGCGTCACCGGCGTCCACGTCCGCACGGCCGACGGCGAGGAGACGCTGGTGACCGCCCGGCGCGAGGTCGTGCTGTGCGCGGGAGCGGTGGACACCCCCAGGCTGCTGCTGCACTCCGGCGTCGGACCGGCCGCGGACCTGTCGGCCCTGGGGATTCCGGTCGTCCACGACCTGCCGGGCGTCGGCGAGAACCTGCTGGACCACCCCGAGTCGGTCATCGTCTGGGAGACCGACGGCCCCATCCCCGAGAACTCGGCGATGGACTCCGACGCGGGCCTGTTCGTCCGCCGGGACCCCGAATCCCCCGGCCCCGACCTGATGTTCCACTTCTACCAGATCCCCTTCACCGACAACCCCGAGCGGCTGGGCTACGAACGCCCCGCCCACGGTGTGTCGATGACCCCCAACGTCCCCAAGCCCCGCAGCCGCGGCCGGCTCCACCTCACCAGCGCCGACCCCACGGTCAAACCGGCCCTGGACTTCCGCTACTTCACCGACGCCGAGGACTACGACGCCCGCACCCTCGTCGACGGCATCCGCATCGCCCGCGAGGTAGCCCGGGCCGCGCCGCTGGACTCCTGGCTCAAGCGGGAGGTCTGCCCCGGCCCGGACATCACCTCCGACGAGGAGCTGAGCGAGTACGCCCGCCGGGTCGCCCACACCGTCTACCACCCCGCCGGCACCTGTCGGATGGGCGCGACCGACGACGAACTGGCCGTCGTGGACCCGCGCCTGCGCATCCGCGGCCTGGACGGTGTCCGCATCGCCGACGCCTCGGTCTTCCCCACCATCCCCGCCGTCAATCCCATGATCGGTGTGCTGATGGTCGGCGAGAAGGCCGCCGACCTGCTCCGCGACGACCGCGACGACCGCGACGACCACGGCGGATCCCGGGACGGGTCCGACGACACCACGACACCGGGAGGTACCGCATGAGCGCAGCCCCAGCCACCCCCTCCGTGCCGGACAGCGCTCCGTACAGCGCTCCGGAGGCTGTGGCACCGAGGGACGGCGACCCGGTGTTCTCCGTCCGGAACCTGTGGAAGGTCTTCGGCCCCAAGGCCGACCGCGTCCCCGGCGACGCCTCCCTGACCGGGCTGCCCGCCGCCGAGGTGCGCGAGCGCACCGGCTGCACCGCCGCCGTCCGCGACATCTCCTTCGATGTCGCCCGCGGCGAGGTCTTCGTCGTCATGGGCCTGTCCGGCTCCGGCAAGTCCACCCTGGTGCGCTGCCTGACCCGGCTGATCGAACCCACCGCCGGCACCCTCCACATCGACGGCGAGGACGTCCTGGCCATGGACCGGGCCCGGCTGCGGGAACTGCGCCGCACCCGCGCCGCCATGGTCTTCCAGCACTTCGGCCTGCTGCCGCACCGTACCGTCGCCGACAACGTCGCCTACGGTCTGGAGATCCAGGGCGTGGGCAGGGCCGAACGCCGCGCCCGCGCCGCCGAGATGATCGAGAAGGTCGGCCTCGCCGGACTCGGCGAGCGCCGCCCCGGACAGCTCTCCGGCGGCCAGCAGCAGCGCGTCGGCCTGGCCCGCGCGCTCGCCGTCGACCCCGAGGTCCTGCTGTTCGACGAGCCCTTCAGCGCACTGGACCCGCTGATCCGCCGCGACATGCAGGAGGAGGTCATCCGGCTCCACCGGGAGGAGGGCCGCACGATGGTCTTCATCACCCACGACCTGTCCGAGGCGCTGCGCGTCGGCGACCGCATCGCGCTGATGCGGGACGGCGAGATCGTCCAGCTCGGCACCCCCGAGGAGATCGTCGCCGCCCCGGCCGACGACTACGTGCGCGACTTCGTCCGCGACGTGCCGCGCGAGCAGGTCATCTCCGTGCGCCGCGCGATGCGCCCGGCACTGGCCGGTGAGGCCGACGCCGGTGTGGCCCTCGCCCCCGGCAAGGTCGTCGCCGAGGCGATAGAGGCCGTGGCGCGCGGCGGCGAGCACGTCCGCGTGACGGAGGACGGCCGCACCCTCGGCGTCGTCGACCATGCCCGGCTGCTGGCCGTCGTCGCGGGCCTGGACCCGGACGCCGGACCGGCCCCGGACCCCGGCGGTTCCCATACCGCCGGCGGGGAGGCGGCCGCCGTATGACGACCGCCACCCCCGCCCCCTCCGCCCGGACCCCGGAACCGGGGAAGCCGGGGAACGGGCAGAGGACCGGAGAGCCCGGCAAGGCCGCCTCCACCCCGCCCGGCCCCGGACCGGGCCGCCCCGGCGCCCCGCGCGGCCTGACCTCCCGCGTCCCCGCCCGCCCGGCCACCCGAAGACTCGTCGTCCTGGCCCTCCTCGCCCTCGTGGCGGCCCCCGCGGCCGCCCTCGCGTGGGGCAGCGGGAGCTGGCCGGACGCCCTGACCCTCGACGTCCGCCCTCCACTGGACGAACTCGACGCCTGGCTGGTCGACAACCGCGAGTCGCACTGGCTGTTCCTGTACTTCCTGCTGCACATCAGCAACAACGCGGTCCTGGCCGTCGACGGCGTCCTCGCCCTCCTCCAGGGGCTCGGCTGGACGGGCGTGACGGCCGGCGCGGCCGCCCTCGCCTGGTTCGCCGGCGGCGCCGACCTCGGCCGCCGCGCCCTGCGCACCGCCGCGACCGCCCTGGGCACCTTCACCGTGATCGGCCTGCTGGACCTGTGGGCGCCCGCCATGGAGACCCTGGCGCTGATGGCCGTCGCCGTCGCCGCCGCCGCGCTGATCGGCGCGGCGCTCGGTCTGGCCGCCGGACTCTCCGACCGCTGCGAGCGGTTGCTGCGCCCGGTGTTCGACACCATGCAGGTGATGCCGGCGTTCGCCTACCTGCTGCCGTTCGTGCTCCTCTTCGGCATCGGCACGCCCTCGGCCCTGATCGCCACCGTCATCTACGCGGCGCCCCCCATGGCCCGCCTCACCTCGCTCGGTCTGCGCGGCGCCGACCCGGCCGCGCTGGAGGCATCCGCCTCGCTGGGCGCGAACGCCTGGCAGCGGCTGGTCACGGCCCGGCTGCCGCTGGCCCGCCGCCAGATGCTGCTGGGACTGAACCAGACCATCATGATGTGCCTGTCGATGGTCGTCCTCGCCTCGGTCATCGGCGCGGGCGGCCTGGGTGACGAGGTCTTCACAGCCCTGTCGCGGGTGGACGTCGGGCAGGCGCTCGGCCCCGGCATCGCCATCGTGCTCATCGCGGTCTGGCTGGACCGCACCACCGCCGCCGCCGGCGCGCGCCTGGACGACGCCTCGGCCCCCGTGAGCCGGAAGCGCGCCTGGTCGGCGCGGGCCGCCGCGGCGGCGCTCGTC
>NZ_JAJFAU010000136.1:0-3242 GCF_022614595.1 Streptomyces sp. CNQ085
GGCCGGGAGCCGCCGGCGAAGCGGCCCGTCGCCACCGGATACGGCGGCGCGGTCTCCAGCGTCGACCCGTACGCCTCCCGCGCCGGTCTGGAGGTGCTGCGCGCGGGCGGCAACGCGGTGGACGCCGCCGTGGCCACCGCGGCGGCGCTCGGCGTCGTCGAGCCCTACTCGGCGGGCGTCGGGGGCGGCGGCTACCTCGTCCACCACGAGGCGCGCACCGGCCGCGTCCACACCCTCGACGGCAGGGAGACCGCCCCGGCCGCCATGCGGCCGGACTCCTTCCTCGACCCGGCCGACGGGAAGCCCATCCCCTTCGATGAGGCGGTCAACTCCGGCCTGTCGGTGGGTGTTCCCGGCACCCCGGCGACCTGGGAGACGGCCCTGGACAGATGGGGGACGGTCTCCCTGGCCCGGGCGCTGCGGCCCGCCGTCCGCCTGGCCGAGCGTGGTTTCACCGTGGACGAGGAGTTCCGCGCCCAGACGGCGCTCAACGAGGACCGCTTCCGCGACTTCACCCCCACCGCCGAGCTGTTCCTGCCCGGCGGTGAACTGCCCCAGGTGGGCTCGCGGTTCCGCAACCCCGGTCTCGCCGGCACCTACCGGCTGCTGGCCCGTGAGGGCGCGGACGCACTCTACAAGGGGCGGCTCGCCCGCGAGATCGCCTCCACCGTGCGCAGGCCGCCCGTCGCGCCGGGCGCCGACCGCAGGGTACGGCCGGGCCTGATGACCGCCGGCGACCTCGCACGGTACCGCGTACTGCGGCAGAGGCCGACGAGGGTGGACTACCGGGGCCTGGAGGTGTACTCCATGGCCCCGTCCTCCTCCGGGGGCACCACCACCGGCGAGGCGCTGAACATCCTGGAGGGCTTCGGCCTCGCCGGGATGGACCGCGCCCAGGCCCTCCACCACTACCTGGAGGCGAGCCGCGTGGCCTTCGCCGACCGCGGCCGCTGGGTGGGCGACCCGGCGTTCTCCGAGGTGCCCGCCGAGGAGCTGCTCTCGGAGCGCTTCGCCAAGGAGCGGGCCAGCCTGATCGCCCCGGACCGGGCGCTGGCCAGCCCGCTGGCGCCCGCCGATCCGCGCGACCCGGACTCCTGGGGCCGCTCCGCGGGCCGGGGCGGCGGCGAGGGATACGAGGGCCCGTCCACCACCCATCTGGTCACCGCCGACCGCTGGGGCGACGTGGTGTCGTACACGCTCACCATCGAGCAGACCGGCGGCTCGGCCATCACCGTGCCCGGCCGGGGCTTCCTGCTCAACAACGAGCTGACGGACTTCGACTTCACCCCCCTGTCAGAGGACGTGGCCGGCCCGAACCTGCCCGGTCCGGGCAAGCGGCCGCGCAGCAGCATGGCGCCCACGATCGTGCTGGAGGACGGCCGTCCGCTGCTGGCACTGGGCTCGCCGGGTGGCTCCACCATCATCACCACCGTGCTGCAGACCCTGCTCAACCGGATCGACCTGGGCATGACGCTGCCCGAGGCGGTAGCCGCGCCGCGGCTGTCGCAGCGCAACACCACCGCCACGTCGGCGGAGCCGGCCTTCCTGGAGTCCGCCGCCGAGCGGGCGCCGCTGGAGCGGCTGGGCCACCGGTTCACCCTTCCGCCCCCGGCGTTCACCCCGTCGCCGGAGATCGGCGCGGTCGCGGCGCTGGAGGTCCTGCCCGACGGGCGGGTGCGGGCCGTCGCCGAGCCGGAGCGGCGCGGCGGCGGTTCGGCGATGGTGGTCCGCCTCTCCCGCTGACGCCCCCGCGCCGGTCAGGTCTCGCGCCCGCGTCCGCCCCCGTTCCCGCCCGCGCCGGCGTCCGGGGGCGCGAGCCGCTCCGCCAGTTCGTCCACCGTGAGGGTGTACCGCTCCACCGCGCCGGTGCGGTAGGCGATCCGGCCGACGATCTGGCCAAGGACGGGCACGGTGGTCAGCTGGAAGACCGCGATGAGCAGCAGCAGACCGGCGTACGGCAGGGGCGCCCGCAGGGCCGCCCCGATCAGGATCAGCAGCAGGCCCAGGTTCTGCGCCTTGGCAGCGGCCTGGAGCCGGGTGACGGTGTCCGGGAAGCGCACCAGTCCGACGCCTCCCAGCAGGCAGAAGACGGCACCGCACAGCAGCAGGACGGCCGTGACGGCCTCCAGGGCCGTCTCGACGAACGCGTTCACCGCATGTCCTCCCGCTCCTCGGCGAGCCGCGCCGCCGTCACCGATCCGATGAAGCCGAGCAGCGCCAGCACGAGCAGGACGAGCACGGCCGAGGTGTACTCCCACACCGCCACGGCCACGGCGGCCCCGGCGACGACCGTCGTCACCAGGATCTCCACCGCCACGATCCGGTCCAGCGCGTGCGGGCCGCGCACCAGGCGGTAGACCACCATCACGGCGGTGACCGCGAGCAGGGCCAGGGCGACGGTCGCGACCACACTCACCTCTGCTCCTCCTCTCCTCCGTATCCCGGCTCCCGCCGGTTCGGGTCCTCCCGCATCCCGGCGGGACCGATGGTCCGCACCACCCACCGCTCGGCCGCCGCGACCTCGCCTCGGCGGCGCTCCACCTCCCGGGTGTCACGGGCGGGCAGCGCATGCACGTAGAGCCGCCGCCGGTCCCGGTCGACCTCCAGCACGAGAGTGCCCGGAGTCAGCGAGGCCATGTTGGCGGTGGCGGCGATCATCAGATCGCTCTCCGACCGCAGCGGGACCTCCAGCACCGCGGCCCGCACCCGCGGACCGCGCCGGACCGCCTCCAGGGCCACGGCGACGGCCGATCCGACCAGTCCGGCCAGCAGGCGCGCGGGGAAGAGGAGCAGCCACAGCGGGTGGAGCCTCGCCCGCCGGGCGATCGAGGGCAGCGGGAAGAGGACCACCACCAGCAGGGCCACCACCGCCCCGCCCACCAGCACGACCGGGCTCACCGACCCCCACAGCACGATCCACAGCGCCCACAGCCACAGGGCCAGGGGCCACTGCCGGGACGTCCTGTGCGGGGGGCCGTCCCGAACTCCCGGAGTACTCGTGTCCCCCTCCGCCTGGTCGTCGTCCGCCGGGCTCATCCGGCCCTCCCGCCCGAATCGCCGAGTACGGCCTCCTGGTACGTACTGCGCTCCAGAAGATCGACCGCCGCCCGTTCACTGAGCCGTGCCAGAGGCCCGGCGCCCACCGCCACCACCACGCCGATCAGCACGGCGCCGACCGTCGCCCCGGACATCAGCCGCACCCCCTTCATACGCTCGCGCGCGGGGGGCGGGCGTTCGCCGCC
>NZ_JAJFAU010000136.1:3252-13424 GCF_022614595.1 Streptomyces sp. CNQ085
CCCCCCCCCCCCCCCCCCCCCGCCCGCCATACCCGGGCCATCACGTACAGGGTCAGGAGGCTGGTGAGCAGGGCCGCGGCCAGCAGTGCCGGGACGGCCGCTCCTCCCTGTGCCACGCCGGCCTGGAGCAGGGCGAGTTTGGCCACGAAGCCGGACAGCGGTGGGATCCCGGCCAGGCTGAGGGCGGCGAGTGCGAACAGCCCGGCCAGCAGCCCGGGCGCCGGCGCCGTCCGGGCCAGCCGGGACAGTGTGGCCGTGCCGCTCCAGCCGACCACCAGACCGGCGATCAGGAACAGCGCGGCCTGTGCCGCGATGTGGTGGACGGCGTACAGGACGGTCCCGGCGAGTCCGCCGACGGTGTACAGCGACAACCCGAAGAGCATGAACCCGATGTGGCTGACCAGCACGAAGGACAGCAGCCGGTTGACGTCGTGCTGGGCGACGGCGCCCATGATGCCCACCAGGAGCGTCAGCGCCGCCGCGATCAGCAGCGGGGTCCAGGTGTCCGAGCGAGGGAAGAGCAGTGTCTGGGTGCGCACCATGGCGTACAGGCCGACCTTGGTCAGCAGTGCCGCGAGCACGGCGGTGATCGGTGCCGGGGCGGTCGGGTAACTGTCCGGCAGCCAGAAGTGGAGGGGGACCATGGCGGCCTTGATGCCGAAGACGATCAGCAGCAGCAGACTGAGCACGCTGCGGAGCCCCTCGGGGAGCCCGGGGACGCGGTCGCCGAGGTCGGCGAGGTTGACCGTGCCGGTGGCCCCGTAGATCAGCCCGATGGCGGTGAGAAACAACAGCGAGGACAGCAGGCTGGTGATGGTGTACGTCATCCCGGCTCTGATGCGGCCCTCCCCGGCGCCCAGGTTGATCAGCACGTAGGAGGAGGCGAGCATCAGCTCGAAGGCCACGAACAGGTTGAACAGATCGCCGGTGAGGAAGGCCAGCGCGACCCCGGCCACCAGCAGCAGGTACGCCGGATGGAAGGGGGTGCGGGGCAGCCCCCTCTCGGCGGTTCCCTGGCCGATGGCGAAGACCAGCACGGCCAGGGACACCGCCAGCGCCACCACCAGCAGCAGCGCCGACAGCCGGTCCGCCACCAGGGCGATCCCGGCCGGCGCCGGCCAGCCTCCGACGGAGAGCACCAGCGGACCGCGCCGGTCGGCGAGCACCAGCAGTACGGCGGAGACGGCCAGCACCGCCGTCAGGGTCCCGGTGCCCAGGATCCGCTGGGCCGCGGCGCTGCGCCACACGGCCAGGGACAGGCCCGCCGCCAGCACCGGCAGCAGGACGGGGGCGATCAGCAGCCAGCTGATCACGATTCCAGCACCTCCTCTCCCACCCTGCGGTCCTCGACGTCATCGCGGACCTCGTCGTGGCCCTGGAGCCGCCAGCTGCGGTAGACGAGCGCGAGCAGCAGGACGGTGATGCCGAAGGTGATGACGATGGCGGTGAGCGCCATGGCCTGCGGCAGCGGGTCGGCGAACGTCTCCGGCGCGTGCCCCTCCCCGGTGATGGGGGGCTCGCCCGGCGGGCCCGCGGCCAGCAGCACCAGCAGGTTGGTGCTGTGGCCCAGCACCAGGAAGCCGAACAGCAGGCGCATCAGGGAGCGCTGCAGCAGCAGGTGGAAGCCGACGGCGAACAGGCCGCCCACCACCAGGGCCGACGTCAGGTCGAGTGCTCTCATCAGGCGCGGCTCCCGGTCGCGGTGGCGGGTGTGTCGGGTGTGCCGCCGGATCCCCCGGCGGCTTCCTCGGGGGTCTCCTGAGCGGGCCCGACCGAGGACAGCAGCTTCAGACAGACGCCGACGACCAGCAGGTACACCCCGGTGTCGAAGACCAGGGTGGTGGCCGGCTCCACGTGGCCGAGCACCGGCAGCGTCACGCTCACGAGCGCGCCGCCCAGCGGTTCGCCCCCGAAGGCCAGCGGCGCCAGTCCGGCGGTCACCGCGAGGGCCAGCCCGCCACCGGCCACCAGCCGGGGGTCGAGGGGAACGGCGAACGCGCTGTCGGCCCGTCCGCCCACCAGGTAGCGCAGGGTGAACGCCTGGCCGGCCACCAGCCCTCCGGCGAAACCGCCACCGGGGCGCAGGTGCCCGGAGTAGAGCAGGTAGAGCGAGAGCACCAGGACGGACGGGAACAGCAGCCGGGCCAGGACCTCCAGCAGCAGGGACCGGTCGTGGGCGGGCAGCTCCCGTGCCTCGGGCAGCCACTGCTCGTGCGGCAGGGCCCAGCGGGCGGTGGGCTCGTAGCGGTCCGCGGCCGGCGGCCTGGCGCGGATGGTCGCGGCCCTGCCGTCCAGCACCCCGATCAGGGCGCCCACCCCGATCGCCGTCACCAGCAGCACGGCGATCTCGCCGAGGGTGTCCAGGGCCCGGAAGTCCACGATGATGGCGTTGACGATGTTGTGAGCCCCGGCCTCCTCCACATGCTCGGTATAGAACTCGGACACGGCCGGCTCCCGGCGGGCGGTGGAGACGGCCAGGGCGAGGACCGCGACAAGTGCGCCGGCGGCCGTGGCCACTGCCAGGCGCAGCCGGCGTACGCGGCGGGATCCGGTCCGGGCGCCGAGTTCGGCCGGCAGCCCGCGCAGCACCAGCACGATGACCACCAGTGTCAGTGTCTCGATGAGGAACTGGGTGAGCGCCAGGTCCGGGGCGCCCTGGACCAGGAACAGTCCGGCGACCCCGTAACCGACCGCGCCGGACAGCAGGGTGGCCGCCAGCCGGTGCCGGACGGCCGCGAGCGCCAGTGCCGTGATCAGTACGACGGCCGCCAGCGGCACCTGGACAGCCGAACTCCACAGCGGCGGGGCGGGCAGCGGGACGTCTCTCAGCAGCAGGGCGGCCCCGGGCACCAGCAGGACGGTCGCCAGCAGCACGGTGAGGTAGACCGGAAGGGAGCCGACCTGGGTACGGCGGGTCAGCCATGCAGCCGCCCCGTCGAGGCCTCGGACCGTCCGCCGGTAGCCCTCCTGCGCGTCGGGAGCGCGGAGGGACCTGTCGCGCAGCGCCGCCAGGGAGGGGCGCAGGCGGTACAGCAGGAGACCGGCGGCCAGGGCGGCGGCGGAGAGCAGCAGGGCGGGACTCAGCCCGTGCCAGAGCGCGAGGTGGTACGGCTCGTCGGGGGACGGCAGGCGGTCGGCGTAGGGCTCGGTGAGGGTCTCGGTGCCCGGGTACCACACGCCCAGGAGCAGGGTGGCCGCCACCAGGGCGGCGATGGGCGCGGCCATGCCGAGCGCCCGGTCTCCGGGGTCCTCCTGCGGTGTCGGCTCCGCGCCGGGCCGGCTCGCGAACGCGCCCCACAGATAGCGGGCGGCGTAGGCCACGGTGAGCGCGGAGCCGGCCACCAGGGCGGCCAGCGTCCATTCCTCGCCCGCCCCGGGACCGTGCCGGGCCGCGTTCCAGAAGGCGTCGAAGTACGCCTCGTGGCCCAGGTAACCGGCCAGCGGCGGCAGCCCGGCCATGGAGGCGGCGGCGAGCGCGGCCAGGGCCAGCAGGACCGGTCTGCGGCGGCCCAGACCGGAGAGCCGGCCGATCTCGCGGATGCCGGTGTGGTGCTCGACCAGGCCGGTGATCAGGAACAGCGACGCCTTGAAGGTGGCGTGTGCCAGCAGCATCACCTCGCCGGCCAGCGCGGAGTTGCGGGTGCCGTAGCCGAACAGCGCCAGGAGGAGTCCGAGTTCGCTGATGGTGCCGTAGGCCAGGACGCGTTTGAGGTCGCTCTCCCACAGCGCCCGCCAGGCGCCGAGGACCAGCGACAGCAGGCCGACGGTCAGCACCAGGGGGCGCCAGGGCTCGGTGTCGGCGAAGCCGGGAGCCAGCCGGGCCGTCAGATAGACGCCGGCCTTGACCATGGCGGCGGCGTGCAGATAGGCGCTCACCGTGGTGGGCGCGACCATCGCGGCGGGCAGCCAGCCGTGCAGGGGGAACTGCGCCGACTTGGTGAAGACCCCGGCCAGGACGAGCACCAGCGCGGCGGGGACGTATCCGCCGTCCGGGGGATCGGCGACCAGTTCCGAGATCCGGTAGGTGCCGGCCGCCTCCCCCAGCATCACGAAGCCCAGCAGCATGGCCAGGCCTCCGCCGGTGGTGACGACCAGGGCCTGCTGGGCGGCCTCGCGGTGCTCCCGGCTCCTGCCCCGGCCCGCGATGAGCAGGAACGACACCACGGTGGTCAGTTCCCAGAAGACGTACAGGACCAGCAGGTTGTCGGCGGTGACCAGCCCGAGCATGACGCCGGCGAAGGCGAGCAGCAGGGCCGACTCGCGGCCGTGCCCCTCGGAGGTGTAGCGGGCGCCGTAGACCAGGACGGCGGCTCCGACACCGCTGACGATCCCCGTCATCAGCAGTGAGAGCGCGTCCAGCCGCAGGACGACCTCCAGACCCAGCGAGGGCGCCCAGTCGAAGTGCTCCACGGGCGCGCCCCCGTCGAGCACGGAAGGGGCGAGCGCCGCCGCCCAGACCAGCGTGGCCAGCGGCACCAGGGCGGCCGCCCACCACACGGCACGCCCGGCGCGCGGCGCGAGGACGGGGAGGACGGCGGCCACGGCGGCGTGGGCGGCGATCAGAACCAGCAAGGGCACTCCCGGGTGAACCGCGCATCAGCGAACAGAGCGTACATAAATGAATGCGTGCCGCGTGGCTGTACACCCGTCCGTGGCATGGTCGCGCCGGGGCCGGGACACGGGCCCGGACTCGATCCGCAGGTGTTCGGGGCACAGGCCCACATGACAGCGCGAGCACACCGCGACGGCAGTGGTGGTGCGGTCCCGTGTCAGGCGCCCGCGGCAGTTCATGGCGTCGGTCCGTTCTCGTCCGGTGCGTGGCCGCGCAGCCCCGGGGACTCCTCCGGTTCGCGGACGCGTGTGTCCGGTCGTTCGGCCCGGTCCGCGCGCTCGCGGGGAGCGGGCGGGGCCTCCTTCCCCGTGATCACCGGTGCGGCACAGTGGCGGAAGAGGGACGCCGGTACGACGACCGGCCGGGCCGGGCCGTACACCGCGCGGGTCGTCGCAAGAGCGATCGCCAGGCAGACCGGGACCGGCGGCGGGCTGAGCATCACGCCGCACCCTCCCTCCTTTCGCACTTCGCGCAGTACCCGGGGCACATGTGTGGAAACACCGGGTGTGCACCGGTTCCAGCTCCGGCGGCGTCCACCGCGTCCGGGCGGCCGCCGGGCGGGCACCGGCGGGCTTCGCGCGGTGCGGGCGAGGAAGGGCGGCCGACGGCACGAGATCGCCACCGGTGTGGGCGGGCGGGCCTGAACCGGCCCGCCTCCGGGCCGCCGGTCGCGGGAGCCGGCTACCTCCGCCGTACGTGCCCGGCGCCGGGCGCCGCGGAGCCGGAATCGGTCTCCGGCCCCATGAGCCGCGCCAGCGCGCCGCCCTGGTCCCGGTCGGGGGCGCGGCGGAAGGCGTAACGCCGGCGCCGGGCCGCGTCCCGGCCCCCGGTCAGGCACCACCGCCACCAGCGGTCCAGCTCCTCCCGGGTCAGCCGCTCGGCCGGGATCAGGGCCGGCCACCGGTGCACCCGGGCCTGGGCCGTCACCTTCGCGCCGCCGGCCACCGGGTCGACGGCCAGGGCGGGGACCCCGGCGCGCAGGGCGAGCACCAGGCCGTGCAGCCGGTCGGTGACCACGACGTCGAGCCGGGCCAGCACGGACTGGAACTGGGCGGGGGTGGCGCACAGCCGCCAGTCGCCGTCCGCCAGGCGGGTGTCCAGCTCCACCCGGGCGCAGTCGGTCCGCGCCAGCCACCCGGTCACCCGGTCGGCGACCTCCTCGTGGCGGCGGCGGCCGCCGTACTCCCCCTGGCCGCGGGTGAGGATCACACCGGCCACCGGGGCGGCGGGCGCCTCGGGCACGGCGGCGGCCAGATCGGCGGTGGGGCGCACCCCGTCGGCGTCACGCGGCAGCACATGGTGGAAGCCGCGTACGGCCGGGTCGCCGGGGTCGATGACCGACACGCCCACGGCGACGCGCACACAGTCCGGGTAGCGCTCGTGGAGCTGTGCGACCTGGGACCCGTGCAGCGGGCCGCAGACGAAGACCACATGGGTGTACCGCGCCGGGTCCGCATCATCCAGATGCGGCTCCTCCGGCCGGAATCCCGGACTCCAGGCGGTGTCGTGGGGTATGCCGGAGCGGTCCAGCACCTCCCGGACGCGCTCCAGCGCCAGCACGTCGCCGGCCGTGGCCTCGCCGTGCGGGAAGGTGAACCAGCCGGTGAGCAGCGCTCTGGGCGCTCCTGCCGCCTCGGTCGTTTTGGGCGTTTCCGGTTTCGCCGTCCGGGGAACCGCTGTCACAGCGCCACCGCGTAGGCGATGAAGAAGCCCGCCACCAGCACGGCGAGGATCAGCAGCAGGATCAGCGGCACCGGGCCCCAGCCGCTGGGTGTGTTGGCGTTCTGGTCCGGGGCTCCCGCGGGCGTACTGCTCTCGCCGGGCGGTGTCTCGCCCGGCGGCACCCCGCCACCGCTCTCGAGGCCGGGCGACCGCCTGGGGTCCGGATCCGGGTGCGTTTCGCTCATGGTCTCCGAGTGCGCAGCGGGCCGCCCCCTTACACCGTCTCCGGGGAACAAAACCGGGGAACGAGAGGAAGAGGTTGCCGATGATGGGTGAACGTGACCGGCGACGGGCCGTGGTGACCGGCGGCGCCGGGTTCCTGGGGTCGCACCTGTGCGAACGCCTGCTGGACGGCGGCCTGGCGGTGACGGCCGTGGACAACCTGACCTCGGGGTCCGAGAGCAACCTCGCGCATCTGCTCGGCCGGGACGGCTTCGCCCTCGTCCGGCGTGACGCCTGCGCACCGGACGCCCTGGCGGACCTGCCCGGCGGCCCCTTCGACCTGGTCTTCCACCTGGCCTGCCCCGCCTCGCCCGCGGACTACCTGCGGCTGCCGCTGGAGACCCTGGAGACGGGCAGCAGCGGCACCCGCAACGCCCTGGAGCTGGCCGCGCGCGACGGCGCGCGGATGGTGCTGGCCTCTACCTCCGAGGTCTACGGCGACCCGCGCGAGCACCCGCAGCGCGAGGACTACTGGGGGCACGTCAACCCCGTCGGCCCGCGCAGTGTCTACGACGAGGCCAAGCGGTACGCGGAGGCGCTGGTCACCGCCCACCGCGGGGCGCGCGGCACGGACACCGCGATCGTGCGGATCTTCAACTCCTACGGCCCCCGGATGCGCGCCGGGGACGGCCGCGCCGTGCCGACCTTCATCCGGCAGGCCCTGGCGGGCGAACCGCTGACGGTGGCCGGGGACGGCGGTCAGACCCGTTCGCTGTGCTACGCCGACGACACCGTGGCGGGCATCGTCGCGCTCGCGCGCAGCGGCCTGCCGGGGCCGGTCAACATCGGCGGGGAGGAGGAGACCACCATCCTGGAAATCGCCCGCCGGGTCGTCAAACTCACCGGATCGGCCTCGCCGGTCACCTTCGTCGAGCGGCCCGGCGACGACCCCGCCCGGCGCTGCCCGGACACCTCCCTGGCCAGGGAGAAGCTGGGCTGGACACCGCGTGTGGGCTGGCAGGAGGGGCTGGAGCGGACCATCGACTGGTTCGCCCGCCGGGCCGCCGCCTGATCCTCCGCCCGGACCGGGCCCGGACGCCGTCCCGCCCTCCCGGGCCGGGCGGCCCCGGCCTCTTCCTCCGGTGCTTCCGGGCCCCCGCGCACGCTTCCGTCACCCGTTGGAGTCAGTTCCCCCGTACAGAGTCGACCTGCGGCGTTTGGCATCACCGCCGGAGGTAACCCCGGACGCCACGGCATTCCCAGGGGCACCCGCAACCACCCCGACTCACCGGGACCGACATCACGGAGGCACCCCTCATGCGCATCCTCGGCGTCAACGCCGTCTTCCACGACCCGGCGGCGGCACTGGTGGTCGACGGCCGCACCGTCGCGGCGGCGGAGGAGGAGCGGTTCAGCCGGCGCAAGCACGGCAAGCGGCCGGTACCGTTCTCCGCCTGGGAGATGCCCGGGCGAGCGGCGGCCTGGTGCCTGCGGCAGGCCGGTCTCACCCCCGCGGACCTGGACGCGGTCGCCTACTCCTTCGACCCCGCGCTGTCGGCCCCCGCCGAATCGCTGGGCCTGGACGACCCCTGGGACCACCTGCGCCAGGAGTACGCCCGCCGCGCCCCGTCCTTCCTGGCCGAGGCGCTGCCCGGCCTGGACCCCTCCGTCGTCCGCTTCGTACCGCACCACATGGCGCACGCCGCGTCCGCCGGGATCGCCGGACCGCACCGCGACAGCGCGGTCCTGGTCCTCGACGGGCGCGGCGAGTGCGCCTCCCACCTGTCCGGCCGCTACCACGGCAACCGGCTGGAGGTGCTGGCCACGCAGAAGCTGCCGCACTCGCTCGGCCTGGTCTACGAGGAGCTGACCGAGCACCTGGGCTTCCTGCGCTCCAGCGACGAGTACAAGGTCATGGCGCTGGCCTCCTACGGCAAGCCGCGCTTCCTGCCCCAGCTGCGCCAGTGGGTGCACAGCGACGGCAGGGGCGGCTTCACCGCCCACGGGGTGGAGTGGGCGGCGCTGGCCCCCGCCCGGGAGGCGGGCGCCGACTGGAACCAGGACCACGCCGACCTGGCCGCCAGCGCCCAGGCCGTGCTGGAGGAGACGCTGCTGGACCTGGCGAGCTGGCTGCACGCCGAGGGCGGCGGCCGGGAGCTGGCCCTGGCCGGCGGGGTGGCGCTGAACTGTGTGGCCAACTCCCGGCTGGCCGCCCAGGGCCCCTTCGAGCGGGTGTGGGTGCAGCCCGCGGCCGGTGACGCGGGCACCGCGCTGGGCGCGGCCCTGCACCTGGCCGCCGCGCACGGCGAGTCCCCGCTGCCGATGCCCGGCGCGGACCTGGGCCGCGGCTGGTCGGACGGAGAGATCGAGTTCTTCCTGAAGGACGCGGCCGTCCCCTTCGAGCGGCCCGCCGACATCGCCGTGACGGTCGCCGAGACGCTGGCCGGCGACGGGATCGTGGCATGGTTCCAGGGCCGCGCCGAGTACGGCCCGCGCGCCCTGGGCCACCGCTCGCTGCTGGCCCACCCGGGCCGGGCGGAGAACCTGGACCGGCTCAACCGGGTGAAGGGCCGCGAGGAGTTCCGCCCGGTGGCGCCCATGGTCGCCGAGGAGCGCGCCGCGGAGATCTTCGACGGGCCGCTGCCCAGCCCGTACATGCTGTTCGTGCACGACGTGGCCAAACGGTGGCGCGACCGGATCCCCGCGGTGGTGCACGTGGACGGCACCGCCCGCATCCAGACGGTGAACTCCGGCGACGAGCCGCTGGTGGCGCGCATGCTGGACGCCTTCGAGCGCCGCACCGGGCTGCCGGTGGTGGTCAACACCAGCCTCAACACCGCCGGACGCCCGATGGTGGACTCCCCGCGTGACGCGCTGGAGTGCTTCGGCTCCTCCCCCGTGGACCTGCTGGCCATCGGACCGTTCGCGGTCCGCCGCGGAAGGTTCTTCACGTGAGCGCCCCGCACCTGGCCGCCGTCGACTACTCGGTGGTCATACCCACCCTCGACCGCCCTTGCCTGGCCGACTGCCTGGCGTCGCTGGGCGGGTCGGCCGGCCCCGAGCCGCGCGAGATCGTGATCGTGGACGACCGGCCGCAGCCCGAACCGCTCCGCGAGGACCTGCCGCTGCACGCGCTGGGGCCGCTGCGCGAGCGCGCCGCCGTGGTGCAGACCGGCGGCCGGGGCCCGGCCGGCGCCCGCAACATCGGCTGGCAGCTGGTCACCGCCCCCTGGGTGGCCTTCCTCGACGACGACGTGCGTGTCGGCGCCCGCTGGCGCGAGGCCCTGGCCCGCGACCTGGGTGAGGCCGACCCCACCGTCGCCGGGGTGCAGGGGGCGCTGGACGTGCCGCTGCCCACCGGGCGGCGCCCCACCGACTGGGAGCGCAACACCGCCGGCCTGGCCCGCGCCCAGTGGGCGACGGCCGACATGGCCTACCGCACCGAGGCGCTCAAGGCGGTCGGCGGCTTCGACGAGCGCTTCCCGCGCGCCTTCCGCGAGGACGCCGACCTGGCGCTGCGGGTGCTGGACGACGGCTGGCGCATCCGGCGCGGCAACCGGCTCACCGCGCATCCGGTGCGGCCCGCCGGCCGCTGGGTGTCGCTGCGCATGCAGCGCGGCAACGCCGACGACGCGCTGATGCTGCGGCTGCACGGCCCCGCCTGGTGGCGGCGGGC
>NZ_JAJFAU010000137.1 GCF_022614595.1 Streptomyces sp. CNQ085
GTCACGGTGCCGGCCGCCGCGGTCGCGGCTAGGCAGTCGGCCGCGGCGAGGAGGGCCGCGGTGCGGCGCCGGTGCGGATTGCCGCGCAGGTTCGCCGGCAGCGGCCGGTGCGTCGGTCCGCGCGGCGGACCGACGTGGACCGACGTGCCGCGAGCCTTGGGCTCCGGCAGGGGCAGGACCCGGCTCGGGTTGGATGTCCCGGTGTTGTCCGTGGTCATCGCCTGATGTGCTCCCTGGTATCGGGGTCGGGATCGGGGAGGGAGTGGGAGTGGGGCTCGGCGGACGGCCGGGGAAGCCTGCGGGTGGGTCCGCCGGCGGACCGCTCGGCCAGCACCTCGGCGTACAGCCGCGCGATCCGCCCGGCCGTGTCCCGTACGTCGTGGAAGGCCCGGACGTGCTCGGCGGCCAGCGGACCCAGGTCGTGCCGGAGCGGCGGGTCGGCCAGGAGCGAGGCCAGGGCGCGGGCCAGGGCGCGGGGGTCCTCCGGCGGAACGAGGAAGTCGGCGGCGCGACCCGGTGGGAGGCTCTCGGCCACGCCGGTCACTGCGGTCGCCACCACCGGACGGCCGCAGGCCATCGCCTCCAGCGGGACCAGTGCCATCCCCTCCCAGCGAGAGGGCAGCACCACCGCGTCGGCCGCCGCGTACCAGGCCGTGATGTCCTGTGCCGCCCCGGCGAACAGCACCCCTTCGGGCGCCGCCGCGGCCAGTTCACCGCGCCACGGGCCGTCGCCGACCAGGACCAGCCGGGCGCCGGGGAGACGGGCGGCGACCTCGGGCCAGGCCCGCAGCAGCACGTCCTGCCCCTTCTGCCGGCACAGCCGGCCGACGCAGACGGCCAACGGGGCGTGCGGCGGCACTCCGGTCAGTGCGGGCAGGGCGGTGCGCGCGCGGGCGCGGGCGGCTTCGTCCGCCGGGCGGAAGCGGTCGGTGTCCACACCGTTGTGGACCACCGCCCAGCGGGCGCGCACTCCCGACACCTCGCCGTGCCGCAGCTCGTCCTCGGCCACGCACAGCACACGGTCCGCCCAGCGGGCCGCCAGCCGCTCCCAGTACAGGGCCAGCCGGGCGGTCGTCCCGCCGACGGCGTCGAAGGACCAGGCGTGCGGCTGGTGGACGGTGGGGACGCGGCCCCGCAGGGCGAACCGCAGGGCCAGCCCCGCCTTGGCGCTGTGCGTGTGCACCAGGTCGGGGCCGATGCGCCGCACCAGCCGGGCGGCCCGCACCGCCTCGCGGCACAGCTCCGGCCCCGGTTCGCGCCGTGCGGGCCAGTCGACCACCTCCGCGCCGGCCGCGGCGGCGTCCCGGCCCAGCGCGCCACCGGGCGGGCAGGCCACCACCGCGCGCGTTCCCGCCGCGGTCTGGGCACGGACCAGATCGGTGACGACTCTGGCCACCCCACCGTCCACGGGCTGGGAGAAGTGCAGCACCGTCATGGGAACCGCTTTCCGTTCGTTGTGGGACACGCGTGGACTCCCCGTTCGCGAAACCGTTCTGCCTTCGTGCCGAAGGCGCCGCGCGGCCTCAGCCGCGCGCGTCGACCTGCAGGAAGACCGCTCCGATCTGGTAGCCCTCGTCACGGGTGGTGAAGCGGAGCGTCAGCGAGTCGCCGCCGCGCACCAGCGCGGGGGTGATGCCGTGGACGTCGGAGTCGTAGCCCAGCGTGTCGGGGTGAGCGGGCAGGCGGGGCGCCGGGCGGCCGTGGTCGGTGATCGTGGAGTTCATGGGGTCGTCGCCGGGGTTGGCCGCGTCGCGCACCCGGTGGGCGGGCGCGGTCCCGGTGCCCACCGTCAGCGTCTCCCCGCCCCGGCCGCGGTCGCCGTCGTAGGCCACCACCCCCGCGGCGCCGGACGCCCCGGACGGCATCGGCAGGTTCCCGGCGGTGATGTCGAGGGCGCCCCGGGAGGGGGTCATGGCCTCGTAGCCGTCCATGAGCACCAGGTGGCGCAGTGGCTCTCCCGGATGGGCGTAGGCGGCCACCAGCGTCCAGCCGCCCCAGGCGCCGGCGGGCGAGCGGCCCGCGGCGACGTTGAGCTGGGCGACGGTGTAGGAGCCGCCGCCGGACTGGGCGACCAGGCCGGTGACGTCCGCCGAGGCGGTGTAGCCGTCCATGACGTCGGTGCGGCGGTGGCCGATGACGGTGTCGGCGAGGACCTCCTTGTACCGGCCGCCCGGCTCGGCGATCAGCACCCGCCCGTTGTCCTCGGGGGGCTTCTGCTCGCCGACCCGGAGGTTGCCGCCCCAGTACAGCCGGGCGTGGGTGACGCGCGCCCCGGCGGGCAGGCGCAGTTCCGCGCTGCTGGAGTTGTAGGTGTTGGGGTCGTCGTCGATGTCGACGTAGGTCATCTCGTAGTCGCCGTTGTTCCCCTCCGCCGTCCCCTCCCGGACCTGGGCGCAAGGCGGCACGTCGGCGGGGGCGTCGACAGGGCAGGTGGCCGCGGAGTTGGCGGCGCGCGCGATGCCGCCGTGCTGTGTGGCGCGGTACCGCTCCCCGAACGGGATGCGCGGCGCCTCGCCGGGCGCGGGCGCGGCCGCGGTGGGCGGCAGTGCCATCGCCAGGGCCGCGGCTGCCAGCGCGCACAGCGCTCCTCGGCTGGTGAGCCCCAGGGAAACACGCATGGACTTTCTCCGATCGACACCGTTCAAATCGGAGCAAACCATGGCAGAAATGTGCGGCTCCCCCGGATGTGACGCGCGGGGGTTGCGCCGAGCGTGTGACCGCACGGACCAGCGTCCGGCGCGTACGGCATCCGCTTGCGGCGGTACGGCCTACAGGAGGGCACCGGAACGGTGATCCCACTGGGCCCTCCGGGTGGCCCCGCGCATCGTCTCTGTTGAGCCGCCGCGGGGCCGGATAACCCATTCACGGCCCGGATCGACCACGGTTCGAACGGTCCCGAAAGGAGAACGGCGATGATCCGCGTCGCCAAGACCGCCGCGATCATCGCGGTCGCCCGCGCCCTGGTTCCCGGCGGCGCGGGAGCCGCGTCTGCCGACGGAGGCCGCCCCGGCGCCGCAAGGAGGCGGAGCGCGGCGGCGTGCCCGACCGGTACGCCGGCGAGGAGGCCGACGAGTCGCCGCGGCAGGACCCCGAGTGGCTCCTCCGGACCGCGCACCGAGCGCGGCCGCGGCCCCAAGGGCGAACGGCCCGAGGCGGGCTGAGCGGTGCGGCCCACCGGCCGGCGGGCCGCACATGTGGGGATGCTCCCCTGCGGGGAAGCTCAGGGGCCGCCCTCCTCCCGCTGCTCCCGCACCGCTTCCCGCTCCCCCGCCGCGTCACGGGGCAGGTCGCGGCCGGCCGGCGGGTCCACCTCCACCGGCGGGGTCCAGGGGCCGCGCTCCACGGTCTCGCCCGGCTGCATCCCCGGGGTCGGCCCCGCGGCGATCTCGGGCTGCTCCATGTCGTCGGCGGCGACCGCGTGCACATCGCCCTTGCCCAGCGGGGAGGCGCCCGGCTCCTCCTCGCTGCCGGGCTCCCAGTGGTCCTCGCCCGTGCCCGTGTCCTCGCCGCTCCGGGGCAGCTCCTCGCCCGGGCCGTACGCGGCGTTGCCCGGGTTCCGCGTCCGCTCGGCCTCCTCGGCGATCTCGCGGGCGCGCCGCTCCCTGCCCGTGCCCTCGTCCTCACCGGACATGACTCGCTCCTCTCCGCGGGGCCGGGGGCTCCGCGACCACAGGGCACGCCGCGCGCCCCCGGTGCCCCGGACACACCCAGTGCCCCGGGTGCTTCCTGACGGCGGATCTCGCCGACGCGGCGCGGGTACCCGGCGGCCATGGGAAACATTCTGGTCGGCACCTGCTCGTGGACGGATCCCGCGCTGGTCGGCAGCGGGTGGTACCCCTCGTCGGCCAAGGGCGCGGAGGGGCTGCCGCGGCCGGCCGCGGGGCTGGTGCGCGTCGACCTGGGCCGGAAGGCCGTCGACGAGGTGCTCGCCGCGGCGAAGGCGTGATTCCGCTTTCCCTTTCCGGTTCGCTCCACGCCGTCTCCTTCCTGTTTCCGCACCGTTGTGCGCGGCGCCGTGCTGTTCTGTGCCGCGTTGCGCCGCGCCGGGGCGCGCCGGGGGTTCTCGCGCTGAGCGCCGGAGGCGGGCCCTTGCCGTTCCGTGGAAGGCGTGTCTATCTTTGGCGCGCCCGCCAACGGAATTGCGTGAGAGCTCAACTGACGGATCGCCGGATACGGCGTAGGGGAGGGACCGGCTGTGGCCGGAAGAGGGCGTCATCGCCGATACAAGCCCAACGCGGTTTCCCGCGCGTCGCTGACCGTCACCGCGGGAGGGGCCGGAATCGCCATCCCGCTGATCGGGGCCACCGCCGCCCACGCCGCGCCCGAGGAGATCTGGAGCAAGGTCGCCGCGTGCGAGAGCAGCGGAAACTGGAATATCAACTCCGGTAATGGTTTCTTCGGCGGATTGCAGTTCAAACAGAGCACCTGGCAGGAATTCGGCGGTACCGCCTACGCCCCGCGCGCCGACCTCGCCACCAGTGACGAGCAGATAGCCGTCGCCGAGCGGGTACTCGACGGTCAGGGCCCGACCGCCTGGCCGGTGTGCTCGGACCGGGCCGGTCTGGCCTGGGAGCACCAGGGCTCCGGCGCCGCCGCGGCGTCCTTCTCCGGGACGGAGGAGGACCGGCCCCGCGCCCAGACGCAGGTACGGACGCAGACCGGGACCGCGAAGCCCGTCGACAAGCCCTCCGACGGCGGCCGGACGTATGTGGTGGCAGGCGGTGACACGCTCTCCGGGATCGCCGACGAGCAGGACGTGCGCGGTGGCTGGCAGACACTGTACGAACGCAACCGCACGGTCGTGGGCGGCAACCCGGACCTGATCTTCCCCGGGCAGCGGCTCAGTCTGCGGCAGGGCGGTGCGGCCCGGACGACGCAGGACGACGCGCCCGGCCGGAACACCACCGTGCCCCGGCAGAAGGACACGCCGAAGGCCGGGGAGAAGCCGGAGCCGCAGGAGAAGCCGCAGGAGCAGACCGGGCCCGCGGAGAAGGAGAAGCCCCAGGAGAAGGTCAGGGCGCAGGCCGAGCCCGAGCAGGCCGAGCGCGAGAGCTCCAAGGCGCAGACCTCCCCCGGCTACGCCGCGCCTGTCAGTGGCGTCTCCCCCACCACCGCGTACCGCCAGTCGGGCGGCGGCTGGTCCAGCGGCTACCACACCGGCGTCGACTTCCCCGTCTCCACGGGCACCTCGGTGCAGTCCGTCAGCCGCGGGCAGATCGTCTCGGCCGGCTGGGGCGGCTCCTACGGCTACCAGGTGGTCATCCGGCACTCCGACGGCCGCTACAGCCAGTACGCCCATCTGTCGGCGATCTCCGTGCGCTCCGGCCAGCAGGTCAACGCCGGTCAGCGGATCGGGCGTTCGGGGTCAACCGGCAACAGCACCGGGCCCCATCTGCACTTCGAGGTGCGCACCGGCCCCGGCTACGGCTCCGACATCGATCCGCTGGCCTATCTGCGCGCCAACGGCGTGCGCGTCTGATCCGCACACCTCCCGCCGGGCCCTGTCCCACGCCGAGCCGGTGTGGGACAGGGCCCGACGGGGCGGCCGTCACTCGATGTCGCGCCGCTCCAGCGGGTGGGTCGCCGGACCCTGGATCACCGAGCCGTCCGTGGCGAAGCGCGAGCCGTGGCACGGGCACTCCCAGGCCAGTTCCGCGTCGTTGAAGTGGACCAGGCAGCCCAGGTGCGTACAGCGGGCCGAGACGGCGTGCAATCGTCCGTCGGTGTCGCGGTGGACGGCGCAGCGGCTCCCACCGATCCGGACCACCGCGCCGCCGCCGGGGGCGATCTCGTCGACGGAGTCGGCGTGTGAGGGGCGCAGCCGGTCGCCGACGAAGTGTTTGGCGACGCTCGCCTGCAGTCCCAGTAGCGAGGGCGCGTCGCGGAAGCCGGGCAGCCGCCGCGGGTCGTACAGCTTCGCCCAGGCCGGCAGGTCGCCGCCGGTGACGTACCGGGCGAGCAGCCGGCCCGCCAGCACCCCGCTCGCCATTCCCCAGCCGCCGAAGCCGGTGGCCACGTAGGTGTGGCGCGCGCCGGGGTGGAACGGCCCGATGTACGGCACCCGGTCGGTGGAGCTGTTGTCCTGGGTGGCCCAGCGGTGGACGATCCGGGCGGCGGGGAAGCGCTCGCGCGTCCATGCCTCCAGCCGCTCGAAGCGCTCGGCGACCTCGGCCGTGCCCGGCAGGAACTTCTCGCCGGTGACGATGAGGAGGCGCTGCCCCTGGCCGTAGGGCGCGGTGCGCACCGAGCGGGTGTCGTTCTCGGGTGTCAGGTACATCCCGCCCGGGTCCTGGTCGTCGGGGATCACGGCGGCGACGACCAGTTCGCGGTGCGGTTCCAGCCGGGAGAACAGCAGCGCACGGTCGAAGACGGGGTAGTGGGTGGCCACGACGACGGCGTACGCGGTGACCGTGGCACCGTTCTCGGCGGTCACCTTGCACGGCCCGCCCTCCTCCAGGCCCACCACGCGGGTGCGCTCGGCAATCCGCCCGCCGCGCCGCAGCAGGTCCTCCGCGAGAGCCAGGAGGAACTTGCGCGGGTGGAACTGCGCCTGGTCGGCCACGCGTACCGCGCCCCGGACGGGGAAGGGCAGCCCGGTCTCGGTGACATAGGCGGCCGGCAGGCCGGCCTCGGCTGCCGCCTCGGCCTCGGCGCGCAGCTTCTGGGCCGTCTCCTCGGACTCGGCCCAGGTGTAGGCGGGCATGCGCTCCAGCTCGCAGTCCACATCCAGCTCGGCGGCGGTCGCGGCCAGGTGCCCGATCGCGTCCTGCTGGGAGAGCGCGTACATCCGTGCGCCGTCGGAGCCGTGCTTGCTCCGCAGCTCGTCGTAGACCATGCCGTGCAGGGCGCTGACCTTGGCGGTGGTGTGGCCGGTGACCCCGGCGGCGATCCGGTCGGCCTCCACCACGGTGACCCGGCGGCCGGCGCGGGCGAGTTCCCATGCGGTACACAGGCCCGCGATGCCGCCGCCGACCACCACGACGTCGGTCTCCGTACCGCTGCCTGGCTCCAGCGGCGGGTGGGTGGTGTCGGGGGTGACGGGGGCGGTCGCCAGCCAGTACGACTCGTTGTCGGCGGGGGACGCACTCACGGTCGGCGGCTCCTTCCGGACTCGGGGCGCACCCCGGTCCCCTCGCCCTCGCCGGAGGAGCCGACCTCGCCCACGCCCTCGGGCGGGCCGGTCTGCTCGGAGTCCGCCTCGCCCCTGAGCTGGCCGATGTCGCGGTCCTCCTCGACGGTGTGGACGGCCGACTCCTCCGGGGCCAGGCCCCCGGCCGCGGACTCGTGGGAGAACACGTCCTGGTTGGCGGGCCGCTCGCCGAGCGGATCGTCGCTGAGCTGGCCGGTCTCCTCCTCCGGCGGGCCGGAGGCCCGGGAGGTCTCGCCCACGTCGGGCTCCTCCTCGGCCAGCCGGTCACCCAGGGGCTTGCCCTCCACCTGCTCGGAATAGGTGGTGCCCCACTCATCGGCGGCCACCGGGCGCTCGCCGGGGACGGGCATCTGCTGCGGGTCGTTCATCCACTCCTGCTCAGGCATGCCGTTCTGCAGGTCGGGGATGCCCTCGTCCTCAGGACGGCCGCCCGGGTCGTAGGGGGCCTCCAGCGCCGAGTCGCCGGGGCTGGGACCGGTGGCGGGCTCCCCCTCGGGCGGCAGGCCGGGAGTCTCCTCGTCGTTGACGGTGGCGTCCTCCTCGGCCAGTTCAGGCCTGCTCTCGTAGCCCGCCGCGGTGGGCTCGTTCTCGTCAGCCATGGTCGGTATCCCTCCGGGTCCCGGTGTCGGTCAGGGGCGCGCACGCGTCGGTGATCCGGTCGGCTCTCATCGACCCGCCCGGTACCCGCCGGTACCGGGCGGAAACACGCGGTGCGCCCCGGCTCCTCCCGGATCGCGTCGTTCCGTGGGCGGCGGCACGGGCGCCCGGACGCCCCGCGTTTGGCGCCGGGTGCGAACGGTCGTGGTACCCGTGGCCCGCCCCGGAAAACCCCGCCCGTTTCACCGGACGGGCCGGGGGTACTCACACTGCCGTGACCAGGGATGGAAACACCGGGGGACTGACCATGGGGGTCGAGGAGGAGTTCCTCCTGGCCGACCCGGCCACCGCCCGCGCCGTGCCCGGCGCCCGGGCGGTGCTGCGCCGCGCCCACCACGAGGCGTCCGCCGCGGACGGCTCCGGCTACAAGGCGGAGTTCCTCTCCAGCCAGGTGGAGTCCGCCACCGGGGTGTGCACTTCCCTGGAGGAGGTCCGCAGGGAGCTGGCGGAGGACCGCGCCCGGCTGGTGGACGCCGCCCGGGAGGAGGGCCTGCTGCTGCTGTCCTCCGGGGCGGCCGTGCTGAGCGACGGACGTCCTCCGGTGGCCGAGGGGGAGCGCTTCCGCCGTATCTCGGAGCTCTTCGCCGACATCGTGGACGACTACCAGGTGTGCGGCTGCCACATCCATGTGGGCGTGCCGGACCGGGAGACGGCGGTGGCCGTGGTCAACCGGGTGCGCCGCTGGCTGCCGACGCTGCTGGCCCTGTCGGTCAACTCCCCGTTCTGCGAGGGACGCGACCGCGGCTACGCCAGCTGGCGCATGATGGAGCAGCTGCGCTTCCCCGCCGCCGGGATGCCTCCCCGCTTCCCCGATGCCGCCTTCCACGACGCGGAGGTGGAGCGGCTGGTCTCCTACGGCGCGCTGATCGACGACCGGATGAGCTTCTGGCTGATGCGTCCCTCCCCGTGGCTGCCCACGGTGGAGTTCCGGGTCGCGGACGCGGCGGCCACCGTCGACGACGCGGTGCTCCAGGCCGCGCTCGGGCGGGCCCTGGTGCGCCGGGCCCTGGCCGAGCTGGAGGCGGGAGTGCCGGAGCCGGAGCTGGACGAACGGGCGGCCAGGGCCGCGGTGTGGGCCGCGGCGCGCTACGGGCTGCGGGGCCACGGTGTCGACCCGGTCACCCGCGCCCGCGTGCCGGCCGGCGAACTGCTGGACTCGCTGCTGCGGCACGTCGCGCCCGCCCTGGAGGAGACCGGCGACACCGAGGCCGTGCGGGGGCTGCTGGAGGTGGTGCGCGAGGACGGCACCGGGGCCGAGAGGCAGCGGCGCGCCTGGGCGCGGGGCGGCCCCCGGGCGGTGGTGGAACTGCTGGCCGCCCAGACCGACGCGAGGGAGCACAAACGAGCATGACGCCCACCGCCGGTACGGCCTACTCCGCCACCGGCGCCCCCTCGGGCGCCGTCACAGCCGAGCTTCCCTCCCCCCGCGGCGAGTTGAGCGCCGCTGTGCTGAATGCCCTGACCGCCGCGCCGCCCGCGCGGCCGCCGTACTCCCTCGGGGCGGCGGTGGAGGAAGCCGACCCGTACGGCGAGGACCTGCATCTGGCCCTGTACGTCTGCTACGAGCTGCACTACCGGGGCTTCGCGGGAGTGGCGGCCGAATGGGAGTGGGACCCGGACCTGCTGCGGCTGCGCGCCGGTCTGGAGCGGGTCTTCCTGACCGCCCTGCGCCGCGACACACTCACCGGCACGGCCTCGGACTCGGACGTCGCCGCCGCGCTGGAGCCGCTGCTGGTGGAGCCGGCCGAGGGCGGCGGGGTGTCGGACTTCCTGCTGCGCGAGGGCGAGTGGTGGCAGATGCGGGAGTACATCGCGCACCGCTCGGTCTACCACCTCAAGGAGGCCGACCCGCACGCCTGGGTCATCCCCCGCCTCGACGGCCAGGCCAAGGCCTCGCTGGTGGCGGTGGAGTACGACGAGTTCGGCGGGGGCCGCGGGGAGCGGGTGCACGCGCGGCTGTTCGCGGACCTGATGGCGGGCGCGGGCCTGGACCCGTCCTATCTGCGCTACCTCGACGACGTGCCCGCCCCGATCGTCGCCGGGGTGAACCTGATGTCGCTGTGCGGGCTGCACCGGGCCCTGCGCGGCACGCTGGTGGGCCACTTCGCGGCGGCCGAGATCAGCACCGCGCCCAGCGCCCGGAAGATGGCCAGGGCGCTGGAGCGGATGGGCGCCGCGCCCGAGTGCGTGCTGTTCTTCACCGAGCACATCGAGGCGGACGCCGTGCACGAGCAGGTGATGCGGCGGGACGTCATCGGTGATCTGCTGGCGCGTGAGCCGGAGTTGGCCGCCGATGTGGTGTTCGGCATCCGCGCCACCGAGCTGCTGGAGGAGCGTCTGGCGGACCGCCTGCTGAGCGCCTGGCGCGCGGGCGCCACCTCGCTGCGGCGCCCGCTGGACGCCTGAGCGCCGAGCGCCCGGGGCGGGTCCGGGGGCGGAAGGCGGGTATCGGAAGGAGGCCCGGGGCGCCCGCGGTCAGCCCCGGCCCTCCTCCGTGCCCGTGTCCGCGCCCGGGCCCGCCGACTCCGCGTCCGCGGTCGCGGCGTCCGTCGCGGGCCTCGGGCGGCGCTCCCTGCGGCGGTGGCTGGTGTCGCACCACGGATAGCGGTGGCTGCGGCGGCAGGTGCACAGGGCGACCGTGAAGCGGTCGGAGCGGGCGACACGGCCGTCGGGGAGGGCGACCTCCACCGGGCCCTCCACCAGCACCGGGCCCTCGGGGTCGATCACCACGCGCCTGGCGCGGCCCTCGTCGGCGGGCTCAGGGACGGTCGGCACGGACCACCACCAGTTCCTCGGTGCACTGGCCCGGGGCGATCAGTCCCCGCTCCTCCAGCCAGGCGGCGCGCCCGCGCAGTACCGGGCCGAACGGGATGGTGGTGCGGGCCACCACGAACGACTTCAGCCCCTGCCCGCGCAGCAGGTCCAGTGTGGCCCCGGTGCCGCACAGCTCGGAGTGGACCATCAGTATGGTGCCGCCCGGCGCCAGCAGCGCGGGCGCGTACGCGCACAGCCGGTCCAGCACCGCGCGGCCGTCCGGCCCCCCGTCCCAGCACATCGCCGCGCCCCTGCGGGGCGGTTCGCGCCGTGGGGAGGGCACGTACGGCGGGTTGGTGAGGACCACGTCGAAGGGGCGCCCGTGCTCCGCCTCGGTCAGGGCGTCGGCGAGGTCGCCGCGCCGCACGACCAGCGGCAGCCGGTGCAGCCAGGCGTTGCAGCGGGCGGCGAGCACGGCCCGGGACGAGGCGTCCAGCGCCACCGCCTCGTCCGCACCCATCCGCAGGGCGGTCATGGCGAGCACCCCGGTGCCCGTGCAGAGGTCCAGGACGCGGGCGCCGGGGGCGAGCGCGGCGTCGTGCAGCGCCTGCCCCAGCAGCCAGGTGTCATCCTGCGGCGCGTACACCCCGGGGGGCCTGAGCAGCAACATGAACACCGGATACCTCGTTTGTCCCTCCCCTAACGTGCTCGTCCGGGCGGCCGGGGCGGGGACTGGTCCGGCCCGAACCGGGGTACCCGGCCGGTCCACTGTGGAAAGAGGTGGAGACCGATGAAGGCAGTGGTCTGGCACGGTCGGCGCGACGTGCGGGTGGACGAGGTCCCCGATCCGGCGGTCCGTGAGCCGGCGGACGCGGTGGTGCGGATCACGTCGAGCGGGCTGTGCGGCTCGGACCTGCACCTGTACGACGTGCTGACCCCCTTCATGACGGAGGGCGACATTCTCGGGCACGAGCCGATGGGCATCGTGGAGGAGGTCGGTCCCGGGGTGCCGAACCTCTCCCCGGGCGACCGCGTGGTGATGCCGTTCCAGATCTCCTGCGGCACCTGCTTCATGTGCTCGCATGACCTCCAGACCCAGTGCGAGACCACCCAGAACCGCGGGTTCGGCACCGGTGGCTCGCTGTTCGGCTACACCAAGCTCTACGGCCAGGTGCCCGGCGGCCAGGCCCGGTACCTGCGGGTGCCGCAGGCGCACTACGGGCCGATCAAGGTGCCCGAGGGGCCCGCGGACGACCGCTTCCTGTACCTGTCGGACGTGCTGCCGACGGCCTGGCAGGCGGTGGCCTACGCGGACGTTCCCAAGGGCGGCTCGCTGGTCGTGCTGGGCCTGGGTCCCATCGGCGACATGTGCTGCCGGGTCGCGCCGCACCTGGGGGTGGAGAAGGTGATCGGCGTCGACCTGGTGCCCGAGCGGCTGGAGCGGGCCCGGGCCCGCGGCGTGGACGTGCTGGACCTCACCGAGCACGACGACATCGCCGACGCCGTCCGGGGGAAGACCGGCGGACGCGGTGCGGACGCCGTCATCGACGCGGTGGGCATGGAGGCCCACGGCAGCGCGGTCGCCCAGGTGGCGCAGAAGTCGACCGGGCTGCTGCCCAAGAAGATCGCCGAGAAGCTGATGACCACGGCGGGCGTGGACCGGCTGGCCGCCCTCCAGCTCGCCATCGACGCGGTGCGGCGCGGCGGCACCATCTCGATCATCGGCGTCTACGGCGGGATGACCGACCCGCTGCCCATGCTCACCCTGTTCGACAAGCAGATCCAGTTGCGCATGGGGCAGGCCAACGTGCGGCGCTGGGTGCCGGAGATCATGCCGCTGCTGACGGACGAGGACGTGCTGGGCGTGGACGACTTCGCCACCCACCACGTGCCGCTGGAGAAGGCCCCCCAGGCGTACGAGATGTTCCAGAAGAAGGCCGACGGCGCGGTGAAGGTCGTGCTGCGGCCCTAGGGCGCGCCTCCCTTCGCCCTCCCCGGCCTCCCGGCGGGGTGGCGCGGGCCGAGGGACATGTCCTCACGGCCCTCCCCGCCCTCCCGCTCCCGCGCTCCTGCCCCGCTCGCGCCCGCGGCGCACCAGGACGACGATCAGGTCGATCACGCCCACCACGGTCAGCGCGGCGCAGAGCCAGGCGATGGTGCGCAGCGAGTCCGCGCCGGGGACGTCGTCCGGCCCCGAGTCCGCCGCCCACAGGGCGAAGAACACCGTCCCGGCCAGGAAGAACGGGATGTACACGATGGACAGCAGCAGCCTCAGCCCCAGTGGGCTGCGGGCCGTCACGGGCTCGGTGCCGGTGCGCGACCGGCCGGGGATCCGCATGCGGGTGCACCTCCTCGGCTGGGGTTCCGCAAGGTCCACGGGGCTCTCCGGGTTCCTCGGGAGGCACTCGGTTCCCGGCCCCCGGCGGCGCCGGGTACCCGCCACCGCCGCCGGCCATGCCGCCGCGCCGGGGTGTCATGGGCGCGGGCGGCGCGTCGCTGTCGCCGCGGCCTCCGCCCGCTGACAGGGTTTCCGGGGTCCGAGCGTCCCCGGATACCACGGAGGCCCCATGCCCGTCCGGCCTGTCCGCCGCGCCCGTCACTCCTGTTCCCCGCGCCCGCCGTTCCGCCGCCGCGCCGGTACCGCGGGGGTACTGGCGCCGACGCTGCTCATGACGCCGGCCCTGGCGCCGCCGGCGCCGCTGCTCGCGCC
>NZ_JAJFAU010000138.1 GCF_022614595.1 Streptomyces sp. CNQ085
TGACGCACGACCCGGTGGCCGCCTCGTACGCGGACCGGGTCGTCTTCCTCGCCGACGGCCGGATCGTCGACGACATGGCCGGCCCCACCGCCGAGAGCGTGCTGGACCGCATGAAGGCGTTCGACACGTTCGGGCGGGTGTCATGACCGTTCTGAGGACTTCGCTGCGGAATTTCGTGGCGCACAAGGGCCGGATGCTGCTGAGCGGTGTCGCGGTGGTGCTGTCGGTGGCGTTCGTGTGCGGGACGCTGGTGTTCACGGACACGATGAACACGACGTTCGACCGTCTGTTCGAGCAGACGGCCGCCGATGTGACGGTTTCGTCGAAGGACGCTGGCAGTGGCGAGGCTCCGGCGACGGGGCGGCCGGCGACGGTGCCGGGTTCGCTGGTGGAGGATCTCCGGGGGGTCGAGGGGGTTTCCTCGGTCTCGGGCGGTGCGTTCAGCACGGGTGTGACGGTGGTGAACGCCGACAACGAGAACCTGGGGTCGTTGACGGGGGCGCCGACGATCGCGAGCAACTGGACTTCCATCGACGAGAGGGCGATGGAGATCGCCGAGGGGCGGCTGCCGCGTGGTCCGGGCGAGGTGATGGTCGACGCGGACACGGCCGGCAAGCACGGTCTGGAGCTGGGGGAGGAGCTGCGGACGATTTCGGCGATGGGTGACTTCCGGTCCGAGATCGTGGGTGTGGCGGCGTTCAGGTCGACGAATCCGGGTGCGACGGTGGTGTACTTCGACACCGGCACGGTGCAGGAGAGGCTGCTGGGGGATCCGGACGCCTACACGGATGTGTATGTGACGGCGGCCGGGGGTGTGAGCGACGAGGAGCTGAAGGAGCGTGTCGTCGCGGAGCTGGGTTCGGGTGAGTACAGGGTCCGGACGCAGGAGGAGTACACGGCCGAGGGCCAGAACGAGATCGGTTCTTTCCTCGATGTGATCAAGTACGCGCTGCTGGGTTTCGCGGGGATCGCGTTGCTGGTGGGTGTGTTCCTGATCGTGAACACGTTCTCGATGCTGGTGGCGCAGCGGACGCGTGAGATTGGTCTGATGCGGGCGATCGGTTCGAGTCGTCGGCAGGTGAACCGTTCGGTGCTGGTGGAGGCCGTGCTGCTGGGTGTGCTGGGCTCGGTGGTGGGTGTGGCCGCCGGTGTGGGTCTGGCCGTGGGGCTGATGGAGCTCATGGGCCTGGTGGGGATGAACCTGAGCACCGATGATCTGACGCTGCGGTGGGTCACGCCGGTGGTCGGTGTGGTGCTGGGTGTCGTGGTGACGGTGCTGGCGGCGTATCTTCCGGCGCGGCGTGCGGGCCGGGTGTCGCCGATGGCGGCGTTGCGGGACGACGGTCTGCCGGCGGCGGGGAGCCGGGTGGGCCGGGTCCGTTCGGGTGTGGGTCTGGTGCTGACGCTGGCCGGTGCGGGTGCGCTGGTGGTGGCGGCGGGGTCGGAGGATGCCGCGGGCGGGTCGTTGTTCCTGGCCGTGGGCGTGCTGCTGACGCTGGTGGGTTTCGTGCTGATCGGTCCGCTGCTGGCGGGTGGTGTGGTGCGGGCGCTGGGCGCGGTGGTGCTGCGGGTGTTCGGTCCGGTGGGGCGGATGGCGGAGCGCAACGCGCTGCGCAATCCGCGTCGTACGGGGGCGACGGGTGCGGCGCTGATGATCGGGTTGGCGCTGGTGTCGTCGTTGTCGGTGGTGGGCGCGTCCCTGGTGGCATCGGCCGGTGAGGAGCTGGACCGTTCGGTGGGCGCGGACTTCATCCTGCAGTCGGGTGCGAGGCAGCCGGTGGTGCCGGAGGTCGTGGAGCGGGTGCGTGCCACGGAGGGTGTGGAGCATGTCACCGAGTACCGGTGGCTGGAGGCGCGGCTGACGGGGCCGGACGGCGAGACGGTGAGGGAGTCGGTGACGGCGGCTTCTCCGACGTATGCCGGGGATCTGCGGGTGGAGACGGTGGCGGGTGAGCTGCCGGCGGCGTACGAGCGGGATTCGATGTCGGTGCCGGAGGACTTCGCCAAGGCGCACGGGGTGGAGGTCGGTGACCGGGTCGAGGTGGATTTCGCGGCCGGTGGCACGGCGGAGCTGACGGTGCGGGCGGTCACGGCGTCGGACACGAGTGTGGATCAGGGCGCGATGTATCTGAGTGTCGCGACGGCGCGGCGGTATGTGCCCGAGGACCGGATGCCGTTGAACATGATGTTGTTCGCGAAGGCGGAGGAGGGACAGGAGGATGCGGCGTATGCGGCTCTGAAGGGGGAGCTGGAGCCGTTCCCGCAGTATCAGGTCCGTAATCAGGCGGATTACAAGGAGCTGCTGGAGGACCAGGTGGGGCAGTTGCTCAACATGGTCTACGGGCTGCTGGCGCTGGCGATCGTGGTGGCGGTGCTGGGTGTGGTGAACACGCTGGCGCTGTCGGTGGTGGAGCGGACGCGTGAGATCGGTCTGATGCGGGCGATCGGTCTGTCGCGGCGGCAGTTGCGGCGGATGATCCGGCTGGAGTCGGTGGTGATCGCGTTGTTCGGTGCGCTGCTGGGTCTGGGGCTGGGTCTGGGCTGGGGTGTGGCGGCGCAGCGGTTGCTGGCGCTGGAGGGGCTGAAGGTGCTCGAGGTGCCGTGGCCGACGATCGCGGTGGTGTTCTTCGGTGCCGCGGTGGTGGGTCTGGTGGCCGCTTTGGTGCCGGCTTTCCGGGCGGGCCGGATGAACGTGCTGAACGCGATCGCCACGGAGTAGTCCGCGGGGCCCGTGGGGTTTGCGGGCCCCGTGCCCCGTGGTGCGGCCCGGTCGCGGTGGGTGCGGTGTGCGCCTGCCGGGGCCGGGCCGCTGTGCGGGCGGCGGGCGGGGGTGTGGTCGTCGTAGGCTGGAACCCCCCGGCCCGCTCGGCGTGTCGGGTTGTCGGTGTTGTCCGGGCGCCGGTGCGGTCGCCTTTGTTGTCCAGCCTCTGGGATGGAACGTCTCGATGAGTCTCACCGGTCTTCTTGATGCGGTCGTGGTGGATCCGGCGCTGGCGGAGGCGGTGCGTGCCGCTGCCGACGGCCGTCGGCGCGAGGTGGATCTGGTGGGTCCGCCGGCCGCGCGGCCGTTCGTGGTGGCGGCGCTGGCGCGGTCGTCGGGGCGGCCGGTGCTGGCGGTGACGGCGACGGGGCGTGAGGCGGAGGATCTGGCGTCGGCGCTGCGGTCGCTGATGCCGTCCGGCCGGGAGAACGCGGTGGTGGAGTATCCGGCGTGGGAGACGCTGCCGCATGAGCGGCTCTCGCCGCGGTCGGACACGGTGGGGCGCAGGCTGGCGGTGCTGCGCAGGCTGGCGCATCCGAGTGCGGACGATCCGTCGGCGGGGCCGGTGAGTGTGGTGGTGGCTCCGGTGCGGTCGGTGCTGCAGCCGCAGGTGAAGGGTCTGGGGGATCTGGATCCGGTGGGGCTGCGTACGGGGCAGCAGGTGGAGCTGGACTCGGTGGTGGACGCGCTGGGGGCGGCGGCGTACGCGCGGGTGGAGCTGGTGGAGAAGCGGGGTGAGTTCGCGGTCCGGGGCGGGATTCTGGATGTGTTCCCGCCGACGGAGGAGCATCCGCTGCGGGTGGAGTTCTGGGGGGACGAGGTCGAGGAGATCCGTTACTTCAAGGTGGCCGATCAGCGGTCGCTGGAGGTGGCGGAGCACGGGTTGTGGGCGCCGCCGTGCCGTGAGCTGCTGCTGACGGATCAGGTGCGGGCGCGGGCGGCGGAGCTGGCCGAGGCGCATCCGGAGCTGGGCGAGTTGCTGGGGAGGATCGCCGAGGGCATCGCGGTGGAGGGGATGGAGTCCCTGGCGCCGGTGCTGGTGGACGACATGGAGTTGCTGCTGGACGTGGTGCCGGCGGGGAGCATGGCGGTGGTGTGCGATCCGGAGCGGGTGCGTACGCGGGCGGCGGATCTGGTGGCGACCAGCCAGGAGTTCCTGCGGGCGTCGTGGGTGGCTTCCGCCGGTGGGGGGCAGGCGCCGATCGACGTGGGCGCGGCGTCGCTGTGGGGGATCGCGGATGTGCGGAAGCGGGCGCGTGAGCTGGGGATGCCGTGGTGGTCGGTGAGTCCGTTCGCCACGGGGGCGGCGGATGCCGGGGATGCCGGGGGCGCGGGGTCGGATTCGCTGACGCTGGGAATGCGGGCTCCGGAGAGTTATCGGGGGGACACGGCGCGGGCGCTGGCGGACACCAAGGAGTGGCTGGCGGACGGCTGGCGGTGTGTGTTCCTGACCGAGGGGCAGGGTCCGGCGGCGCGCACGGTGGAGGTGCTGGGGGGCGAGGGGATCGCGGCACGGCTGGTACCGGAGCTGGGGGAGGTCGCCCCGTCGGTGGTGCATGTCTCGTGCGGGACGCTGGAGAGCGGTTTCGTCGACCCGGGTCTGCGGCTGGCGGTGCTGACGGAGACGGATCTGTCGGGTCAGAGGGCGGCGAGCCGGGATCTGGGGCGGATGCCGGCGCGGCGGCGCAAGACGATCGATCCGCTGACGCTGCGGCCGGGCGACTACATCGTGCACGAGCAGCACGGTGTGGGCCGGTACGTGGAGATGGTGCAGCGTACGGTGCAGGGGGCGACGCGCGAGTATCTGCTGGTGGAGTACGCGCCGGCGAAGCGTGGGCAGCCGGGGGACCGGCTGTTCGTGCCGACGGACCAGTTGGAGCAGATCACCAAGTACGTGGGTGGTGAGCAGCCGTCGCTGCACCGGTTGGGGGGTGCGGACTGGACGAAGACGAAGGCGCGGGCGAAGAAGGCGGTCAAGGAGATCGCCGCGGATCTGATCAGGCTGTACTCGGCGCGGATGGCGGCTCCGGGGCATGCGTTCGGTGCGGATTCCCCGTGGCAGCGGGAGCTGGAGGACGCGTTTCCGTACATGGAGACGCCCGATCAGCTGACCACGATCGCCGAGGTGAAGGAGGACATGGAGAAGTCGGTTCCGATGGACCGGCTGATCTGCGGCGATGTGGGTTACGGCAAGACGGAGATCGCGGTGCGGGCGGCGTTCAAGGCGGTGCAGGACGGTAAGCAGGTGGCCGTTCTGGTGCCGACGACGCTGCTGGTGCAGCAGCATTTCGGGACGTTCTCGGAGCGGTACGCGCAGTTTCCGGTGAAGGTGCGGGCGCTGTCGCGGTTCCAGTCGGACGTGGAGGCGAAGGCGGTCATCGAGGGGTTGCGGGACGGGTCGGTGGACGTGGTGATCGGCACGCACCGGCTGTTCTCGTCGGAGACGAGGTTCAAGGACCTGGGTCTGGTGATCGTCGACGAGGAGCAGCGCTTCGGTGTGGAGCACAAGGAGCAGCTGAAGAAGCTGCGGGCGAACGTGGACGTGCTGACGATGTCGGCGACGCCGATTCCGCGGACGCTGGAAATGGCGGTCACGGGTATCCGGGAGATGTCGACGATCACCACGCCGCCGGAGGAGCGGCATCCGGTGCTGACGTTCGTCGGTCCGTACGAGGAGCGGCAGATCGGTGCGGCGATCCGGCGTGAGCTGCTGCGCGAGGGCCAGGTGTTCTACATCCACAACCGGGTGGAGTCGATCGACCGGGCGGCGGCGCGGCTGCGGCAGATCGTTCCGGAGGCGCGGATCGCCACGGCGCACGGGCAGATGTCGGAGGCGGCGCTGGAGAAGGTGGTGGTGGATTTCTGGGAGAAGAGGTTCGATGTGCTGGTCTCCACGACGATCGTGGAGTCGGGCATCGACATCTCCAACGCCAACACGCTGATCGTGGAGCGGGGCGACATGTTCGGCCTGTCCCAGCTGCACCAGCTGCGGGGCCGGGTGGGCCGGGGCCGGGAACGGGGATACGCGTACTTCCTGTATCCGCCGGAGAGGCCGCTGACGGAGACGGCGCACGAGCGGCTGGCGACGATCGCGCAGCACACGGAGATGGGCGCGGGTATGTACGTGGCGATGAAGGACTTGGAGATCCGCGGGGCGGGCAACCTGCTGGGCGGGGAGCAGTCGGGGCACATCGCGGGGGTCGGTTTCGACCTGTATGTGCGGATGGTGGGGGAGGCGGTGGCCGATTACCGGGCGGCGCTGGAGTCGGGGGGCTCCGGGGGCGCGGTGGAGGAGACGCTGCTGGAGGTGAGGATCGAGCTTCCGGTGGACGCGCATGTGCCGCACGACTACGCGCCGGGGGAGCGGCTCCGGCTGCAGGCGTACCGGGCGATCGCGTCGGCGAGTTCGGAGGAGGACATCGCGGCGGTGCGCGAGGAGCTCGCCGACCGCTATGGTCCGCTGCCGGAACCGGTGGAGAATCTGCTGCTGGTGGCGGGGTTGCGGATGCTGGCGCGTTCCTTCGGGGTCACCGATGTCACGCTGCAGGGTTCGAACGTGCGGTTCGCGCCGGTGGAGCTGCGGGAGTCGCAGGAGCTGAGGCTGAAGCGGTTGTATCCGCGGTCGGTGGTGAAGGCGGCGGCCGGGCAGGTGCTGGTGCCGCGTCCGGCGACGGCGCGGATCGGGGGCAGGCCGGTGGTGGGGCGTGAACTGCTGGCGTGGACGGGGGAGTTCCTGACCACGGTGCTGGGCTGATCGGCGGGCCGGTGCGGGGACTGTTCCGGAAGCTGATCGTGGGAGCGTTCCCGTAGTCGGTGACCTGCGAGGACCGGCCCGGTTCGCCGGGCCGGCCGGAACGTAGGATCGGGTGCCATGGAGCAGCGAGTACTGGGCAGGACGGGCCGCGAGGTGTCCGTCGTGGGACTGGGCACCTGGCAGCTGGGCGCCGACTGGGGCCAGGTGCGCGAGGAGGACGCGCTGGCGGTGCTGGACGCCGCGGTGGAGTGCGGGGTGACGTTCTTCGACACCGCCGACGTGTACGGCGACGGCCGCAGCGAGCGGCTGATCGGCCGCTTCCTGGCGGAGCGGCCGGGCGCGGACGTGTTCGTGGCGACGAAGATGGGCCGCCGGGTGGACCAGCTTCCCGGCAACTACAACCTGGCCAATTTCCGGGCCTGGACGGACCGGTCGCGTACGAATCTGGGTGTGGAGACCCTGGACCTGGTCCAGCTGCACTGCCCGCCGTCGGAGGTGTACTCCTCCGACGAGGTGTTCGACGCGCTGGACACCCTGGTCGCGGAGAAGCGCATCGCGGCGTACGCGGTGAGCGTGGAGACGTGCGCCCAGGCGCTGGAGGCGATCGCGCGGCCGGGCACGGCGAGTGTGCAGATCATCTTGAACCCGTTCCGGCTCAAGCCGGTCGAGGAGGTTCTTCCGGCGGCGGCCGAGGCGGGGGTGGGCATCATCGCGCGGGTGCCGCTGGCCTCGGGGCTGCTGTCGGGCCGCTACACCCGTGAGACGGTGTTCCCGCCGGACGACCACCGCAGCTTCAACCGGCACGGTGAGGCGTTCGACCAGGGGGAGACGTTCTCGGGCGTGGACTACGAGACGGGTCTCGCGGCGGCGGCGGAGTTCGCCGGACTGGCCCCGGAGGGGGCGGCCCCGGCGCAGACCGCGCTGCGCTGGGTGATCCAGCAGCCGGGGGTGACCTCGGTGATCCCCGGCGCGCGCAGCACCGGGCAGGCGCGGGCGAACGCGGCGGCGGCCGGGCTGCCGCCGTTGCCGCGGCGGACACTGGAGGAGATCGCCGCCCTGTACGACCGCAGGATCCGTGCGCAGGTGCACCACCGCTGGTAGGGGTACCCGCGCCGCGGGGGACGGGCGGCGGGGCCGGCCGGAGTGGATGGCGGCCGGCCCCGCCGTCTTTCCCGTCTTCACTCCCTCCGCGTCCTTCCTCTCCAGTTATCCGGGTTTCTCCGTCCTCCTCCCTTTTCTTCCCATGTGTTCCTGATGGCATGCGTATGGGTGAATGCCCGCCGTTGTCCCGGGGGGGCCGGAAGGACTTCTGGGGAACCGGCACGAGGGAGTCATCTCAGTGAGCCAGGCGGACGTCTTCGTCATCGGACTGGATGAGGAGAACATCGAGACACCGCGCGCGGTGCCACCCGCGCTGGAGTGCCGCTTCCACCCCCCGCTGAGCGTCGAGGAGCTCCAGCACGGCGGGATCCCGGTGGCCGAGCCGCCGGAGAAGGCGTGCGAGGAGCCGGACGCGTTCGACGGCGGCATCGACGCCATCGTCAGCTACGCCGAACCGGACGGCCCGGCGATTCAGCCGGCGAAGCGTGACGGAAGATCGAGGTTAACGAGAACGAAATCCCCCGTTGACGACCTCGTTGCCCCACTCTATGGTTCACCAGTGCTGGTGTATCGCTGGCCGTGTCCGGTGAATCACCTCCTGAATTGATTGACCGCGCGGCGTGAAGCGCCGCGCAGCCCCCCACTGTTCCCCCTCCAACCACCGACACGGCATCGGGTGACATCCCGAGAGCGCCGCGACCGGTCCGACGGCCTGTACGCCGAGAGCGACGCCGAACCCTGTCGGCCACCTGTTTTCCGGGCCGGTCCCCCGTCGCCCTTTCCGGAGCCGGTGCGTGGACCGGCCGGCCTCGTCGGGCGGCACCGCGACCCGGTCGGCACCGCGAGCCCCCACACCACCCGTACGGATCACCGATCGCAGCCCCCACCGTCCGGTCCCCGCCGACCGGTGCGACCGCGGTGATCACCTCGTGTGTCCCGATTCCTTCCAGAGGAGGAACCCCGTGAACAGATCAAAACCCGGGACCCGCGGCGCTGTCGCCGCCGCGGCCCTCACGGTCGCGGCCTTCACCACCGCGGCACCCGCTCTCGCCTCCACCGGCGGCACGCCATTACCCGCCGTGAACACGGCCTCGGTCCCACAGGCCAACGCCACCGTCGTCAACGTCTCCTCGTCGGAGCAGCTGGCCACCGCGATGGCCAACGCCGCGCCCGGACACACGATCGTCCTCGCCGACGGTTCCTACTCGATCGGCAAGATCAGGTCCAGGAACGGCACCCCCGGCGCACCCATCACGGTCATGGCCGCGCGACAGGGCAAGGCGGTCATCAGCGGAGGGCAACTCGAGCTCCTCGACTCGTCGTACGTGACGTTCTCCGGGCTGAAGTGGACGAACAGCAACACGCTCAAGATCGACGGTTCGCACCACATCCGGTTGACGCGCAACCACTTCCGGCTCACCGAGTCGGGCTCGTTGAAGTGGGTCCTCATCCAGGGAGCCGACAGCCACCACAACCGGATCGACCACAACCTGTTCGAGGACAAACACCAGCTCGGTAACTTCATCACCATCGACGGGTCCTCGACCCAGCAGTCGCAGCACGACCTGATCGACCACAACCACTTCCGCAACATCGGTCCGCGCGCCACCAACGAGATGGAGGCGATCCGGATCGGCTGGAGCGCGATCTCCGGGTCGGACGGGTTCACCACGGTCGAGAACAACCTCTTCGAGAACTGCGACGGCGACCCCGAGATCATCTCCGTGAAGAGCAACGCCAACACCGTCCGGTACAACACCTTCCGGACATCACAGGGCTCCCTGACCCTGCGCCACGGCAACCGCAGCCAGGTCCACGGCAACTTCTTCCTCGGGGGCGGCAGGGCCGGCACCGGCGGTGTCCGGGTCTACGGCCAGGACCACAGGATCTACAACAACTACTTCGAGGGGCTGACCGGCACCGGCTACGACGCGGCGCTGCAGCTCGACGGGGGGGACGTCGACACCTCGGGCGCGCTCTCCGCGCACTGGCGGGTGTACCGGGCCACGGTGGTGCACAACACCTTCGTCGACAACGTCTCGAACATCGAGATCGGCGCCAACTACAGACTCGCCCCGGTCGACAGCCTGGTGGCCGACAACATCGTCGTCGGCTCCTCCGGCAAGCTCTTCGACGAACTGAAGGCGCCCGAGAACATGACGTACGCGGGCAACATCGGCTGGCCGACCGGTTCCGCCACCGTCGGGATCGACACCGGCGTCCGGACCGTGAACCCGTTCCTGGCCAGGCAGGGCGGGGTGTACCGCCTCGGTGTCGGCAGTCCCGCGGTGAACACCGCGTCGGGTGGCCACGGCTTCCTCACCGACGACATGGACGGCCAGGCACGCGACAGGACGGCCGATGTCGGAGCGGACGAGCTGTCCACCGCTCCCGTGGTCCGCGGGCCGCTCGACCCCGCCGACGTCGGAATCAGCGCCCCCTGACCGGTCCGGAGCGGCACCGCCCGCCACCCCCGGGGCGCGGCGGACGGTCACTCTGCGCTGTCCCCAGATGACGGACGGTGTCCCCGCCCGTCGTCCGGGCCCCGCGCAAGCAGCGCGCGGTGGTGCCGCCGGACACCGGCCGGTACGTACAGGCACCGGGCGGCCCATCCACCAGACGTACGTTCAGAGTTCACCCGGGCGTCCCCTTGATGGCGCCCGGTGTGAACGGTGTGCGACTAACCTCCGCCTGCGGGGCCGGCAGTCGTGGACTCTAACGGGCCTGTCGGCCCGCCGCCCCGTCCGCAGCGTCTGGAAACCACGTGCCGAAGCTCTCAGTGATCGTCCCCTTCCACAACGTCCAGGAGTACGCGCGGGACACCCTGCGCGGCCTCGCGGCCAACGCGCGGCCGGAGACGGAGTTCGTCCTGATCGACGACTGTTCCACGGACGCCACCGCGGAGATCCTCGACCGGGCCGTGAACGACCTGCCGCGCGCCCGGCTGGTGCGGCACGAGGAGAACCAGGGGATCGCCCAGGCCCGCAACACCGGCATCGAGGCGGCCGAGGGCGAGTACCTGACCTTCCTGGACGGCGACGACTGGTACGCGCCCGGTTATCTGCGCGACCTGCTGCGCGCCGCCGAGGAACTGGACTGCGACTTCGTGCGCACCGACCACGTGCAGTCCACCGGCCGCGACCGCGCCGTCAAGCGGGCCCCGGCGCGGCGCCGGGACGAGGCGCTGAGCACCCGGGACGCCATCGCGCCGGCCGAGATGGAGACGATGGTGGACTACCCCTTCGTCTGGGCCGGCGTCTACCGCCGCGGCCTGTTCGAGACCGGCGGCGACGGTCTGGGCATGCGGTTCACCACCCATCTGCGCACCGCCGAGGACCGCGTCTTCATGTGGCAGCTCCACCTGCGGGCGAAGACCTTCGCGACGGTCGGCCTCCTCGGCGTCTTCTACCGGCGCGGGGTCACCACCTCGCTGACCCAGATCCGCGACGCCCGGCAGCTGGACTTCATACCGGCCCACGACCTGATCCTGGCCGAGGTGGCCGCCGACCGCGAGGCCGAGCGCTTCCTGCCCAAGATCGTGCGGACCTACTGCGCCATGATCGCCTTCCACGCGGCGAACGCCCACCGCTACGAGCCCGCGGCCGCGCGGCGGCTGAAGCACGAATCGGCGGCGGCGCTGCGCCGGATGCCGCGCGAGGTGCTGGAGCGGACCCTGACGTCCATGGACCACGAGCGCGCCAGAACGCTGCGGCGGCTGCTGGGCGGCACGGCACGGAAGGCGGCCTGACATGGCTGGCACCACCGGTAGCACGGACATCGCCGGCGGCGCCGGCAGCGGCACGGGCGCGCACACCCGCGTCCAGATCTTCGAGGTCTCCACCCTCTACGGCGCCGCCACGCTCGCCGCCGCCCTGGACGCGGGCCTGTTCGGGCCGTGGCACCGGACGCTGCGCGTCCTGCTGGTCTCCAACAACGCCGAGGTGCCCGAGACCGCCTCCCGGCTGGACGGCATGCGCGGCTGGCACCGGATGGCCGCCCGCTTCGACCGGGTGATCGACTGGAACGATGTCATCCGCCCCCACCACCCCAGTACCTGGAGCCCGGTGGGCAACGACTGCCCGCTGTGGGAGCGGATGTTCCGCGCGAGCTGGGACCTGGGCGACGGGCCGGTCGACCTCGTCGTGGAGTCCGTGCACGTCAGCCCGGCGAAGGCGCTGGCCGCGATCTTCGCGAGCGCCTCCGTCCACGTCTACGCCGACGGCCTGATGAGCTACGGCCCCACCCGCGAGAAGCTGCCGCAGACCCTGGCCTGCCGCATCCAGCGGCTGCTCCACCTCGATCTGGTGCCCGGTCTGACGCCGCTGCTGCTGACCGAGTACGGGGTGCCGCCCGAGCTGGTGCCCGGCGGGGCCTTCCGCTCGGTCCTGGACGAACTCGACGACGCCGCCGGGGATGACGGACTGGACGCCGAACTCGACCCGGACGGCGAGGGCATGCCCACCGCCGTACTGCTGGGCCAGTACCTGGCGGCGCTGGGCATCCTCACCGTGGACGAGGAGGAGAGGCTGCACGAGCGGATGCTGCGCGGCGCGGCCGCGGCCGGACACCGCGCGGTCCTCTTCAAGCCCCACCCCACCGCGCCCGCCCGCTACTCCAAGGTGCTGGACAAGGCCGCCGCGGACACCGGCGTACGGCTGGTGGTGCCGAAACGGCCGATGCTGGCCGAGACCGTCTTCCGGCGGTGCCGCCCGGAACTGGTCGTGGGCTGCTTCTCCACCGCGCTGCTCACCGCCTCGGCCCTGTACGGCGTGCCCATCGCCCGGGTGGGCACCGGGCCGCTGCTGGACCGGCTGACGCCCTACCAGAACAGCAACCGGATCCCGCTGACCCTCGTCGACGCCCTCGTGCCCGACCTGGAGGCCCCGGCCGCGGAGGGGAGCCCGCGCGGCGAGGTGATCACCGGGTCCGCGGAGGCGGTACGGAGGGCCGAGCCGCTGGTGCGGGCCGTCGGGTACTGCATGCAGGCCGAGCGCTACCCCGCCCTGCGGGCCGAGGCCGAGGCGTGGCTGACCGCCTGTCCGGACGACACCACGGTCCGCTACTTCAAGCGGCGCCGCCTGACCGCGCTCGGTCTGCCCGGGGGGCTCGCGCCCGGTCTGGTGCGCCGTCTGCCGGGCAGCGACCACGCGCTGCGCGCCGCGCGCCGGGTCAGGCGGGCGGCGGCCGCC
>NZ_JAJFAU010000139.1:0-9598 GCF_022614595.1 Streptomyces sp. CNQ085
CTCGACCCCGCGGCCATCACCCGGATCGCGCGAGCCGCCCTCGTCCTGCTGCAACTCGAACACGGCCGCACCGCCTGAAAGAAGATCACCAACCGTCACGCGACGTTACCGAGAAGGATTCAGTGGTGTGCGGTCCTCAGCCGCCATCCGAGGCACTCGGGCTCTGCCGCGCCCGTACCGCTTTGGCCACGGCCTGCGCCGTCTGTTCCGGATCCTCGTGTTCCCATATGCGGATCACAAGCCACCCAGCCTCACGCAGTACCTCGTTGGTCTCGGCGTCGCGTGCCTGATTCCCCGCGATCTTCTCTCGCCAGAACGCCGCACCCTTGTTGGCCGGCCGGTAATGATCAGGGCAACCGTGCCAGTAGCATCCATCGACGAAGACAGCGACACGTGCCTTAGTGAACACGATGTCAGCGGTTCGGCGCAAGTTGGGTACCGGTCTGGCACCCACGCGATATCGCAATCCGCGTTTGTGAAGTGCGGAGCGCAACAACTTCTCCGGCTTGGTGTCCTTCCCCTTGTTGGCGGACATGACCGCGCGAGAAGCCGGGGAAGACGCCCACGAACTGGCGGGGAGGCTCTCGGTGGTCACATAGCCAGCGGCACGAGCCATCTTCCAAGCTTCCGCGAGGTTGGCGGTGCGCGTAGAGGCATCCACTTCCCCGACGTAGCGTTCCTGTGTCTCGCCCTTTTGAGACCACCTCAGGTAAGCGCGGATTCGGCGTGTGCTCCGGTACAGGCGCAGCGCGATGGAAGCGCGGGCGTACTGGCCATCGCCGACCTCGACAGCGCGTGCCAGGCGGCCCCCGGCGGCTCGGTCCTGCTCAGCCGCTCGTGCCTCCCTACTCATCCCCGCTCTCGGCTTCCAGGCGCGGTTAGGAGGCATCCGGTCCTTCCAACGCCTCACTTGACCGTTCGTGGTCTCGGTCACTTCCGCTTCCCCGGAGCCCGTAGCGCGCCAACTGATTTGAGAGCGTCAGCGACGGCGCTCGCGAACACTGTCCCGAGCTTGACAGGAACCGCGTTCCCCAACTGCCGCATCTTCTCTCCCCGCGGCCCATCGAGAACCCATCGATCCGGAAACGTCATGACTCGCGCGGTTTCACGCACGGTCATGTATCGGTATCCTTTTCCACCACCAGCGTTGACGAAGTTCGGGTCATCAAGCCGCATGACGGACTCGCCACCTGGTACGCCATGGACACCCGCTTTCACGGTCTTCGCGGGCCGGTCCAGCACATTCGGCGTATGCCCGGTGTACACGCGAGCCCCGGGCCACCCAACGTGGTCGGGGATTTCTCCTACGGGGAACTTCTTCTCAACATCTTCCTCGGTGATGTAAGAAAGCGGCTTTCCCTCGTTTTCGTCGATTCCGGAGATCGCGTCGCGCAAGGTACGCCATGGGTCCAGCTTGAGCTTTTCCTTAGTTTTCTCGTTCTCGTAGTCGAGCTCGGGGAGGCTCGCGATAACGTGCTTGCGTACGTTGGGGGCAACCTCGTGCCGATCCCAGTACGGACCACCCTCGCGCATGGAGTGGATCATCGACTCCTCGGAGTGTGTCTCCTTGGGAGTGAATCTGTCCCAGTCGACGCCAAGGTCGGCACGGAACGCGACGATGATCACTCGATTTCGGATTTGAGGTACACCGTGGTCGGCGGCGTTTACCTGCATCTCCTTGACTACATACCTCTCAGAGAGGTCAACCGAATCATTGGCGATCAGCTTCTCAAGAATTTCATTATGATCTTCCCATGACGCGTTCGGGTCACGCTCCACGAACGGAAGACGCAGTTCGTTCAGGATGTAGTTAAAGTATGGCTTGAAAGAAGGACGAAGCAGTCCGCGAACATTTTCGCAAATCACCGCCTTCGGTCGCATTTCTCGAATCGCGCGGAACATTTCGGGAAACATGTTCCGCTTGTCTTCCATACCCTTGTGAACGCCCCCGAGACTGAACGGCTGGCAAGGGGGACCTCCGGCGAGCACGTCGACCTCCTCGGTGACGTGCTCGGCGAACTTGATGTCACTCACGTCACCCGGAACAAGCGGCCACCCTTCCTCCGGGTTCTCAGGGTCAGGTGGGTTCATCCTCAGGGACTCGCACGCCCGCTTGGCCAGCTCATTCACCAGGAGCGGACGGAAGCCCGCAGCGTGAACAGCCATCGCGAGCCCTCCGCCACCAGCGAACAACTCGACACAGGTTCCCACCTCTTGGCGTCCTTCTCGCAGCTCAGACATGAGAGAAGCGTACCGCGGAGTTAGTGATCATGGTTCCACATCTCACAACTTGCCGTGCGCGTTCCCCGGTCGCACCGGATAGGCTGCGCCGCGATCAGCGGATCTCGGAGGAGGGGGATGGGTGCCACATGGCCGACAGGTACAGCGATCAGTTCCGGCTCAGCATCACGGAGGCGTTGAGCACACAGCTATACGCTGCCCTGAAGCGCCTGGAGCCCGCGCCCCTCACGCAGGAGAACCTCGACGCTCTCGCTCCTCAAGCCGAGAAGCTCGGGCTCCCAAGCATGTCCGGCGTGTATCAGCTCTTCCGGCAGTTGCCCGGAGAAGAGCGCCAGCTCACGTATGTGGGAAAGGCTGACGAGCCCCTTCCTGAACGCCTCGGAAATCACCTCTACAAACTCTCCGGGCGAGAACACATCTCCATCGACGAGATGTCATTTAAGTGTCTCTTCGTCGAAGAAGACCTGTCTTCGGTCTCTCCAGAAAAAATGCTAATCAATGAGCATCTAAAAACTGGGAAAATCGTCTGGAATAATCGCGGCTTCGGGAACAACGATCCGGGACGTAATCGCGATCGGACCGTGATCAAAAGCAATCACTTCGACCTTGAGTTCCCTGTCGACCTCTCCCACACGGTCAAGGGTCTGACACCTGGCATCCAGTCGCTTCATGACGCACTTTGGGAAATCAAGCGCGGCATTCCGTTCCTTTTTCGCTTCAAACACTCGCCAGCTTTTAAAAAGCTAATGATCACCGTCCCTGACGGGGGATTTACCGCAGACGAAGCATTTCGTTTTATCGCCCAACACTTGCCCAATAAGTGGCAGATATGCGCTCTGCTCGGCTGGGTCATCATGTATGACGACAACCCCTCGCTCTACCCGAGCGCCCGTCGTTATTACCGAAACGATGGAGTTATTGACCAAAATCCGGAGACTCGCAAGCCTGGGAAAAACGAGACCGATGATGAGGCAGACGAAGACAACGCCTTTGACGAGTAACGTCGCTGCCCAGCCCTCCTTGTCCACAGTGACGAGCCGGAAAAAGGAGGGCTGGCCTGCCACATTGTGAAATATCTCAAAGAGCGCCATGAGCCTCCGACCCATGTATGCGCGTGAGCGTGAAATGAACAGGATCCCGGTCCAGCTTCCCGGTGGCAAGAAGGTCGATCTCAGTCCCGGCGGCCAGAACACTCTGATCGCGCAGGTCGTAAGTGAATTCTGCGAACGATACACCCCCAACGGGGAAGTGCTTTATATCGGCGACGCCGAAAACAAGTGGGCGATCTTCGAGAAAGATTCACTCGCGAAGCTCGGCGTAGAAGTCGATTCGCACGGAAAAATGCCGGACATTGTTGTTTTTCTCCGGGATCGAAATTGGCTCTTCCTGATTGAGGCAGCGTCTTCTCACGGACCGGTGGACGCCAAGAGGCATAGGGAGCTGAGTGATCTTTTCCGAGGATCGTCGGCTGGCCTGGTCTTCATCTCCGCTCTGCCGTCACGGGTCGAGCTGCGCAAATACCTGAGGGAAATCGCCTGGGAGACCGATGTTTGGTGCGCAGATACCCCAACGCATCTGATTCACTTCAACGGGGAGCGCTTCTTGGGCCCTTACGACCAGGACCTGACGTAAACGGCATCAAGGCCGGCGAGTTCGACCACTTCGTCGACTGACCACCAGGACGGACTGACGCGGCGTCCGGACCCGCTGCCCGGTTCCACGGCGGCTCCGGCGCGCCAGGCCCACCGGAAACGGCACCCGGGCTGCGCCGCGCCCCGTGAGTCCCGGTTCCTGAGCCGCCCTGTGGGGGCGCCCACGGCTGAGCGGGCCGCTGATCAGGTCGGGCGGGCCGGGGCTCACCGGGGCGCCCGCCCGTGTGGTTCACGCCCCGTGGCGTGCTCGCGCAGCGTCTTGACCGGGTCGTCCCCCAGGACGTTCGCGAGATGCCTCACGACCCCGGACGAGGAGCAGGACCCCTTGTCGGACAGCCGGTTCTTGAAGTACATGGAGACGAAGTACAGCGTGAGGTCCTCGAACCGCCCGCTGAACTCCCAGCGTTTCCACTCGTAGCGCCTGTCGAACTCGCAGCCCCGGTAACTGGTGCGGATGCCCCGGTAGCTGACGACGACGAAGGAGAAGTCGTAGCGCCATTTCGTCACCACACGCGTCTTGCGGCAGGGACGCCAGGTGCACCATCCCCAGTACCGTTCCTCGATCTGGACCTGTTCGGGCATGGTCACTGCCTTCCGGGAGGAATACCTCCGGTGGAGCGGGCACCCGGAACCGCGGCGTTCGCCGGTCGGCCGCGCTCGGAGACCCGCCGGGACACGCTCCCCTCTTCTTTCTACGCCGCCGCCCGGTGCCCGGCAACCGGACCGGAGCCCGGCCACCGCCGGTCCCGGCCGCACACGCCGGGCGGCCTCCGGCGGCTCGGTGAGGGGGTGCTCGACGCGTGGCGGCACGGTGGACGCACCGTCCACTCGACCATGCCGTCGCGTCCCAGCACGCGCGGGTTCCGTGTGAGCGCCTCGTGGCCGACTCCCCCGGTCTCCGTTCCTCACTGAACGCCTCTCATCCTGAGCGCCAGGCGATCTCGGTGAGAATCGAAGGAAAACGGGCCGCCATCGACGAAGCCGTGAAAGCCGACCGTGCCGTGGTCATCAAAGGTCCGGCCGGACATGTGGGCGGGGGTGAAAGCGAGGGCAACACGGTCGGCGCGGGCGATCTGGCCGCCCAGGTCGAGCAGTGCTACCTCAACGTCGCCACCGCCCTGGCCGGGGTCGGCGGGACCTTCGACGAAGTGGCGAAGCTGAACGTCCACGTCGTCGACTGGACCCCCGACAAGATGCCCCAGCTCCTGGAGGGGATCTCCCGGGCCGCCGCGAAGCTGGGCACCACCCCGGTCCCGCCCGCCACGCTGCTGGGCGTGGCGGCGCTGGACGTACCCGAGCACCTGGTCGAGGTCGAGGCCACCGCCGTCCTGGACTGAGCGTCCGCCCCGGCCGGGACGGGCGGGAGGGGCGGGCACCGGGGGCGTCTCAGTGCTGGATCAGGCCGCCGACCGGGACGGGGGCGGCGTGGCCGGTCGGCGGAAGGTCGCGGGCCAGGGCGAGGCCGATGTCGACCAGCGAGGACCGGTGCAGGCCGGTGACCTCGGGGACCGGGGTCCAGGCCGACTCGACGACGTCGCCGTCCGGCTCGGGCCGGAGCCGGCCGCTGGTGATGCGGACCCGGTAGAAGACGCCGACGTTCTGGTGCACGACCCCCTCACGCGTGGCGGTCGCGGGGATCACCCGCGAGTCCACGCCCAGCAGGCGGTCCACCACCGCCAAGCAGCCGGTCTCCTCGGCGACCTCCCGGACCACCGCGTCGAACGGGTCCTCCCCGTGCTCGACCCCGCCGCCCGGGAGGGTCCAGTTGCTCCCGCCGTCCGGGAGCAGGTGACGGGCGAGCAGCACCCGCCCGTCCTCGACGCACACGGCGTACGCCGCCAGCCGGAAACTCACCCCCGCTCCCCCGCCGGACCTCGTCCGGCATCCGTGGTCCGCACATCACCACAGGACACGGAACCAGACGAGCGCGAGCGCCGCCAGGCGGCGTCGCGTCGTACCGTGGGCCTGTCAGGCGACGGACGGCCTCCGTGACAGCCGGTTCCTAGACCCCGTACGAGCTCACGAGACGGGCCAGTTGCCGCCCCACAGTCAGCAGCGGCTCCTCGCTGCGGGTGACCTGGGCGGTGACTTCGGCGCCTTCCAGGGCGCCGATGACGGTGGTCGCCAGTTCCCGGGCCGTCTGGGAGGAGAAGCCGCAGCGCAGCAGCTTGTCGGAGACCAACCGCTCCCAGCCGCGCAGAGCGTCGGCGCATGCCTGCTGGATCTCCGAGTCGGTTCCGAGCGTCTCCAGGGCGGCGGCCGTGACGGGGCAGCCGTCCATCCAGCCCGACTCGCGCAGACCGTCGGCGAGTTGCCGGGCGCAGGACGTCACCGCCCGCGCCGGATCGTCCTCGCCGTCCAGTGCCTGCCGCAGGAGCGTCGCGAACTCCTCGCCGCTGTACTTGATCGCGGCCACGGCGACGGCTTCCTTGCCGCCCGGGAAGAAGTGGTAGACGGAGCCGAGGGTGGCCTGCGCCTCCCGGGCGATCTGCTTGATCCCCGTGCCGACGTAGCCCTGGCGCTGCAGGAGGCGCGCTGCCGTGACGACGATCCGGTCCCGTGTGCTGGTCTGCATGCGGCCACCGTACCGGCCGACTGAGTAGAGCGTTCGTTCCAGAGTCGTGATACCTTGCCATCACGTCCTGAATAGAGCGTTCGTTTTAGCAAGGGATGGGGATCTCTTCATGAACAGCACCGAGCAGTCGGTCACCGTCATCGGGCTCGGCCCCATGGGGCAGGCCATGGCCGCGGCCTTCCTGGACCGCGGACACGCGGTCACCCTGTGGAACCGCACCACGTCCCGCGCGGACGCCTTAACGGCCCGTGGCGCGGTCCTCGCGCCGAGCGTCGAGGACGCCCTCACCGCGAACGATGTGGTGATCCTCAGCCTCACGGACTACGCCGCGATGTACGACGTGCTGGAGCCCGCCGCGACGGCGCTGTCCGGCCGGGTCCTGGTCAACCTCAGCTCCGACACCCCCGAGCGGGCCCGGGCCGCCGCCCGCTGGGCGGCCGGACGAGGCGCCGTGCAGCTCACCGGAGGGGTCACGGTGCCGCCCTCCGGCATCGGGCAGCCCTCCTCGTCGACCTTCTACAGCGGCCCCCGGGAGGTGTTCGACAAGCACCGGCCGGTGCTCGAAGTCGTGACCGGCCGGACCGAGTACCGGGGGGAGGACCCGGGGCTCGCCGCGCTCTTCTACCAGATCGGCATGGTCATGTTCTGGACCTCCATGCTGAGCTACTGGCAGGCGATCGCCCTCGCCCACGCGAACGGCCTGACAGCGACCGACATCCTGTCGCACGCCACCGACACCGCGAACTCGCTTCCCGGGTTCTTCGCCTTCTACGCCGAACGCATCGACGCCGGCCGGCACCTCGGCGACGTGGACCGCCTGGCCATGGGGACGGCCAGCGCCGAGCACGTCCTGCACACCAACGCCGACGCGGGCGTCGACACCACCCTCCCGGCCGCGATCGTCGAACTCTTCCGGCGCGGCATGGACGCCGGCCACGCCGGAGACAGCTTCTCCGCCCTGGTGGAGTCGATGAAGAAGGCCGAGGCGTAGCACTTTCCTCCGCCCGGCACCACCACGGCTCTTCCTTGGCCCTCCCCGACCCGCCCGGCCTCTTCCGCACCCGGTGCGCCGACATCTTGCGACTCTACAACCTCTTGAGGCTTTTCGAACCTCGATCGAGTGATGGAGGGGCATCCTGCCCGAAAAGTCTCACAGGGGATTTCAATGAAACAATTGAACTCGGGCATCACGAGAACACGACAAGGAGGTCCGAGATGAAGTTCCGTCTTGAGGTCGACATGGACGAGGCGGCGTCCGCCGAGGAGTCCGCCCGCGAGCTGGGCCGGATCCTGCGGTACTGGGGAGGGAACCTGCACCACTACGCCCTGCGGCCCGGCGACGGCTCGGCCGTGTACGACTCCGGCTACCGCGAGGTCGGCCGGTGGAGCATCACCTCCACCGGCTCCACCGACCCCACCGACGCGGCCTGACGTCTCCGCCTCCGGCACGCGGACGCCGGCGGGTCCGCGCGGGACGCGGGAGTCGAGGCGCGGGCCCCGCCCCGCGTCCCGCCACACCGGGCCCGTTTCATGCACGGCGAGCCCGTGATTCACCCTTTCCAGTGACATGAGGGCTCTCCGGGGTCCGCGCGCCCCCAGCCACGGCCACGCTGGGGCGGACTACACACCACCGCGTACCCCGGGAGACGCCCCATGCCCACGACCGGCCTGCCCGGCCCCGGTTCCCTCCTGCGCCGCACCCTCGGCGAGCGGCGCATCGTCCTGGTCGCCTGGCGGCTGCTGGTGCTCCAGACCGCGCACCCGGTCGTCGCCGCCGGAATGAGGGACCACTCCACCTACCGGGCACACCCCTGGCGGCGCGTGCAGCACACCATGGACAGCGGCAAGCGGCTGTTCTTCTCCGACGCCGACAGCCTGCGCCGGGAGGTCGCCCGGCTGGAGCGCACCCACCGCCGCATCCAGGGCGCCGACGGGCGGGGCGGGGCTTACACGGCCGAGGACCCCGAGGTGCGCGCCTGGGTGCTGCTCACCCTCCACGAGTCGATGACGGCGATGCGGGAGCTGTCCGGTGATCCGTTCACCCCCGGGCAGCTCGACGAGCTGTACCGGGAGTTCCTCGCCGTCTGCGGCGAGTTCGGGCTCTCCGGCGACGTCCTGCCGCCGACCGCCGCCGACGTGCCCGCGTACGTCGACCGCATGGTCCGCGAACGGCTGGAGTACGGCGAGGAGGTGCGGTACCTGCTCTTCGGCATCCTGCGCGAGGCGCCCTGCCCGAGCCGGCTGCGGCGGCTGCGGCCCCTGTGGCCGCTGCTGCGGCCGGTGATCGCGCGCACCCTGGCCGCGCTGACCGTCGCCGATCTGCCGCCCGCCGTCCGGAAGCTGTTCGGGCTGCCGCGCTCCCGTGCGGCGGCGCTGCTGTCCCGCGTCCTGCACCACGGCGCGCGGCGCCTGCTGACCCGGCTGCCGGACCGCCTGCGGTACCGCGTGCCGCCCAACGGAGCCGTGCCGCGCCCCCGGGCGCCGCGGCCCCCGCGGCACGACCCGCGCCCGCCCCGGCTGGACGCCTTCTTCCGGCAGGTCATGGACCAGACCGGGGATGGGTACGTCGACATCGCCGACCTGCGGGCCATGGCCCACAACGCCTGCTGGCAGCTGGAGCTCACCACGGAACAGGAGGACGAGGTCTACGCCGCCTTCGACGCCTGGTGGCGGCACATGGCCGCCACGATGGACACCGACGGGGACGGCCGGGTCGGCCGGGCGGAGTTCGTGGCCGCCACCCTCGCGGGCTGCGACCGCGACCCGCGCTATCTGGAGGACGGTCTGCACATCGCCGTACGCGCCCTCTTCCGCGCGGGGGACACCGACGGGAGCGGGGAGATCGGCCCCGACGAGTACCGCACGCTCTTCGGCGGCTCCAGGGTGCATCCGGCCGAGCTGAACGAGGGCTTCCGGCAGCTCGACGCGGACGGCGACGGGCGGCTCACGGAGGAGGAGTTCGTGCGCGGCTTCACGGAGTTCTTCACCGCCCGTGTCCCGACTGTCGCGGGCAGCCGGCTCCTCGGCCGGCCCTGAACGGCGGTCCAGAACGTCCTGAACGGCGGCCCCGTTCTCCGGGTCGTCCGCTCCTCGCGAGGAGATGGTGGCCAACCGCGCCGCCGGCAGACCC
>NZ_JAJFAU010000139.1:9608-12804 GCF_022614595.1 Streptomyces sp. CNQ085
CGCTCCTCGCGAGGAGCGGACGACCCGGAGAACGGGGCCGTTTCGATCCCTTTGCGTTTCGCTCCCGCGGCCCTCTACACTCCAGGTGTACGAAACCGTTTCGTTCCCGCTGGAGAGCGCACATGCCCGATCAGGCGGCCTCCGCCACACCCTCCCGCCGCACCCGGCTGACCCCGGAGCGCGAGCACGAGGTGTTCACCGCCGTGGTCGACCTGGTGCGCGAACAGGGGTACGAGGCACTGACGATGGACGCGGTGGCGACGCGCACCAAGTCCAGCAAGGCGACTCTCTACCGCCAGTGGGAGAGCAAGCCGAAGCTGGTCGCCACCGCCCTGCGCCACCTGGGCAAGAGCCACACGGAGGACGCCGACACCGGTTCCCTGACCGGAGACCTGCGGCGGATGGTGAGTGACTTCATCTGCCACGCCTCCGAGGACACCGCCCTGCTGAACGGTCTGGCACACGCCGTCTCCAAGGACCCCGAACTGTGGCAGGCCCTGTACGAGCTGCACATCCGGCCCGGCCTGGAGGCGTTCGACGCCGCCGTGCACAGAGCCGCCGAACGCGGAGAGGTGGATCCCGCCAACCCGGCGATCGAGTTCGTCCCGCACCTGATCATCGGGGCGCTGGGCACCCGCAGGCTGATCGAGAACCGGGACGCGGACGCCGCGTACATGGAGCGCTATCTGAACGCGGTCGTCCTCCCCTCGCTCGGCCTGGCCTGACCGGCCGGCCGGCCCCGCACGGTACGAACCCGGCGGGCCGGTCCGGGCGGACCGCGCCGGCCCCAGAACCCCCCGTCCTTTCCGAGTCCCATCCCTCCCCAACCAGGAGTCCTCACTCTCATGGCCACGTTCCTGTACCGGCTCGGCCGCCTCGCCTTCCGGCGGCGCGGGCTGGTCGCCCTGTTGTGGGTGGCGGTGCTGGCGGTCACAGGCGGCCTCGCCGCCTCCGCCTCGTCGGCGGCCTCCGGCAACATCACCATCCCCGGCACCGAGGCGCAGAAGGCGTTCGAGCTGCTGGAGGATCGTTTCCCCGGCAGCAGCCCCGACGGCGCCACCGCCCGGGTCGTCTTCAAGGCGCCCGACGGCGAGAAGATCACCGCCCCGGAGAACTCGGCCGCCGTCGGCGAGGTCGTCGCACAGCTGACGGAGGGCGAGCAGGTCCAGCAGGCCGTCGACCCCTTCCAGGCCCGCGCCGTCAGCCCCGACCAGACCATCGCCTACTCCCAGGTCAGCTACGAGGTCTCCGGCTTCGAGCTGACCGAGGAGTCGCGCGACGCGCTCAAGGCCGCCGCCGAGGACGGCCGGGAGGCCGGACTGACGGTGGAGATCGGCGGTGACGCGCTGGCGGCGATCCCGCACACCGGCGCCGCCGAGGTGATCGGCGTGGCCATCGCCGCGATCGTGCTGCTGATCACCTTCGGCTCCCTGGTCGCCGCCGGGCTGCCGCTGCTCACCGCCCTGGTCGGAGTCGGCATCACCGTCGCGGTCATCACCGCCGTGACCGTGCCCTTCGACCTCAACACCACCACCCCGATCCTGGCGACGATGATCGGCCTGGCCGTCGGCATCGACTACGCGCTGTTCATCGTCTCCCGTTACCGCGCCGAACTCTCCGAGGGCCGCGAGCCCCTGGAGGCCGTCGGCCGCGCCACGGGGACGGCCGGCTCGGCGGTGGTCTTCGCCGGTCTGACCGTCGTCATCGCCCTGGTCGGCCTGTCTGTGGTCAACATCCCGATCCTGACCAAGATGGGTCTGGCCGCCGGCGGCTCGGTCGTCCTGGCCGTGCTGGTCGCCCTGACCCTGATACCCGCCCTGCTCGGCTTCGCCGGGCAGAAGGTCCTGCCCCGCAAGCAGCGCGCGAAGGCCGGCGAGGACGGCGGGACGGCCGCGACCGCCGAGGCCAGGGAGGGCGCGGGCAGCCGCTGGGCCCGCTTCGTGCTGCGCCGCCCGGTCGCGGTGCTGCTGGTGAGCGTCGTCGGGCTCGGCCTGCTGGCCGTGCCCGCCAAGGACCTCCAGCTGAACCTGCCCGACGACGGCTCCCAGCCCACCAGCACCACCCAGCGCCGCGCCTACGACCTGATCGCCGAGGGCTTCGGTCCCGGCACCAACGGCCCGCTGATCGTGACCGTGGACGCCCGGGGCAGCGACGACCCCGAGGCCGCCGCCGGGTCCACCGCCGAGAGGCTCCAGGGCCTGGACGGGGTCGCCGCCGCGATGCCCCCCACGTTCAACGAGGCCGGCGACACCGCGATGATCACCGTCATCCCGAAGTCCGCGCCCAGCAGCGCCGCGACCGAGGACCTGGTCCACGGCATCCGTGCACAGGCCGACGGCATGGCCGAGACCACCGGCGCGAGCGTCCTGGTCACCGGGCAGACCGCCATGGCCATCGACGTCTCGCAGAAGATGGACGACGCCCTGGCGCCCTATCTGGTCCTCGTGGTCGGCCTGGCGTTCCTGCTGCTGATCGTGGTGTTCCGCTCGATCCTGGTCCCGCTCAAGGCCGCGCTGGGCTTCCTGCTCTCGGTGGTCGCGGCCCTCGGCTCGGTCGTGGCGGTCTTCCAGTGGGGCTGGCTGGCCGATGTCTTCGGCGTGGAGCAGACCGGCCCGGTCATGAGCCTGATGCCGATCCTCATGGTCGGCCTGGTCTTCGGTCTGGCCATGGACTACGAGGTCTTCCTCGTGACCCGGATGCGCGAGGCCCACGTCCACGGCGAGACCCCGCACGAGTCGGTCGTCACCGGCTTCAAACTGGGGGCGCGCGTGGTGAGCGCGGCGGCGCTGATCATGATCAGCGTCTTCGCCGGGTTCATCGGCTCCTCCGAGTCGATGATCAAGATGATCGGCTTCGGTCTGGCCGTCGCCGTCCTCTTCGACGCCTTCGTGATCCGCATGGCCGTCGTCCCGGCCGTCCTGGCGCTGCTGGGCAGGTCCGCCTGGTGGCTGCCGGGCTGGCTGGACAAGGTCGTGCCCAGCGTCGACGTCGAGGGCGAGAAGCTCCAGCGCGAACTGAACGGCTCCGCCGCCAAGGCGGAGGAGCGCGAGCCGGTCGCCGCGCGCGACTGAGCCGCACCACGACCCGGGGCCGCCGGCGCGCGAGCGGAAGGCGCGGCGGCTCCGGCCGCACCGGCCCGTGGGGACGGGGACCGGTGCGGCATCCGGGGCCCGGCAGCGGTCCTCCCGCGAGGGAG
>NZ_JAJFAU010000140.1 GCF_022614595.1 Streptomyces sp. CNQ085
GCCGCGGCACGGACCAGCGCACGCCGCAGTGGCTCCCCGTCGTCCCCGCCCCGCTCGCGGCCCCTGCCGTCCTCATGGGCCTCGGCCATCTCCTCGGCCATGCCGCGCAGCAGCTGCGCCAGGATCGTCCCGGAGTTGCCGCGTGCGCCGATCAGCGCGCCGTGCGCCATGGCCCGCACCGCCTGTGCCGGGGTGGGCTCCCCCGCGCAGGCGGCCTCGACGGCCCGGGCGGCGGACTCCACCGTCAGGTAGAGGTTGGTGCCGGTGTCGGCGTCCGCGACCGGGTAGACGTTGATCGCGTCGATGGTCTCGCGGGCACGGCCCAGCGCGTCGAGCGCCTGGGCGCTCCACTCCCGTACCGCGGCGGCGTCGAGCGGGTGCGGCACGGACGGGCCTCCTGGGTGCTTGCGGCCGGGCGGCCGGGGAGAACATCTGCGACGGGCGAAGGCTAGTGCCCGCCACGGCCGGGGGCGGGGCCGGGAGGGCGGTACGGGCCGTGGTGATTTCGTGGTCCGGATGGGGGCGGGGTATGCTTCTCCGGTTGCCCGACCCGCTCGGGCTCCATCCCAATTCCCTGGCAGTGCCGGTCATCATCTGATCCTGCCGACGCCGGGATTTCACTGTAAGTGCATCTGAAGTCTTTGGAGTGACCCGTGGCTGCCAACTGCGACGTCTGCGGCAAGGGGCCGGGCTTCGGCAACAACATCTCGCACTCGCACCGCCGTACGTCCCGCCGTTGGAACCCCAACATCCAGCGGGTGCGTGCGATGGTCGGTCGGACGCCGAAGCGGCTCAACGTCTGCACCTCGTGCATCAAGGCCGGCAAGGTCTCGCGCTGAGCGCGTGACCTCCCCCCCCCGCCGTGCGGTGGGGTGATCCGGTCTCACGCTGACGCAACGCCCAGCGCGGCCACTTTGCCGGTTACGCGGGAAGGCCGGTCCACTTCTGGTGGACCGGCCTTCCCGCGTTGCGGCCTTCGGACGGCACCCCGCGGCCGGACGGCCGCTCAGGACCTCCCTCCCGGATCCTCCCGCCCCAGCCGCCAGCCGTGGTCCACAGGCCCGATGCCGCCGCCCAGCGCGAAGCCCGCGGCGATGGCGCCCGTCACGTACTCCTTCGCGTCGGCGACCGCTTCCGGAACCGTACGTCCCCCCGCCAGCCGCGCGGCGACAGCGGCCGCCAGGGTGCAGCCGGTTCCGTGGGTGTGGCGATTGTCGTGGCGGGGCGCACGCAGCCAGTGCTCGGCGGCGCCGTCGGTGAGCAGGTCCACAGCGTCCGCCCCGTCCTTGAGATGGCCGCCCTTGATCAGCGCCCACCGCGGCCCGTACGCCAGCACCGCCTCCGCCGCGCGCGGCAGGTCTGCCTCACGCTCCACCCGTACGCCGGTGAGCTGGGCGACCTCGTCCAGGTTGGGGGTGGCGACGGTGGCCCTGGGCAGCAGTTCGGCGCGCACCGTCTCCAGCGCTTCGGCGGCCAGCAGCGGGTCGCCGTGCTTGGAGACCCCCACGGGGTCGACGACCACGGGTGCGGCGAGACCGTCCAGCAGGCCGGCGACCGTGGCGACCAGTTCGGCGGAGGCCAGCATGCCGGTCTTGACCGCCTGCACCCCGATGTCGTCCACGACGCTGCGGAACTGCTGCCGAACCGCCTCGGCGGGCAGTTCCCAGGCGCCCCGCACGCCCAGGGAGTTCTGCGCGGTGACGGCGGTCAGCACGCTCATCCCGTGAGTGCCGAGCGCGAGCATGGTCTTCAGGTCGGCCTGGATCCCCGCTCCGCCGCCGGAGTCGGACCCGGCGATGGTGAGGACGCGCGGTGGTGGTGTACGCATGTCCCGCAGCCTACGGCCGGGCCGACGGTCTCCCCCAACCCCTCGCCTCCCAGCGCTCACTCCCCGAAATGGTCCCATCCGCCCGCCCGGTCCCACGGGGCGCCGTCCACCGTGACCTGCGGTGCGGCGGGGGGGTGCAGCACCTCGCCGATACGGCGCCAGCGGGCGGGCAGCTTGACTCCCGCGGGAAAGGTGGCGACGATCGCGTGGTCCTCGCCCCCGGTGAGCACCCACCGCAGCGGGTCGACGCCCACCGCCCGCCCGATGTCGGACATCTGGACGGGGACGTCCAGGGCCGCGGAGCGGATGTCGATGCGGACCTTGCTGGCCTCGGCGATGTGCCCGAGATCGGCGACGAGCCCGTCGCTGACGTCCGTCATCGCCGTCGCGCCCAGCTCCGCCGCCGCCGGTCCCGCGTGGTAAGGGGGCTCGGGTCGACGGTGGGCTTCGACGAAGGCCCGCGGCGAGCGGAACCCGCGGGCGAGCACCGAGTGCCCGGCGGCCGACCAGCCCAGCCAGCCGGTGACCGCGACAGTGTCACCGGGCCGCGCCCCGGAGCGGGTGACCGGCTCGCGTCCGTGCAGATCGCCCAGCGCGGTGATGGCCACGGTGATGGTCTCGCCGCGTACCACATCCCCGCCGACCACGGCCGCGCCCGCGACCTGGCACTCGTCGTGGAGGCCGTCCATCAGCTCGGTGGGCCAGGTGGCGGGAAGCTCGGCGGGCACGACGAGGCCGAGCAGCAGCGCGGTGGGCTCGGCCCCCATGGCGGCGATGTCGGCCAGGTTCTGCGCCGCGGCCTTGCGGCCGACGTCGTAGGCGGTGGACCAGTCGCGCCGGAAGTGCCGCCCCTCCAGCAGCAGGTCGGTACTGGCCACCACGCGGCGGTCGGGTGCGGAGACCACCGCCGCGTCGTCGCCCGGGCCGATCCGTACGGCCGGTGTGGGGGTGATCCGCGAGGTCAGCTCGCGGATCAGTCCGAACTCCCCGAGATCCCCCACGGTACGGCCGGGGGTCCTGGGGGCGCCCCCGGGGAATCCAGGGGGAGGCTGCCCCCCGGGAGAACTCAGCATCGTCGTGCCCCTTCGTCAGTACGCTCGAACGGTACCGCCGGGGCCGCCGGTCCGGCCCCCCGCGTCCCCGTTCGCCCACGCCCGCCCGCGGTGCGGGTCTCCCCGGCGGCACGGGTGACGCGGTACCGTGGCGTCCCTTCTTCCCACACGATCCTCGTAGCCGCCCTGGAGGTTCCGTGGTACAGGCCTACATCCTGATCCAGACGGAGGTCGGCAAGGCGTCCTCCGTCGCCGAGGTCGTCGGCGCGATCCCCGGAGTGGTCCGGGCCGAGGACGTCACCGGTCCCTACGACGTGATCGTGCGGGCCGAGGCCGGCACGGTGGACGACCTGGGCCGCATGGTGGTGGCCCGCATCCAGCATGTGGAGGGCATCACCCGCACCCTGACCTGCCCGGTCGTGCACCTGTAGCTCCCCCGTATGCTCGCCCGGTGAGATCCGTGCCCCGCCGGTCCCCGCCGTCCGCCCTCCGTGTGTCCGTTGCCGCACTCGCCGTGCTCGCCGCGGCGGCGGGCTGCGCGTCCGGCGGCGACCGCCCCGGTCCGCCCGTGCCGAGCCCGACGGGCGAGGCCGCCGAGGTCTGCGGCGAGCTGTACGACGTGCTGCCCGGGGAGGTGGACGGGCAGCGCCGGGGCGAGATCGAGCCCGAGACGCGGTTCGCCGCCGTGTGGGGCGAACCCGCGATCGAACTGGGCTGCGGAGTACCGCGGCCCGAGGTCCTCACGCCCGGCAGTGAACACTACAACCCCGTCTCCGACTCGGTGGAGGTGAACGGGGTCTCCTGGCTGCTGGAGGAGCGGGGGGACAGCCACCGGTTCACCCTCCTCGGCCGCGAGGTCTTCGTCCGGGTCACCGTTCCCGAGGCGTACGCGCCCGAGGTCAACGCCCTGGTCGACCTCGCCGACGCGGTGCGGGAGGCGGTTCCGGGGAAGCCGCTGTGACCTTCCGCCGCGTCCGCCCCGGAACGCGTCCCTCGCGGGCCCGGGGCGGTCGGCGCGGGCCGGTCAGCGCAGGCCGGTCGGGCGGCGCAGGGCGGCCCGGATAAGGCGGTCGACCAGCTCCGGGTAGCCGACTCCGCTGGCCTCCCACATCCGCGGGTACATGGAGATGGGAGTGAAGCCGGGCATCGTGTTGATCTCGTTGATGACGAACTCACCGCTGTCCAGCAGGAAGAAGTCCGCGCGGACCAGGCCCTCGCAGGAGGCCGCGTCGAAGGCGCGCACCGCCAGTTCCTGAACCTCGCGGGTCTGCCCGGCGGTCAGCGGGGCGGGCACCAGCCCCTCGGCCGAGTCGATGTACTTGGCCTCGAAGTCGTAGAAGTCGTGGGCCGTGGCCGGCGGGATCTCGGCCGGAAGGCTGGCACGCGGGCCGTCCTCGAACTCCAGGACGCCGCACTCGATCTCGCGGCCGCGCAGCAGCGACTCGACGATGATCTTGGGGTCGTGGCGACGCGCCTCGGAGATCGCCTCGTCCAGGCCCGCCAGGTCGTCGACCTTGGTGATACCGAAGGAGGATCCGGCCCTGGCTGGCTTGACGAAGACCGGCCAGCCGTGGTCGGCCGCGAAGTCCACGATCCTCCCGCGCGCGGCCTTCTCGTCCCGCTCCCACTCGCGCGGCCTGACCACCGTGTAGGGCCCGACGGGCAGCCCGAAGGAGGTGAAGACCCGCTTCATGTACTCCTTGTCCATGCCGACCGCCGAGGCCAGCACGCCCGAGCCGACGTAGGGCACCCCGGCCAGGTCCAGCAGGCCCTGGAGCGTGCCGTCCTCGCCGTACGGCCCGTGCAGCATGGGAAAGACGACGTCGACCTCCCCGAGCACCTTGGGCACCGAACCCGGCTCGCTGTAGACCACCTCACGGTTGTCCGGCTCGAAGGGCAGCAGCACGGAGCCGGTGTCGGACTCGGCGAGCTGCTCCACGCTCGGCAGGGCGCGGTCGGCGATCGCCATCCGCTCGGGGTCGTCGGCGGTCAGCGCCCAGCGGCCGTCGGCGGTGATGCCGATGGGCAGGACATCGTAGGCGCCGCGGTCGATGGCGCGCAGTACGGCACCCGCGGTGACCACGGAGATCCCGTGCTCGGAGCTGCGGCCGCCGAAGACGACGGCGACGCGCGGCCGCCGACCGGGCGGCGCGGGCGTCTGGGGGCCTGGGGAGAAGGACTGGCTGCTCATATCCGGGCGAGATTACCTGACGCGACGGTGGCGGGCGGTCATCGGCGCTCGGCCTTGGCGCTGCGCGACATCAGTTCCTTGAGGGCGACCAGCGGCGGCTTGCCGTCGTGGACGATGTCGACGACCGTCTCGGTGATGGGCATGTCGACGCCGTGCCGCCGGGCCAGATCCAGCACCGACTCGCAGGACTTGACACCCTCGGCGGTCTGTCGGGTCGCCGCGACGGTCTCCGCCAGGGTCATGCCCCTGCCGAGGTTGGTGCCGAAGGTGTGGTTGCGCGACAGCGGCGAGGAGCAGGTGGCGACCAGGTCCCCCAGGCCCGCCAGGCCCGCGAAGGTGTGCGCGTCGGCGCCCATGGCCAGGCCGAGCCGGGTGGTCTCGGCCAGGCCGCGGGTGATCAGCGACGCCTTGGCGTTGTCGCCCAGGCCCATGCCGTCGGCGATGCCGACCGCCAGCGCGATGACGTTCTTCACCGCCCCGCCCAGCTCGCAGCCGACGACGTCGGTGTTGGTGTAGGGGCGGAAGTAGGGGGTGTGGCAGGCGGCCTGGAGCCTGCGGGCCACCTCCTCGTCACGGCAGGCGACGACGGAGGCCGCTGGCTGCCGCTCGGCGATCTCGCGGGCCAGGTTGGGGCCGGACAGCACGGCGATCCGGTCCGGGCCGGCCCCGGTGACCTCCCCGATCACCTCGCTCATCCGCTTGGCGGTCCCGAGTTCGACGCCCTTCATCAGGGAGACGAGCACGGTGTCCGGCGGCAGTAGCGGCTTCCAGTCCGAGAGGTTGCCGCGCAGAGTCTGGGAGGGCACGGCCAGCACCGTGAACTCCGCTCCGGTAGCGGCCTCGGCGGGGTCGGTGGTGGCGCGCACGGCCTCGGGAAGAACCACCCCCGGCAGGTAGTCGGGGTTGGTGCGGGTGGTGTTGACCGCCCCGGCCAGTTCCGCGCGGCGGCCCCACAGGGCCACCTCGCAGCCGGCGTCGGCGAGCACCATCGCGAAGGCGGTGCCCCAGGATCCGGTGCCGTAGACGGCGACTCGCGTCACGCGCTCTCTCCCTCGGCCACCACGTGACCGGCGGGCCTCTGGCCGGCGGCCTGATCCCCGGCGGCACCGCGGGCGGCGGGGCCGCACCGGCCCTGCGCGAGCGCCCGGCGGCGGTCGTACCGCTGGGCGGGAGCGGGCTCGCCACGCACCTCGGCCAGCAGCTGTGTGATCGCGCCCATGATGACGTCGGTGACCTCGCGCAGTAGTTCCGCGGTGGGTTCGCGGCCGTAGAACCGCGACAGGTCGACGGGCGGCCCGGCCAGCACCTTCAGCGTCCTGCGCGGGAAGAACCGGATCTTCTTGATCCCCGCGTACGGCGGCACGGCCTCGTTGGCACCCCACTGCGCCACGGGGATGACGGGCGCCCTGGTGATCAGGGCGACGCGGGCGGCGCCGGTCTTGCCCTCCATCGGCCACATGTCCGGGTCGCGGGTGAGGGTGCCCTCGGGGTAGAACGCCACGCACTCGCCCTTGTCGATCGCCTCGACGGCGGCGCGGAAGGCACTCACGGCGTCGGCCGTCTCGCGGTAGACGGGAATCTGCCCCGTGCCGCGCATCACCGCGCCGACGAATCCGCCCTTGAACAGGGAGTCCTTGGCCAGGAATCGGGGGACGCGACCGGTGTTGTACTGGTAGTGGGCGTAGGAGAGCGGATCCAGATAGGAGTTGTGATTCACCACGGTGATGAATCCACCATCTCCCGGAATATGCTCCATTCCGCGCCAGTCCCGCTTGAACAGCACCGCCAGGGGCGGTTTCACCAAAACCGCGGCAAAGCGGTACCAGAAGCCGATTCTGCGGCGGGACACCCGGACACCATCTCCTCTTGCCTGCTGCGGCACGCGCACCGCCGGGGAACAACCGCACAAGTGTCGCCCCGGGCCGTCGCCCTGTCGAGCACACCGTAACCCTGGAAGTCCCGGGCGGCTCCGGCGGCGGGTGAGAATGGTGCCGATGCATCGTGACGACACGGCGGCGCGGGCCGCGGCGGCCCTGAGGTGGTCCCTGGTAGTCCCCCTCAAACCACTGGCGCTGGCGAAGAGCAGACTGGCCCCGGCGGCCGGGGGGAGGCTGCGCTCCGCCCTGGCCCTGGCCTTCGCCCAGGACACCGTCGCGGCGGCGCTCGCCTGCCCGGCCGTGGAGGAAGTGGTGATCGTCACGGACGATCCGCACGCGGGGGCGGAACTGGCCGCGCTGGGGGCACGGATCGTGCCGGACGCGCCGGGCGCCGGGCTGAACGCCGCGCTGGAGCACGGCGAGGCGGCCGTACGGGCGGAACGTCCCGGCGCACCGGTGGCCGCGCTGAACGCCGATCTGCCCGCCCTGCGCCCCGCGGAGCTGGCCCGGGTGCTGGAGGCGGCGCGGACGCACCGCCGGTCCTTCCTGGCCGACGCCGCCGGGATCGGCACCACGCTGCTCACCGCGTCCGCCGGCACCGCCCTGGCTCCAGCCTTCGGGGACGCGTCACGCCTCCGTCATCTGCGTTCCGGCGCGGCGGAGATCGTGCTGCCGGATGTGGAGGGCGTCCGGCGGGACGTGGACACCGGTGAGGACCTGGCCGCGGCGCTGAGCCTGGGAGTGGGTCCGCACACGCTCAGAACGTCTGCAGCGTCACCAGCGTGATCCGGGGCCGCTCGTCCCCGGCCCCGGTCTCGATCCGCACCCGCTGGCCCGGGCGCAGCAGCCGCAGACCTCCCGCGTCGAACGCCTCGGCATCGAAGGGGAGAGGCGTGCCGTCGTCGAGGAGCACGCTGCCGCTGCGGGTCGCGGGGTCATAGGTGTACGCGGTGGCCTGCATGGCGCCGAGCCTAGACGAGACGCACCGCGGGCCGGGCTCCCCCTGGAGTCCGGCCCCGCGCGGTCGTCCCGTGTCCGTACGCCCCGGCTCACTTCCTGCGGCTCGCCGCCCTCTTGCGCGCCGAGGTGCTGCGGCCGGAGGCCTTCTTGGCCGGCGCCTTCTTGGCGACGGCTTTCCCGGCGCCCTTCTTTCCCGTGGTCTTCTTTCCCGTGGTCTTCTTGGCGGTGCTCTTCTTCGCCGCCGCCTTCTTCGCCGGGGTGGCCGTGGCCGTGGTCTTCTTGGCGGTGCTCTTCTTCGCCGCCGCCTTCCTCGCCGGCGCCGCCTTCTTGGCGGCGGCCTTCTTGGCCGCCGCCTTGCGGGTGGTGGCGCCGGCCCCGCCCGAGAGGCTGCCCTTGGGCGCCTTCTTCACGGCCACCTCGCCGCCCTTGGGGAGTTTCTTGGCGCCGCTGACCAGGTCCTTGAAACCCTGGCCGGCACGGAAACGCGGAACAGAGGTCTTCTTGACCCTGACGCGCTCGCCGGTCTGGGGGTTGCGGGCGTAGCGGGCCGGACGCTCCACCTTCTCGAACGAGCCGAAGCCTGTGACCGAGACCCGGTCGCCGGCGACGACCGCGCGGACGATCGCGTCCAGAACCACGTCGACCGCGTCGGCGGCCTGCTGCCGTCCGCCGAGCTTGTCGGCAATTGCTTCAACGAGCTGCGCCTTGTTCACGTCTTCCCCTTCGGAGGCATTGCCGGAACGAATCTGTCCAAGCCTTTTCGCACGTTAGGCAGATATTTACCGCAAATCAAATGCGAAACGTGCGAATCACCCTTGTGTCGCAACGAAATAGACCATCACGCACTTCTGTCCGTGCGTCGGTCTTCACGTTCTCCGGGGAAGAGGCCGTCACCGGCCTCGATGTCCTCCATCAGCCGGTCCAGCCGCCGTGCCGCGCCGGTCAGGTCCTGCTTCGCGGCGGCCGTGACGGCGAGGAGCCTGCGGACGAGCGCCGCCCGTACGTCGTCGGGCACTTGCAGCGCGCGCACCATGGCGTGCGCCTTCTTCAGCCGGGCGGCGACGAGGTCGTAGAGGGGGAGTTGACCGTCACTGTCCATGCACTGATTGTGCCATTGGAGGCGAGTTGTCACCCCGGGCGTCCCCAACGCACCGCGGGCGGATACGTACGGGTGAGTCAACTACGCCCGTATAGAAGGGAATTGACTCAATACTCTCTCTTCCCCGCCGCGGCCCGCCCGTACGCCCGAGCGCCCCCGGCTCGTGGAGCCGGGGGCGCTCGGGGAGGTGCGTGTACGTCCGCCGAATCGGGCGGGCGCCGGGACACCGGTCGTCAGACGGTGAGTGTCCGCGGTTTGAAGGAGGGGCGCTTCGCCTCGTACGCGGCGATGTCCTCCTCGTGGCGCAGGGTGATACTGATGTCGTCCAGCCCTTCCAGCAGCCGCCAGCGGGCGTTCTCGTCCAGCTCGAAGTCCGCCTCGACGCCGGGCGCGGTGATCTTGCGGGCCACCAGGTCGACGGTGATCTCGACCGTCGGGTCAGCCTCCGTCAGCTCCCACAGCGCGTCCACGCTCCGCTGCGGCAGGACGACGGTCAGCAGGCCGTTCTTCAGCGAGTTGCCGCGGAAGATGTCGGCGAAGCGGGAGGAGATCACGGCCTTGAAGCCGTAGTTCTGCAGTGCCCAGACGGCGTGCTCGCGCGAGGAGCCGGTGCCGAAGTCGGGTCCGGCCACCAGCACGGTGGCACCCTGCCGCTCCGGCTGGTTGAGCACGAACTCCTCGTCCTTGCGCCAGGCCTCGAACAGTCCGTCCTCGAAGCCGTCGCGGGTGACCTTCTTCAGCCAGTGCGCGGGGATGATCTGGTCGGTGTCGACGTTGGAGCGGCGCAGCGGGACGGCGCGGCCGGTGTGGGTGGTGAAGGCTTCCATGGCTTTTCCTCAGACTCCCGCGGGCTCGCGTACATGGGACAGGTCGGCGGGCGAGGCCAGATGCCCCAGGACCGCGGTGGCGGCGGCCACCTGCGGGGAGACCAGATGGGTGCGGCCGCCCTTGCCCTGCCTGCCCTCGAAGTTGCGGTTGGAGGTGGACGCGGAACGCTCACCGGGCTTGAGCTGGTCGGGGTTCATGCCCAGGCACATCGAGCAGCCCGCGTGCCGCCACTCGGCTCCGGCCCCGGTGAACACCTTGTCCAGGCCCTCCTCGACGGCCTGGAGCGCCACTCGTACCGAGCCGGGCACCACCAGCATCCGCACCCCGTCGGCGACCTTCCGGCCCTTGAGCAGGGCGGCGGCCGCACGCAGGTCCTCGATGCGGCCGTTGGTGCACGAGCCGACGAACACGGTGTCCACGGCGATCTCACGCAGCGGCTGCCCGGCGGTCAGCCCCATGTACTTCAGCGCGTTCTCGGCGGCCAGCTTCTCGCTGGGGTCGGTGAAGGAGGCCGGGTCCGGCACGCTCGCGCTCAGCGGCGCGCCCTGGCCGGGGTTGGTGCCCCAGGTCACGAACGGTGCCAGCTCGGACGCCTCGATGACCACCTCGTGGTCGAAGACGGCGCCCTCGTCGGTGCGCAGGGTGCGCCAGTACTCCACGGCCGCGTCCCGGTCGGCGCCCTTCGGCGCGTGGTCACGACCTTCGAGATAGGCGAAGGTGGTGTCGTCCGGGGCGATCATGCCCGCACGGGCGCCGGCCTCGATGGACATGTTGCAGATGGTCATCCGGGCCTCCATCGACAGCTTCTCGATGGCCTCGCCGCGGTACTCGATCACATACCCCTGTCCGCCGCCGGTGCCGATCCGGGCGATGATCGCCAGGATCAGATCCTTGGCGGTCACCCCGTCGGGCAGCTCGCCGTTGACCGTGACCGCCATCGTCCTGAAGGGCGCCATCGGCAGGGTCTGGGTGGCCAGCACGTGCTCGACCTGGCTGGTGCCGATGCCGAACGCCAGCGCGCCGAAGGCGCCGTGCGTGGAGGTGTGGCTGTCACCGCAGACCACCGTCATGCCCGGCTGGGTCAACCCGAGCTGCGGTCCCACGACGTGGACGACGCCCTGCTCGACATCACCCAGCGGGTGCAGCCGCACCCCGAACTCCGCGCAGTTCCTGCGCAGCGTCTCCAGCTGGGTACGCGAGACGGGGTCGGCGACGGGCTTGTCGATGTCGAGGGTGGGGGTGTTGTGGTCCTCAGTGGCGATGGTGAGATCGGTGCGCCGCACCCGGCGCCCGTTCTTGCGAAGCCCGTCGAACGCCTGGGGGCTGGTGACCTCGTGCAGCAGATGCAGGTCGATGAAGAGCAGGTCGGGCTCGCCTTCCGCGCGCCGGACGACATGGTCGTCCCAGACCTTCTCCGCGAGTGTCCGTCCCATCGCTTTCCCTCCGACCGGCCGCACCGCCGGCCTCGTCTCGACATCCGTGCCGCCGTGTCCGCACGGGCGGGGTGGCGACTGTCACTCCAGCTTGGCGGCTTCCCGGGGAAATTGAACTTGCGTTTCGTAATGTGAGACGTGAATATCGTTGCATGGACAACTCTAGCGGCGTCGGCGTACTCGACAAGGCGGCTCTGGTATTGAGCGCTCTGGAGTCCGGTCCGGCCACCCTCGCCGGGCTGGTCGGAGCGACTGGGCTCGCGCGCCCCACGGCGCACCGGCTCGCGGTGGCGCTGGAGCACCACCGCTTCGTGGCCCGCGACATGCAGGGCCGCTTCATCCTGGGCCCGCGCCTGGCCGAGCTGGCCGCCGCCGCGGGCGAGGACAGGCTGCTCGCCTCGGCGGGCCCGGTGCTCACGCACCTGCGCGACATCACCGGGGAGAGCGCCCAGCTGTACCGCCGCCAGGGAGACATGCGGATCTGCGTCGCCGCGGCGGAGCGGCTGTCCGGACTGCGGGACACCGTTCCGGTCGGCTCCACCCTCCCGATGAAGGCCGGCTCGGCGGCCCAGATCCTGATGGCCTGGGAGGAGCCGGAGCGGCTGCACCGGGGACTGCAGGGAGCCCGCTTCACGGCGACGGCCCTCTCGGGGGTACGGCGGCGCGGCTGGGCCCAGTCCATCGGCGAGCGCGAACCCGGCGTCGCCTCGGTCTCGGCGCCGGTGCGCGGCCCGTCCAACCGCGTGGTGGCGGCGGTGTCGGTCTCGGGCCCGATCGAGCGCCTGACCCGACACCCCGGCCGGATGCACGCCCAGGCGATCGTGGAGGCCGCCGGCCGCCTCACCGAGGCTCTGCGCCGCAACGGCGGCTGACCGCTCCGGCGGCACAACGAGGAGAGGCCCTCGCCGAAGCGGAGGGCCTCTCCTCGTCCGTACCCCCGACCGGATTCGAACCGGCGCTACCGCCTTGAGAGGGCGGCGTGCTAGGCCGCTACACAACGGGGGCCCCAGCGGCGATCCCGGAGGACCGCGAGTACCCCCGACCGGATTCGAACCGGCGCTACCGCCTTGAGAGGGCGGCGTGCTAGGCCGCTACACAACGGGGGCTTGGATCTTGCTGGGAAGATCGCGCTGGGGTACCAGGACTCGAACCTAGACTAACTGAACCAGAATCAGTCGTGCTGCCAATTACACCATACCCCACCGGAACTCAAGCTCTTTCGGAACTTCTGTCCTGGTGACCGCCTTGCGTCTTTGGCCTTTCGACCCGTTCCGCCTGGCGACGGGAAGAACATTACCCGATGGAAGCCCGTGCTCCAAAACGAGTTCCCGCCGGGTCGCCGGCGGCCGGAATCACCCGCCGTGGACACCGCTCCCGCACGGAACGTGACCACGACAGTCTCCTGCGCCGCCCGGTCCGCGTTCGCCGACTTCGCCCGCCGGGCCTGACCAGCGGGCCCTTCTCCGGGAGCGGACCCAGCCGTTGGCGCCTCCTGTTCCCGGTGCGAGCACCGGGAACAGGAG
>NZ_JAJFAU010000015.1:0-6777 GCF_022614595.1 Streptomyces sp. CNQ085
CGACCGGATCGGGGGACCGGTCGCGGCCCCGCACCACCCCCTCCGGGCCGGGAGGGCGGCCGGCGGATTCCGGCGGTGGGGCCGGCCGCCGCCCGCCGGGAAGCCCGCCTCTCAGGTGTGGGCGGCGATGAGCGTCTCCAGGCGGGCGGAGGGGAACTCGCGGGTGAAGGAGTCGGCCTGCCAGCGGCTGGGGAAGAGCGCGAGATGGGTCCGGTCGCGGCCGCGGACCAGGCCCTCCCCCGTCACCAGCCGGGTGCGGTTGAGAGCGTCCGCGCCAGCGGCGTCGGTGGCCCGGGCGACGTGGTAGGGCAGCGGTTCCAGCCGCAGGGGGGCGGAGAACTCGTGCTCCATGCGGTGGGCGACCACGTCGAACTGCATCGGCCCGACCGCGGCCAGCACCGGCGCCTGCTCACCGCGCAGGTCGGAGACGAGCACCTGGACCACACCCTCCTCGTCCAGCTGCGCGATGCCGCGGCGGAACTGCTTGGAGCGGCCGATGTCCGCGGGGCGTGCGACGGCGAAGTGCTCGGGGGCGAAGGTGGGCATGGGCGGGAAGGCGGCGGGCCTGCCGGTGTAGAGGGTGTCGCCGACCCGCAGGGCGGCGGCGTTGACCAGGCCGACCACGTCGCCGGGGTAGGCGATGTCCACCGAGGAGCGGTCCTGGCCGAAGACGCTGTGGGCGTACTTGGTGGCGAACGGCCGCCCCGAAGCGGCCCGCGTGACCGTCATGCCGCGCTCGAAGACTCCCGAACACACCCGCATGAAGGCGATGCGGTCGCGGTGGGAGCGGTCCATATTGGCCTGCACCTTGAACACCAGGCCGGAGAACGGCGCGTCGACGGGCCGGCTGCCGCCGCCCTCCAGCTCGCGCGCCCCGGGCGGCGGGGCCAGGCCGACGACGGCGTCCAGCAGCAGCCGTACCCCGATGTTGGAGACGGCCGCGCCGAAGAACACCGGTGTGGACCTGCCCGCCAGGAACGAGCCCTGGTCGTGCTCGGCGCCGTCGGCGCGCAGCAGTTCCAGTTCCTCGACCGCCTTCTCCCAGTCGGCGCCCTCCTCTGCGGCCGCCCGGCCGGCCGGGACCGTCTCCTCGGCCGCCGCACGGGCACCGCCGGGGGCGCGGGTGTAGCGCAGCATCCGTCCCGGTTCGCGCACGTCGATCAGACCGCGCAGACGGCCGGCGTCGCCGACCGGCCAGGTGACGGGGGTGGGTTTGAGGCGGAACTCGGACTCGATCTCGTCCAGCAGCTCCAGGGCGTCGCGGCCGGGCCGGTCCCACTTGTTGACGAAGGTGATGACGGGGATGCCCCGGTGGCGGCAGACGTCGAACAGCTTGCGGGTCTGCTCCTCCAGACCCTTGGCCGCGTCGACGAGCATCACCGCGCAGTCCACGGCGGCCAGCACCCGGTAGGTGTCCTCGGAGAAGTCCGCGTGGCCGGGGGTGTCCAGCAGGTTCAGCACCACGCCGCGGTGGGCGAACTGCAGCACCGCGGAGGTGACCGAGATGCCGCGGGCCTTCTCCATCTCCATCCAGTCCGAGGCCACTCCGCGCCGGCCGGCCTTGCCGTGCACCGACCCGGCCGAGGTGATCGCCCGCGCGTGCAGGGCCAGCGCCTCGGTCAGCGTCGACTTGCCGGCGTCCGGGTGGCTGATCACCGCGAACGTCCGCCGCCGGGCCGCCTCTCCGGCCGCCTGCCGGTCCGCGGCGCTCACCGCGCGCACCGCGCGTCCGTCTCGCCCCTGTGCCTGCGCAACCGTTCCACCCGCTCCTCGTGTGTCCGTATGCCCGCGTACGTCTCGCACGCCTCTCCGCCCGTCCGGGCCGGTGGTCCAGCGTACGCAGATCCACCCTGAGGCAGGAGTGGGGTTTCCGGAGGGCGGAGCGGGCTCCCGGCCTCCGTCCGCCGCTACACCCCGGCCCCCTTGCCGGCCACGTAGACGGTGTTGGCCGACTCCTCCCCCGGCCGGTAGGGGTTGCCGAAGCGGACGACGTGGGCCTCGGCGGTGGCGAAGACCCGCGCCAGTACGGCGGTGAAGTCCTCGTCGGGCGGGTCGTCGGACCACAGGGCGAAGACGCCGCCGGGGTGGAGGTGCTCCGACAGGGCGCGCAGCCCGGCCTCCCCGTAGAACGGGGCGTGGCCGGGGTGCAGCACATGGCGCGGCGAGTGGTCGACGTCCAGCAGGACCGCGTGGAGGCGTCCGCCGGGCCGCTCCGGGTCCAGCCCCCCGGTGCCCGCGGCCCGCTCGAAGAAGTCGCCCCGCACGAGGCGGCAGCGCCGGTCCGACACCAGCTCCCCGCCCAGCGGCACCAGCTTCTCCTCGTGCCAGCGGATGACGTCGGGGAGGGCCTCGACGACGACCAGCGAGCGCACCCGCTGGTCCTCCAGCACGGCCCGCGCGGTGTGGCCGAGGCCGAGCCCGCCCACGGCCACGTCCAGCCCGGCGCCGGCGCCGGTCCCGTCCTCCGGGAGGGCCGCCAGGCCGAGGCGGGCCAGCTCCGTCTCGCCGGCGGTGAAGAGGCTGGACATGAGGAACTCGTCGCCGAGCTTGACCTCGTACACCTCCCGGCCGGTCACCGGGTCCCGGCGGCGGCGCAGGCTGATGTCGCCCATCGGGGTGGGGCGCCAGTCGATCTCCTCGAAGCGCGTGCTCATACGGTCGCCCTCCGGTGCGGTCAGGCGTCGATGACGACGGGGATGACCAGGGGCTTGCGGCGGTAGGTGCGGAAGGCCCAGGAGGCCACGGAGCGGGCGATGAGCTGCTCGAGCTGCTGCGCGTCCCCCACCCCCTCCTCGGCCGCCGAGGCCAGGGTCTTCTCGATCACCGGGACGGCCGGGGTGAACGTCCCCTCGTCGTGGACGAAGCCGCGGGCCAGGAAGTCCGGCGGCTCGGCCAGAGCGCCGGTGTCGGCGTCGACGATGGCGACGACGGTCACCACGCCCTCGGAGGCGAGGGTGAGCCGGTCCTTCAGGGACGCCTCGGTGGCGCCGCCGACCTCCATGCCGTCGACGTAGACGTTGCCCGCGGGCACCTTGCCGGTGATGGAGGCGCGCCCGTCGACAAGGTCGACGACGACGCCGTCCTCGGCGACGACGACCCGCTCGGGGTCGACGCCGGTGCGCACGGCCAGGTCCGCGTTGGCCTTGAGGTGCTTGAACTCGCCGTGCACCGGCATGACGTTGCGGGGCTTGACGATGTTGTAGCAGTAGACGAGCTCGCCGGCGCTGGCGTGGCCGGAGACGTGGACCTTGGCGTTGCCCTTGTGGACGACGTTGGCGCCCCAGCGGGTCAGCCCGTTGATCACCCGGTAGATGGCGGTCTCGTTGCCGGGGATGAGGGAGCTGGCCATCAGCACGGTGTCGCCCCTGCCGATGCGGATCATGTGGTCGCGGTTGGCCATCCGCGACAGCGCCGCCATCGGCTCGCCCTGGGAGCCGGTGCACACCAGCGTGACCTTGTGGTCGGGGAGCTTCTCCAGTTCCCTCATCCCGACCACCAGGCCGGAGGGGACCTTCAGATAGCCCAGTTCGCGGGCGATGCCCATGTTGCGGACCATCGAGCGGCCCACGAAGGCGACCTTGCGGCCGTAGGCGTGGGCGGCGTCCAGCACCTGCTGGATGCGGTGCACATGGCTGGCGAAGCTGGAGACGATGACCCGCCGGGGCGCGGTGCGCATCACCTGCTCGATCGCGGGGTTCAGGTCGGCCTCGGCGGTGGTGAAGCCGGGGACCTCGGCGTTGGTGGAGTCGGTGAGGAAGAGGTCGACGCCCTCCTCGCCGAGCCGGGCGAAGGCGCGCAGGTCGGTGATGCGGCCGTCCAGCGGGAACTGGTCCATCTTGAAGTCACCGGTGTGCAGCACCAGACCCGCGCCGGTGCGGATGGCGACGGCCAGGCTGTCGGGGATGGAGTGGTTGACCGCGACGAACTCGCAGTCGAAGGGGCCCAGGCCCCGCCGGTCGCCCTCCTTCACCCGCGCCGTGCGCGGCCTGATGCCGTGCTCCTTGAGCTTGGCCTCCAGGAAGGCCAGGGTCAGCCTGGAGCCGACGACGGGGATGTCCGCCCGCTCGCGCAGCAGGTACGGCACGCCGCCGATGTGGTCCTCGTGGCCGTGGGTGAGCACCACGGCCACCACGTCGTCCAGGCGGTCGCGGATGGAGGTGAAGTCCGGCAGGATCACGTCCACGCCGGGCTGGTGCTCCTCGGGGAAGAGCACGCCGCAGTCGACGATCAGCAGCTTGCCGCCGTACTCGAAGACGGTCATGTTGCGGCCGATCTCCCCCAGGCCGCCCAGGGCGACGACCCTCAGCCCTCCCTCGGGCAGCTTGGGGGCGGGCTTCAGCTCAGGGTGTGGATGACTCATACCCTGACGCTATCCGAGGGCGGCCGGGCTGTCTCATCGCCCCTTCCACCAGCCGGTTCGCTCCGCACGGCGGAGGCGGGACGGCGGTGGGCGAGGTGGTGGCGAGCGGGAGGTTGCGGGCGGGCGCTCAGCCCTGCGGGCCGAGCCGGCGACGGAGGGTGGCGGCGAAGTCCTCGGCGGCCATGAGCTGGGCGCGCAGGGTCTCGCAGCGGGCCTCGGCGACCTTGCGGTAGGCGTCCAGGCGCTCCCGCAGCCGTTCCCGTTCCGCCTCCTCCGGCGGCTCACCGGCCGAGAGCCGGTCGGTGACGGACAGCAGGTCGCGCATCTCCTCCAGGGAGAAGTCCAGCGGTTTCATCCGGCGGATGACCATCAGGCGGTCGACGTCGGCGGCGGTGTAGAGCCGGAAACCCCCCTTGGTGCGGGCCGAGGGGACGACGAGGCCGACCTCCTCGTAGTGCCGGATGGTGCGCAGCGACAGTCCCGTCCGGTCGGCCACCTCACCGATCTGCATCCGCTGCTCGTCCGCCACTGCCGATTCCCCTCTGATGCCCGAACATTTTTCGGGTTCGTAAACCCCAACCCTACCGCGTGATATGAATCACAGGTCCTCACACGGTATTTACCTGCGATTTACAGGACTCCGGCCGCAATCATCCCTCACGTCAGGGTAGAGTTTGTTTCCGGGCGGAACATCGCCCTCCCCAGTCCCGTCGGGCAATGATGCCCGACCGGCGGTCCCCCACGTCCGCCGATCCCTGGTCTCGCCCCTGTCGGGTACGACGGCTGCGGCACGGCCGGGCCCTCCTGCTCCGCACGGAAGCCGCGCACGCCGCGCGCACGCCTGACGCCTGCGCGCCCGACATGGAAACGGATGCATGTCCGCTGACACCTCCGCAGCCCGGCGGCTGCGCCCCTCCCGCCCCGACTGGCTCGCCTCGCCCAAGGTCCTCCGCACCGAGGTGCTGGCCGGCCTGGTCGTCGCCCTGGCCCTGATCCCCGAGGCGATCTCGTTCTCGATCATCGCCGGGGTGGATCCGGCCGTCGGCCTGTTCGCCTCCTTCACCATGGCCGTGGTGATCTCGGTCGTGGGCGGCCGCAAGGCGATGATCTCCGCCGCCACCGGCGCCATCGCCCTGGTCATCGCCCCGCTCAACCGCGAGCACGGTCTGGGCTACCTGGTCGCCGCCGTCATCCTGGGCGGTCTGATGCAGATCGCCCTCGGCGCGCTCGGGGTGGCCAAGCTGATGCGGTTCGTGCCGCGCAGCGTGATGGTCGGCTTCGTCAACGCGCTCGCCATCCTGATCTTCATGGCGCAGGTGCCGGAGATCACCGGCGTGCCCTGGGCGGTCTACCCGCTGGTGATCGGCGGACTGGCGCTGATGGTGTTCTTCCCGAAGGTCACCACGGTGGTACCCGCCCCGCTGGTGTCCATCGTCATCCTGACCGTCATCACCGTCGCCGCGGGCATCGCGGTGCCCACCGTCGGCGACAAGGGCGAGCTGCCCTCGTCCCTGCCCGTCCCCGGCCTGCCCGACATCCCCTTCACCACCGACACCCTGGTCACCGTCGCCCCCTACGCGTTCGCCCTCGCCCTGGTGGGGCTGATGGAGTCGCTGATGACGGCCAAGCTGGTCGACGACATCACCGACACCCACTCCAACAAGACCCGCGAGTCCGTCGGCCAGGGCGTCGCCAACGTCGTCACCGGCCTCTTCGGCGGCATGGGCGGCTGCGCGATGATCGGCCAGACCATGATCAACGTGAAGACCTCCGGCGCCCGCACCCGGCTGTCGACCTTCCTGGCCGGCGTCTTCCTGCTGATCCTGGTGGTCACCTTCGGCCCCGTGGTCTCCACCATCCCGATGGCCGCCCTGGTCGCGGTGATGATCCTGGTCTCCTTCGCCACCTTCGACTGGCACTCGGTCCAGCCGAGGACGCTCAAGCGGCTGCCCGTCGGCGAGACCGCCGTGATGGCCGTCACCGTCGCCGTGGTCGTGGCCACCCACAACCTCGCCATCGGCGTCGTCGTCGGCGTGATCACCGCCATGGTGATCTTCGCCCGCCGCGTCGCCCACCTCGCCGAGGTCTCCGCCGTCGTCGACCCCGACGGCAGGCAGGCCGTCTACGCGGTCACCGGCGAGCTGTTCTTCGCCTCCTCCAACGACCTGGTCTACCAGTTCGACTACGCGGGCGACCCCGACGACGTCGTCATCGACCTGTCCGACGCCCACATCTGGGACGCCTCCTCGGTGGCCGCCCTGGACGCCATCGAGACCAAGTACGCCGCCCGCGGCAAGAAGGTCACCATCGTCGGCCTGAACAAGGCCAGCGCCGCCATCCACGACAGGCTCGCCGGGCAGCTCGCCGACAGCCACTGACCCGCGGAACCATGCGGAACCAGGCCACCGGCCCCCGGC
>NZ_JAJFAU010000015.1:6787-49753 GCF_022614595.1 Streptomyces sp. CNQ085
CGGCGATGTCGAGGACCACGAGGTCGAGGAGCTGGGACCCGGGGAGAGCGTCTCCGCCGGGGACGTCTCCTCCGACAAGGACGAGTGCGCGCCCCTGCCGCACCACGGCCAGCTTGAGCGGCATCCGGTCGCCGTCCCGCTCGGTGGTCACCGTCCAGGCGGCGGCCTCCTCGCCGCCGGTGACCTTCTCCTCCTCGACGCCGGTCACCTCCTGCCCGTCGCCCTCGACGCCTGCGGTGAACCCGCCGGAGCAGGACTCGGCGGCGGCGCGGAGGCCGGTGAATGCCTTCTGTGCTCCCCCGTCCTCGTAGGAGGCGAGGGTGACCATCGTCGTCGTGGCGTCGAAGGCGCTCTTGATCGCGTCCTCGAAGTTCTCCAGGTCCTCCTCGGTCAGCTCCCCGGAGCCGTCCGCGCCGCTGTCGGCCAGGTTCCCGGGCACCTCGGTGACCACGCGCCGGGCGGTCGCCGCCGGGTCGCCCAGCGGCACGCCGAGCTGGGCGTGCGCCAGGGGCGCGCACTCGTCCTTGTCGGAGGAGACGTCCCCGGCGGAGACGCTCTCCCCGGGTCCCAGCTCCTCGACCTCGTGGTCCTCGACATCGCCGTCGGCGAGCACGAGCTTCTCCAGCTCCTCGGAGGTCTTCACCCCGGCGGCCGGCCCGGCGGAGGAGGACTTGCCGGCCTCGGCCCCCTCCTCGTCGCTCCCGCCGGAGTCCGAACCGCCGCAGGCGGTGGCCAGCAGGGCCAGGCAGGCCGCGGAGGCGGCGAGGGCGGTACGGCGTACGGCGGTGGATCGCATCGGGTGTTCTTCCTCCTCCACTGGCGGGCTCCGGTGCCGCCCCGAGGGGTCGTCCGGCGCCGGCCCGCCACGGTTCCGGTGATCCGCCAACTCTAGGATTCCGCGCCGCCGTCGGGACGGAAAGCTTCGGACCGGCGTTCGATCGTGACAGTGACGTGATCACCCCGGGCCCGGTCCGTGAAATCCGCCTCCGCCCCCGCGCGGCGGGGCGCGGTGGGGGCGGCGGAGCCGGAAACGGCGCCGCCGCCCGTGGGAGACGCGCCCGCCGCCCGGTGTGCGCTCGGGCGCCAGTTCCAGCTCCATCCGCACCCGCGCCCCGCCCAGCGGCGCGCGGCCGACCTCCAGCCGGCCGCGCCCGGCGTCGGCGGCCCGGCGGGCTATGTCCAGGCCCAGGCCGGTGGAGCCGCCGACGCTCGCGCCCCGGGCCAGCGCCCGCTCGGGGTCGGGGATACCGGGGCCGGCGTCGTCCACGGTCACCACCACCGCGTGCGCCGTGCGGTGCACGCCCACCGCCAGGGCCGTGCCCTCCGGGGTGTGCCGGAGGACGTTGCCGACCAGGGCGTCGACGGCCGCGGCCAGGTCCTCCTCCGGCAGCGTCACGGGGGTGGGCTCGTCCGTCACGGTCACCGCGCACTCCCGGCCCTGCTGCGCGGCCAGGACCGACCAGAAGTCGGTGCGCGCCGACACCACGCGCGCCGCCTCGCACGAGACCCCCGGCCCCGGTGAGTCCGGGGCGAACGAGGCCGCCGCCAGAGGCGTGCGGGCCGTCTTGATGATGGAGTCCAGCTCCTCCTCCAGATGGGTGACGGCCGACTCCAGCCGGCCGGCGTCCTCCCGCCGCAGGCCGGAGGCGATGCGCTCGGATTCCAGGCGCAGCGCCGTCAGCGGAGTCCTGAGACGGTGCGAGAGGTCGGCCACCAGCTCGCGCTCCATCGCCAGCAGTTCGACGACGCGGTCGGCCATGGTGTTGAACGCGGCGCCGGCCTCACGCAGTTCGGGAGGGCCCTCGGGCTCCAGCCTTCTGCCGAGATCCCCCTCGCCCAGGGCGTTGGCGGCGCGCGAGAGGTCCCGCGAGGCGCGCACCACCCGCGCCCCCAGCCGGTCGGCGACCAGCACCGACCCCGCCACCAGGGCCAGCGCCAGCGCCGACATCACCAGCCAGGACGAGCCCACGCCGCGCTCGAACTCGGCGCGCGGCACGAAGGACTCGACCACCGCCACCCGGTCCCTGGCCAGCACCACCGGCTGCAGATGAACCCAGCCCTTCTCGGTGTCCCGGGCGAAGGTCCGCTGCTGCCGGGCCGCCCGCCGCCAGGCGTCGGCGGGCGCGTACGAGGCGCCCACCAGGCGCCCGTCGGGCAGGTGGACGCCCAGCCGGCCGGTGTCGTCGACCTCGGCCACGGCCTGCCGCACCTCGTCCGGGCGGGTGGTCAGGGCCAGTACGGGGGCCAGTGCCGCCGCCCGCTGCTCGGCCACCGTGATCGCCCGGGACCTCACCTCGGACTTGACCAGCAGGGCCAGGGGGATCAGGAAGGAGAGCGCGACCATGGAGGTGACGGCCAGCGAGACGCCGGCCAGCGTCCGCCTCATCGCGGCGTCACCAGTTTGATGCCCACGCCCCGCACGGTGTGCAGATAACGCGGCCGGCTCGCCCGCTCGCCGAGCTTGCGGCGCAGGGAGGACACGTGCACGTCCAGGGTCTGCTCCTCGACGTAGGGCTGCCGCCACACGTCCGCCAGGAGACGGCGGCGCGGCACCACCCGGTCCGCGCGCTCGGCGAGATAGGCCAGCAGATCGAACTCCCTGCGTGTCAGGCGCAGTTCGCTGCCGTCCAGGAAGACCGACCGCGCCTGCCGGTCGACGGCCAGGCCGCCCACGCGTATCGCGCCCTCCCGGCGCGCCGCCGCCGGGGCGGGGGCACGTTCGGCGGTGGCGGAGCGGCGCAGCACCGCCCCGAGCCGGGCCGCCAACTGCCCGCCGGAGAAGGGCTTGACCAGGTAGTCGTCGGCGCCGGCGTTGAGCAGCCGGATGATCTCGGCCTCGTCGTCGCGCGCGGTGGCCACCAGCACCGGCACCTGCGAGATGCTGCGCAGCATGCGCAGGACGTCGACGCCGTCGAGGTCGGGCAGCCCCAGGTCGAGCACCACCGCGTCCGGCGGCTGCCGCGTCACCTCCCGCAGGGCCTCGAAGCCGTAGGGGGAGCTGCGCACCACGTGGTCGTGCCGGGACAGGACGTCGATGAGCCTGGCCCGTATCACGGGGTCGTCCTCGACCAGAAGTACCGATGCCATGGCCAGGGACGGTAACGGGTGCCGCGGACGGCGGGGGCGAGCAGGGCCCGCCAGGAGTCCCCCACGGGCCCTCACGAACCTTCGCGGGCACCGGCGGAGGCCGTTGTGAGGCCGTCTGAGCGGTCGGGCAGTATGGGGCGGTGCCCCGCTACCTGCGTTACGTGCTGCTGTGGCTGTCGTGCACGTCCCTCAGCGTGACGACGGTGAGCCTCACCGTCCAGTTCGTGGCCGGGACGACCCGGCCCATCCCGCCCGTGGCCCGCGACACCCCGGGGACGGTCGTCTCCTCCCCGACGGCGAGCGCCGAGCCGAGCAGGTCTCCCACTCCCACTCCCAGGCCGACCCCCTCGCCCACCCGGCGCGCCTCCTCCCCCGTCCCCGTCCCCGCGCCGAAGCCGCCGGCCTCCCCGACCACCCGTCCCGCCGCCCGCCCCACCCCCTCGCCCACCGCGAACACCGGCGGCGAGGAGGGCTGCCGTACGGCCGGCGCCGAGGTGCGCACCTTCCAGACCACGGGAGGGCGTGCGTCCATACGGTTCGGCAGCAGCGGCGCCTGCCTGGTCTCGGCGCTGCCGGCCGGCGGTTTCACCGCGGCCACCCGGCGCGGCGGGCCGAGGGATCTGACCGTGGTCTTCACCGGCGACTCCTTCCGCTCGCGGATCGAGGTCACCTCGCCCACGCCTTCCAGCTACAGCGTGGCGGTCAGGGAGTCGACCGTCTGAGGGCGGCCGGGGTACCGCCGGGGCACGGCACGGCGGTCACCACGGAGGAGCCCCCGATCATCCGGTCCAGTGATACCCCGGCCAGGCACAACGGGCCCGGAGCCAAGACGGACACCGCCCTCGCGGTGGTGAGATCTATCGGCCCGAGAAGGAAGCCCTCGGCGCTCTCGCCATCGAGATCCGACTCGACCTCTGACACACGAATTTCCTTAAAGGAGGTCGGTTCACGCCGCCCCCCGGTTCCCAGCAACAGCCGAAATTCCGAAGCGCTGGAAGCACTACCGGCGCACTGCGCCATGCATGCCATCTGCCGTGCCCCCATACCGGCCACGCCGTGCCCTTTCCCCGGGAACGAGATGGGTACGTCCTGGGTAGCCTCCACACGGTATGCAGGGACCGTGAAGCTCGAAATCTGGAGATTTTATGACCCCGGAGATAGACGACGCCTTCGCCGCCATCAGAAGTGAGCACGGACCGGACTCTATCGCCCGGGTCGAGCAGATGCTGGCAGCGGGAAAGGGGGATCGCCATCCGTTGCAGAAGGGGGCCAGGTGGATCTTACCGGGAGTTTCTCAGCAGCCCTGGCACGATCCGTACGGCCACCCTGAGTTGGCACCGGTGGTGCACGCCTTCGAAGCGAACCACGCCACGATCAAGAAGGAGTTGGAGACCGCCTGGGCTGCCCGGCGGAACGCTTTCTCCGATTACGAGCACTACCTCACCCGCCAGTCGGACTGGCAGGCTCTTTACCTCTTCCGCAAGGGTGGCCTGGTGGCTGAGTCGGCCGACACGGCGCCGACCGCCTTCCAGGTCCTGAAGGAGGAGGCGGTCGACACCGGGAAGCTCTGCCCCCTGCTGGAGTGCCACTTCTCGACTCTGCTGCCCGGAGCGGCGATTGCTCCCCACTGCGACCTGTGGAACTTCAGCATCAACCTGCACCTGGCGGTCGACATCCCCGAGGAGTGCGGCATCACGGTTGCGGGCGAGACGCGGTCGTGGGAGGAGGGTAAGTGCCTGCTCTTCGACTACTCCTTCGAGCACGAGGCGTGGAACCGCGGGACGACGCGTCCGCGCACGTGCCTGCTGGTCGACCTGTGGCACCCGGAGACCACCGTCCCCGAGCGGAAGGCGCTCGTCGCGGCCATCACCGAGATCCGCAAGCTGATGGGCGAGGAGTGACAGCGGGGAGGAACGCGGCGGCAGCCCCTCCTCGCCATGACTGCGGAGGAACGGTCACCGCCTCTACTGTCACCTGGCCGGAGCTGCGGAACCACAGGTCGAAGCAGACCTTGTCCCCGATCTTCAGCTTCGGTGGATCCATGACCATCACGTCTACGCTGTACGGGGTCATGTCCACGCGGCTTCGGGCCGGGATCGTGAGGCTGTCCAGCGGCTCCATGCGTCCCGCTCCGTCCTTCGTGACCCGCTGGCCCAGCATGGTGACCCCGAGTTCCGGCGAGGAGACGGACGTCAGCACGTCGTCGGCGGCCCCGGTGTTGCTGATGTCGAAGAAGGCGGCCGTGTTCTCGGAGTTGGACGGCACGAAGATGCGAGCGTTGCTGACGCTGATCCTTGCCGGCGGTTCACCGGCCGCACCCGTTGTCGTGTAGGCCGTCAGGAGCATCAAGGCCGTCACGCACGTGACCACGGGTACGAGAGCGGCGCTCAGCGCACCGGCAGTCATACGGCGCCAGGGCGGCGAGGAGCGTTCGGCCGAGTCGGTGGACGGGGCGGAACTCATCGGATCTCCTCCAGGGGCGAGGCGGTATGGCTGTCCGCCGCGGACGGTTGTGTCGGACCACTCTTGTAGGCGGAGGCAGACGCAGAGGCGGAGCGGTAGCGGTGTCCGGTGGGCGAATAGGCGCGCAGCCGCAGGCTGTTGGCGACGACAAGGACGGAACTGGCGGACATCGCCACGGCGGCGAACATCGGGTTGAGCCAGCCGGTGGCGGCCAGGGGAACGGTGACGACGTTGTAGCCGAACGCCCAGGCGAGGTTGGCGCGGATGGTGCTCAGAGTCCGGCGGGTGAGCTGTACGGCCGCGACCACTGCCTGCATGTCCTCGCGTACGAGGGTGATGTCGGCGGCGCCGATCGCCGCGTCAGTGCCGCCACCCATGGCGATGCCCAGGTCGGCGGAGGCCAGCGCGGCGGCGTCGTTGACCCCGTCACCGATGACTGCCACACGGCGCCCCTCGTCCCGGAGCCTTGCAACGATGGCGGTCTTGCCCTCCGGGGTGACCTCGGCGTGCACCTCGTCGATGCCGACCTGCTCGGCCACGGCATGGGCGGCGGCCGGTCCGTCGCCGGTCACCAGGATGGGCTCTATGCCCAGCTTGCGCAGGTGTCGTACGGCGGAGTAGCTGGAGGGCCGCAGTGTGTCGCCGACCGCGAGGATGCCGACCGGGCGGCCGTCCCTCTCGACGAGCACGGCTGTGCGAGCGGAGGCGTGGGCGTCGTCCAGACCCCGCTGGAGGGTGTCCGGGAGCGGGGTGTCAGGTCGCGGGCGGCCTACGACGACCTCATGACCGTCGACCCGGCCGTGGACGCCGACTCCGGGAACGGCACGGAAGTCGGCCACCGGCGGCAGCTGGCCGCCCTCCGCGGCCTGGCGGGCAGCGGTGGCGATGGCTCGGCCGATGGGATGCTCGGAGCCGTACTCGACCGCCCCGGCCAGTCGGAGGATTGCGCTCGCGTCTTCCCCGGCCATCACCGCCGTGTCGGTGAGGGTCATGCGTCCGGTGGTGAGGGTGCCGGTCTTGTCGAAGACCACGGTGTCGATGTGCCGCAGCCGTTCCAGCGCCTCCGGTCCCCGGAGCAGGACGCCGAGCTGCGCGCCGCGGCCGGTGGCGGCCATGAAGGCGGTCGGGGTGGCCAGGCCGAGGGCGCAGGGACACGCGACGACGAGGACGGCGACCGCCGCGGTCACGGCGGCCGAGGCGTCCGCCCCGGCGCCGAGCCAGAACCCCAGCACGGTGCACGCCACGGTCACGATGGCGGGGACGAAGACCCCCGCGACGGCGTCAGCCAGCCGCTGGATGCGCGCCTTGCCCGCCTGCGCGTCGCTCACCAGCTGGGTGATCCGTGCGAGCTGCGTGTCGGCGCCGACCGCCGTGGCCCGAACCACCAGCAAACCACCGGCGTTGACGGCACCGCCCACCACCGCCGATTCCGGCCCGACCTCCACCGGCACGCTCTCGCCGGTCACCAGTGACAGGTCCAGGGCGGAGCTGCCGTCGGTGACCACACCGTCCGTAGCGACCTTCTCACCCGGTCGTACCAGAAACTCCTGGCCGACCCGGAGTGCGGAGACCGGGACCCGCCGCCCCTGGTCGCCCTCACGCAACTCGACGTCCTTCGCGCCGAGTTCGGCGAGCGCGCGCAGCGCCGATCCCGTGCCCTGCTTGGCGCGTTCCTCCAGGTAACGGCCGGCCAGTACGAACAGCGGCACGCTCACGGCCGCTTCCAGGTACAGATGCGCGCTCCCGCTGCCAGCCTCGGGCACCAGACTGAACGGCATGCGCATGCCCGGCTGGCCCGCGCCTCCGAAGCACAGGGCGTACGTGGACCAGGCGAACGAGGCGAGCACACCGAGGGAGACCAGGGTGTCCATGGTCGCCGTGGCGTGCCGTAGCCCCTTCCATGCCCGCTCGTGGAACGGCCACGCACTCCAACCCACCACCGGAACGGCCAGGTTGAAACACACCCACTGCCAGTAGGTGAACTGCAGGGAGGGCACCATGGAAAGCAGGAGCACGGGCAGCGACAGCAACGCCGTGATCAGCAGCCGGCCCCTGTCACTGATGCCCGCGCCAGCCTCCTGCTGCTCGCGTGCCGCGTCCGCGTGCTGCTCTTCGGCGGGCGGCTGCGGTAGCTCGGCCGTGTAACCGGCGCTTTCCACCACGGAGATCAGCTGCTGGGCGGTCACCGATGCGGGATGGGAGACGCGGGCCCGCCCGGTTGCCAGGTTGACGGTTGCCGTCACCCCCTCGACGCGACCCAGCTTCTTCTCGACCCGGCCCACGCACGCGGCGCACGTCATGCCCCCGACCAGCAGATCAGTGATCGCATCGGGCTCGTCGGCCGTCTCACGCTGATCGGCGGTGGTCACTGGTCCACCCGCACTTCACGGTCGGCCGGGCCGAGGCCGTGCATGCCCGGCATACCCGGCTCCTGCGGCTCCTCGGACACTGGCACGGTGCGGTGCATGCCCGGGGCCACCGGACCTGCCATGCGTCCCACGGCATATGACGCTGCCGTCAACGACACGAGCAGGACGACGAACCCCAGTAAGGCCGGGGGGACCAATAGACCACGCTTCGACTCCTCCATGCGTACATACGGTAGGGGGGTACCCGGCAATTGGCCCGGCTCAAGCATGTGAGAAAAAACTTCAATGTCGCCGGGAACCAGACGCCTCCGTCATCCGACTTACTATGAGTAAGGGTTTCTCCGCCCTTTCGAAATATCACACCCCGGATCGCCCTGAACGATACCGAAGACCGGGTCAACGGGATTATGAGAGTACCAAAATCAGCCATCCATAACGTGCCGAGATTCGACCGAGAAGGCTGGAACCAGCAGACACCGCCAGCCGACCTGTCGAACAAAGAACCCACCCCTCCGCCATCCGCACGCACGTCCGGAGCGCCCCTCGTCCACTAAATCCTCACACCCACCTGGCATGTTCCGCAGCCGACTCCGCGAGCAACCGCCTGAGATGTTCGACCTTCAATGAAGAAGTGGACGGTTCTCACAACCGACTCGCAAGCCAGTCCGAAAGTGAGGGGAGAGTGCTTGTGGCTGGCGCAGGAAGTGAGCCACGATCCCGAGGTGAGCCGCCGTCCTGTTTCAGGGGCCGGATTCTTAGGGGGGGAATCTTTCCGCAATGCCTGCAGTGAATTCGCCATCTGCTCCGTCCCGCCAGCGCCTCGGGTTGCCGCTGCTGGTCCTGGCCGCCGCGCAACTGGTCATCTCGCTCGACTACAGCATCGTGTACGTCGCCCTCCCCAGCATCGGCAGCGCGCTCGGCTTCTCGGGACAAGACCTGCAGTGGGTGGTCAGCGCCTACGTCGTGACGACCGGCGGATTCCTGCTGCTCGGCGGCCGGGCCACGGATCTGCTGGGCCGACGCAGGATCTTCGTCGTGGCCGCGCTGCTGTACGCGGTCTCCTCGCTGGTGGGCGGGCTGTCGGAGTCGGCGGGCGTGCTGGTCGCAGTGCGCGCGGCGCAGGGCATCGGTGGCTCACTGCTGTTCCCCGCCGCTCTCTCCCTTATCAACACCCTTTACGAGGAAGGCCCCAGCCGTAACCGGGCGCTGGCCGTGTGGGGCGCCGCCGGGGCCGGTGGGCTGTGCTTCGGGTCCCTGCTGGGTGGGGTGCTCGTCGACGCCTTCGGCTGGCCCGCGGTGTTCCTCGTCAACGTCCCGCTGGCCGGGGCCATCGCCATGGCCGGAACGTTCCTCTTCCCCGCGGACGGCTCCCTGCCCCGCCAGCGGGACTTCGACCTCCCGGGCGCCCTGACCGCCACCGCGGGCATCACGCTGCTCGTCTTCGTCCTCATCCATGCACCGGAGGCCGGCTGGAGCAGCCGCAGCGTCCTGATATGCGCGGCCCTCTCGGTGATCTCGCTGTCCCTGTTCGTCCTCGTTGAGACCCGCAGCCACGCCCCGCTGACACCGGGGCACCTGTTCCGCTACCGCAGCCTGCTGGGCGCCATGGCGCTGACCGCACTGTTCAGCGCCACGTTCAGCTCGCTGCCGTACTTTCTGACCCTCTACTTCCAGACGGTGCACGGCTACAGCGCGATGGCCACAGGCGCCGCCTTCCTCGTCCCGGCCGTCGTCGTGGCCGCCGGGACGAAGGTCGGCGAGAGGGCCGTTGCAGCGCTGGGCGTGCGCGCCATGCTGCTGGGCAGCATGGCGACCGGCGCCGTCGGCGCCCTGCTCCTCGCCCTCACATTCAGTGCCGACGGCTCCTATGCCCGCCTGCTGCCCGGGATCGTGCTGCTCAGCCTGGGGCAGGGCGCCACCTGGACGGGCATGTGGATCGCGGCCGCCACCGGCATCCCCGCCCAGGACCAGGGCATCGCGTCGGGCCTGGCCTCCACCACCTTGCAGGTCGGCAGCGCCGTGGGCCTGGCCGTCCTGGTAGCTGTCGCCGGCACCGGCAGCCACGACCTGACGGCTGCCGGTCTGCTGGACGGAGTCCGTGGCGCCGCGTACGTGATCGCAGCCGGAATCTGTCTCGGCGCCGTGGCCCTGCTGCCCTTTCGGAGGCGTGCGGACGCCTGAGCACGCCCGTCCTCCTAGGACCGTTCCGCACCCGCCACCCCGGACCTCCCTCCCTCGCGCCTGAAGACCCAGGAGCCCTTGTGTCCAACAGCCTCGACCGACCGGTCAGCATGTCCGCCCCTCCCACCTCACCTCGCGATCGTGCTGCCGTCCTGTGCGGGCTCGCCGGCCGGCTTCCGCCGCGTGTCGTGACCAATGAGGAACTCTCCCGACGGCTCGACACCAGCGACACCTGGATCCGGTCCCGTACCGGAATCGATCGCCGCCACTTCGCCGAACCCGGCCAGGCCACGTCCGACCTGGCGGTGGAGGCAGGTCGGAGGGCCCTTCGGTCCGCGGGCGTGGACGACGTGGACGCCGTCGTCGTCGCCACGACGACTCCGGACCGTTCCTGCCCGGCAACCGCCCCTCTCGTGGCCGACCGTCTCGGTCTGACGGGAACAGCGGCCTTCGACGTCAGCGCCGTATGCACCGGGTTCGTCTACGGACTGGCCTCGGCCGCCGGCCTCATCGCAGCCGGGGTGGCCGAACGCGTACTGCTGATCGGCGCGGACACCTACTCCACGATCGTCGACCCGGACGACCGGACCAACGCGATCATCTTCGGCGACGGTGCCGGAGCCGTCGTCCTGCGCGCCGGCCACGCCGACGAACCCGGCGCAGTCGGCCACTTCGACCTCGGCAGCGACGGCGCCGGCGAGGAACTGATCATGGTGGCGGCCGGCGGCTCACGGCAGCGCTCGGCCTCCGGTCCGGTCGCCGCGCAGGACCACTACTTCGCCATGCGCGGCAAGGAGGTCTTCCGGCACGCGGTCACCCGCATGACGGCCTCCGCCCGCGCCACGCTCACGCTGGCCGACCGCAAGATCGACGACATCGACCGCATCGTCCCCCACCAGGCCAACCTGCGCATCCTGCGCTCGGTGGCGGAGGACCTCGGACTGCCCCCGGAACGACTGGTGACCAACGTCGAGTCCGTGGGCAACACCGGCGCCGCATCGATCCCGCTCGCCCTGGCCGATGCGGCTGCCCGGCACACCATCCACGCGGGCGAACGCCTGCTGCTCACCGCGTTCGGCGGCGGGCTCACCTGGGGGTCCTGTCTCCTGACATGGCCCGCTCTCGCCCAGACCGATCACCCTCACGACACAGGAGGAACGCAGGAGCCATGAGCACCACCTACGACCAACTGGTCGAGATCGTCACGAAACTGCACGACGCGCCGCGCGACCGGACCAGCCCGGACGTCACCTTCGCCCAGCTGGACATCGACTCTCTCACCATGGTCGAGATCAGCATGCGCATCGAGCGCGACCTCGGCGTCCACATCGACGACAACGAACTCCAGGAAGACCTCACCCTCGGCGCGACCACCAAGCTCATCGACTCGAAGCTCGCCCAGTAGCCACCGTCACCACCACTGACACCTCTACCGAGAGCGGGGATCATGCAGATCAAGGAAGTCACGGGCAAGGAAATCGGCGCCACGGTCGAAGGGTTCGACCACACCGCTGCTTCCGCGGAGGACATCGACGCCATCAAGGCGGCCGTCTACACAAAGAAGATCGTCGTCCTGAAGAACCAGGACCTGGCGCCCCGTCAGTTCCTGCAGCTCGGCCAGCTGTTCGGCCGCCCGGAGACGTACTACGAGCCGATGTACAAGCACCCCGAGGTCGAGGAGATATTCGTCTCCTCCAACGTGCCGGAGGACGGCAAGCAGATAGGCGTGCCGAAGACCGGGAAGTTCTGGCACGCCGACTACCAGTTCATGCCGGACCCCTTCGGCCTGACGTTCATCTACCCGCAGGTCATCCCGGAGAAGAACCGGGGGACCTACTTCATCGACATGGGCAAGGCGTACGAGCAGCTTCCCGAGGACTTCAAGAAGGAAGTGGCGGGCACGTTCTCCCGGCACTCGGTGCGCAAGTACTTCAAGATCCGGCCCTCGGACGTCTACCGGCCGATCTCGGAGATCATCGAGGAGGTCGACACCAAGACCCCGCCGGTGGTCAAGCCCAGCACGTTCATCCACCCCATGACCGGCGAAACGGTCCTCTACATCAGCGAGGGCTTCACCATCGGCATGGAGGACGGGGACGGCAAACCGCTGGAGGGCGACCTGCTCCAGCGCCTCTTCGAGGCCACCGGCCAGCTCGACGACAGCTTCGACCACCCCAACATCCACCTGCAGACCTTCGAGAAGGGCGACCTCCTGGTCTGGGACAACCGCAGCCTGATCCACCGCGCCCGGCACACCACCACCCCGGAGCCGACCGTCTCCTTCCGGGTGACCGTGCACGACGCGCGCAGGCTCTACGACGAGGCCGCGTGAGCATGCAGACGTCTGTACAGCACAAGCCGCCGGCGCAGGACTACGACAACGACGACGAACTGCTGCCCCAGGTCCTGCGGCCGTACAAGGCGCACTGCAAGTACCTGAAGTCCGCGGCGGTGAGCACCCGGTCCAGCCTCGTGTCCGCGCGCTGCGAGCTGGCCATCCCGGAATCCTGCTACATCGACGACACTGGCCATCTCAACGCCGTCGAAGTCAACATCAGCTACAACCAGATGATGTACTACACCGTCGCCAAGGCGGTGAAAGAGGGGCTGCTGGAGGAGTTCGCCGGCTGGACGCTGGACGACTACTGGCGCCATCAGCTGCCGGACATCCTGATCGCCCGCTTCAGCGGCAGTTTCCGGCGCCCCATCAACGCGCGTTCCTTCTCCGGCGAGATCGAGTTCCTGTCCGTGGAGCGGCGCTCGCCGGGAGGCGAACCGCTGCTCGTGGCCGAGACCGCCTACCGGTACTGGGACGACGCCGGCGGCCGGTGCGACGGCACCGTGAAGCTCGCCTTCGTCAACGCCCCGTAGACGCGGCAACCGCACCACGGCGTGCCGCCGCCCCATCCGGCGGCGGCACCCCCTCCGGCAGACCGAGAGCAGAACGAGAGGCAGGCCCCGCCCATGGCCGAACCGTCCGCGCCCGGGACACCCGGCGAAAGGCTGCACCACCCACAGCTCAAGACCCTCGTCGACACAGCACGCTTCCACGCCGCGCACAGCCCGCAGGTCACCGCGGTCACCTGCGAGGACCGCGCCCTCACCTACGCCCAGCTGCACGGCGAGAGCAACCGCATCGCCCACGCCATCCACGCCGCCGGGGCCTCTCCCGGCGCCCGAGTCGCCTATCTGGGCAAGGAATCCGAGCACTACTACGAGATCCTCTTCGGCTGCGCCAAGAGCGAGACCGTTCTGGTGCCCATCAACTGGCGGCTGACCGCCCCCGAGGTCAGCCACATCCTCCAGGACTCCGGCAGCGAACTGCTCTTCCTGGAGGATGAGTTCGCGCCCGTCCTCGACCGGCTGCCGGGCGCCCCGCCGAAGACGGTCGTCCGGCTGGGCACGGCAGAAGGCTTCGCCGCCTGGAAGGCGGATCACCCGGATGCCGAGCCCTCTTCCTCGCCCACCCCCGACACGCCGATCGCCCAGCTCTACACCAGCGGAACCACCGGCCTGCCCAAGGGTGTCGTCCTCGCCCACCGGAGCTTCTTCGCCATCCGTGATGCCCTGGCGAGCGAGCAACTCGACTGGATCGACTGGCGAGTCGGTGACGTCGCCCTGGTCGGCATCCCCGGCTTCCATGTCGGCGGCCTGTGGTGGGCCACCCAGAACTTCAACGCCGGCGTAACCGTGTTGGCGATGCGCGCTTTCGCTCCCCGCGATGCGATCGACCTCATCCGCGACCGGGGCATCACCACCGCCTGCGTGGTCCCCGCCATGCTGCGCATGGTGCTGGCCGAGCCCGGTGTGAAGCCGGACAACTTCACCACGCTCCGAAAGATCGTTTACGGTGGCTCGCCGATCTCCGAGGCGCTCCTCGAAGAGAGCCTGGCCATGTTCGGCAGCGAGTTCGCCCAGATCTACGGCCTGACCGAGACCGGCAACACCGCCGTATGCCTGCCGCCCGCCGACCACATCCCCGGCCACCCCCGGATGAAGGCCGCGGGACATCCGTACCCAGGGGTCGGCAGCAAGGTCATCGACGGGGACGGCAAGGAACTGCCGACGGGTGCCGTCGGCGAGATCTGCCTGGCCACTCCGGCCCACATGGTCGAGTACTGGGCTCTGCCCGACAAGACCGCCGAGACCCTCGTCGACGGCTGGATCCACACCGGAGACGCCGGATACGTCGACGAGGACGGCTACATCTTCATCCAGGACCGCATCAAGGACGCGATCCTCGTCGCGGGCGAGAACGTCTACCCCGCCGAGATCGAGAACGTCCTGGAGCGCCACCCCGGCGTGGCCGAGGCGGTGATCGTGAGCGCCCCCGACGAGCGGTGGGGCGAGAAGGTCCACGCCTTCGTCGTACCCGTAGCCGGGCAGGAACCCTCCCCACGGGACCTGCACCGCCTCCTCGTCGACCGCCTGGCCGCCTTCAAGCTGCCCGCGGCCTACGAGTTCATCGAGCACGTCCCGCGCAACCCCAGCGGCAAGATCCTCCGCCGTGAACTGCGCGACCGCTTCTGGAGCGACGCCGACCGCAAGGTCAACTGACCGGCACCCGCCACCCCGTGCAGCTACCAAGAGAGAACACCATGCCTGAGCCCCTGACGCTGGACACCTTCCGTGCGGATCTGGCGGAGTTCCTGCACCAGCAACCGGACGAAGTCGACCTGGACGAAAACCCCCTGGACGCGGGCCTGGACTCGCTGCGCATCACCACCCTCGCCGAGCACTGGCGGAGCGCCGGTGCGGAGGTGAGCTTCGTCGAGCTCGCCGAGCGCACCTCCTTCGGCGCGTGGTGGCAACTGCTGTCCGAACGCCAGGCGGGAGCGGCTCATGCCGACGCCTGACCCGCGCGCCGAGCGCCACCCGCTCCTCGCCTCGCAGGAGGGCATCTGGACCGGCCACCACCTCGATCCGGACAGCCCCGCCTACAACACCGCCGAATACGTGCACATCCACGGCCCGGTGGACCCCACCGTCTTCGAGAAGGCGCTGCGCCACGCCGTGGCGGAGGCCGAGGCCCTGAACGTCCGCTTCCTCACCGATGAGACGGGCCGGCCCTGGCAGGTGAGCGTTCCCGGCATCGAGTGGGAACCGCACATCGCCGACCTGACCACCGCAGCGGATCCGCACCAGGCCGCCCTCGCATGGATGGCCCAGGACATCGCCCGCCCCCTCGACCTCGCGCGCGACCCGGTCTTCGGCCATGCCCTGCTGCGTACGGCCCCCGACGAGTTCCTCTGGTACCACCGCGTCCACCACATCGCACTCGACGGATTCGGCCTGTCCCTGGTCGCGCGCCGCGTGGCACAGCTGTACACGGCCCTGGTGGAGGACGCCCCGCTGGGCGAGAGCGGCTTCGGCACCCTGGAGTCGGTCCGGCAGGAGGAGGCCGCCTACCACGCCTCGGAGCGCTTCACCAAGAACCGCGCCTACTGGACCCAGCGCTTCGCGGACCGCCCGCCGGTCCCCAGCCTCGCCGCCGAACAGGCACTTCCCGCCCGCACCTTCCTGCGCCGCGTCATCGACCTGGATCCCGACGAGACAAAGCAGCTGCGCGCCGTCGCCGACGACTTGTCGGTGACGTGGTCCGATCTCCTGCTCGCCGTCACCGCCGCCTACATCCATCAAGTCAGCGGCGCCCCCGAGGTCGTGCTGAGCCTTCCGGCCATGGGCCGCCTCGGATCGGTGTCCCTGCGCGTGCCCTGCATGGTGCGCAACATCCTGCCCCTCCGCGTCGCCGTGGGCGAGCAGGACGGCCTGCGGGACCTGGCCACCAGAGTGGCCGCGGAGCTCCGGGCCGGCCGGCCGCACCAGCGGTACCGCTACGAACAGCTGCGGCGTGACCTGAAGTTGGTCGGCGGCAAGCGACGGCTGTCCGGGCCGGGCGTGAACATCATGCCCTTCGAGTACGACCTCCGGTTCGCAGGCCACCGCAGCACGGTCCACAACGTCTCCGCAGGACCCGTCGACGACCTCGCAGTCAACGTGTACGACCGCGCCGAGGGCGCGGGCCTGCGCATCGCCGTCGACGCCAACCCGGACCTCTACGACGAGGCAGACCTGGCCACGCACCAGCGGGGACTGCTGGCGCTGCTGCGCGAGGCCCTGGCCGCACCGGACCGTGCGATCGGCCGGCGCCCGTGCACCGTCCTGGACGGCGGCCCGCTGCCCGGCCCGGCCCGGCCGGTGCTGAGCCTCATCGCCGACCATGCCGTCCGGCGCGGTGGCGCCCCCGCCGTCGAGCACGACGGGCGGACCATCACCTACGCGGAGTTGTCCGGCTCCGCGCGACAGCTCGCGCGACGGCTCGCCGCCCGAGGTGTGGGCCCCGGTGCGGTCGTGGCCGTCGCCCTGCCGCGCGGCATCGACGCCGTCACCGCCATACTCGCCGTCCTGCTCTCGGACGCCGCGTACTGCCCACTCGACCCCGATGCCCCGGAAACGAGGACGCAAGCGCTCCTGGACAGCGCCCAGCCCTCGCTCATCCTCACCCAGAGCGCACACGCCGCTCGCTTCGCAGGTCGGCCCGTCCTTCTGCTGGACACCCCCGGCGACGACATCGAGGCACCGATTGCCCAGGTCGGAACGGCGGACGATCTGGCCTACCTCATCTACACCTCGGGATCCACCGGCCGACCCAAGGGCGTGGAGATCAGCCATGGCGCGCTGGCCACCTTCGTCGCTGGTGCCGCGCACCGCTACGGCCTGCGCCGCGAGGACCGCGTCCTGCAGTTCGCGCCCCTGCACTTCGACGCCAGTGTCGAGGAGGTTTTCCTCACCCTGTGCACGGGCGCCACCCTCGTCGTGCGCACTCGCGAGATGACCGAGTCGGTGCCCCAGTTCCTGCGCGCGGTCGACCAGCTGCGGATCAGCGTGCTGGACCTGCCCACGGCCTACTGGCACGAACTGGCCTACACGATCTCCACCGGTACCGCTCCGCTGCCCGACGGGGTGCGGACCGTCATCATCGGCGGAGAGGCCGCCCTGCCCGAACGCGTCGACCGCTGGCGGAACACGGTCGGCACATCGGTCCAGCTGTTCAACACATACGGCCCGACCGAGGCGACGGTCGTGGTCACAGTCGCCGCGCTCCACGAAGCCTCTGCGGACCCGGGCGACGTGCCGATCGGAGTCCCGCTGCCCGGCATGCGCACAGCCATTGTCGGCGGCGAACTCTACCTCCTCGGCGACGCGCTGGCCCTGGGCTATCGCGGCGCGGACGCGCCGGACGACGCCCGGTTCGCACCGCTCCCACAACTGCCCGGCCATCCAAGGGCCTTCCGCACCGGCGACCTGGTCCGCCTCAGCGACGACGGACAACTGCGGTTCCTCGGACGGGCGGACGACGAATTCAAGATCAGCGGACATCGTGTCCATCCCTCCGAGGTCGAGGCCACTCTTCTCGCCCAGCCGCGCGTGCGCGAAGCCGCCGTCGTCGGGCAGGTCCTGCCGGACGGGACACGGCGGCTGGCCGCCCATGTCGTCGCGGAGGATCCCCGGCCCACCGCCGCCGAGGTGCGGGAGGGGCTACGGAAGGTCCTACCGGCGGCGATGGTCCCGTCGGCCGTGGAATTCACCGACCGGCTGCCCCGCACCAGCACGGGGAAGATCGACAGGAACGCCCTCGGCACGGTCATAAAAGAGCCGGCCGCCCCAGCGGAGGAAGTGGGCGGCCTGGAGGCGACCATCACCCGCGTCTGGGCCCAGATCTTGGGCGTTGAGCGAATGACACCCGAGGACGACTTCTTCGACCTCGGCGCCCAGTCACTCCAGGCGATCCAGGTCGCCAACCGGCTCGGCGTCGAGCTGGAGCGGGAGGTCCGCGTCGCCTGGCTCTTCGAGCATCCGACAGCCGCCGGCCTCGCACACCGCCTGGAGCACCGCGGCGATGCCCCGGCTGCCGCGTCCGCGTTGCCCGAGACCGTCTTGGCCGACTCCGTCCTGGCCGACGACATCCGGCCCGGCGCCTCGCCCCGTACGACCGGGACACCACGCACCATTCTGCTCACCGGCGCCACCGGCTTCGTCGGCCCCCATCTGCTCGCCGAACTGCTCACCGCCACCGACGCCGAGATCGTCTGCCCGGTCCGGGCCGCGACCCCCGCCGAGGCCGCCGACCGCATCCGCCAGGCCCTGGCCGCTCAGGAGATTCCGCTGCCGGCGGGCGCCGAACGGATCACCGCCGTCCCCGCCGACCTCGCCCGCCCAGACCTGGGGCTCGGCGCGGACAGGCTCGCCGAACTGGCCGAGACCTGCGACGCCATCATCCACAACGCGGCGACGGTCAGCATCATGCGCGACTACGCCAGCCTGCGTGCCGCCAACACCGAATCCACCCGTCAGCTACTGCGCATGGCCTCCGCACGCTCGATCCCGGTCCACCTGGTATCGACCCTGTCCGTCGCCCCGCCTCGCAGCCAGAGCCCGGAAGTGCCCGAAACGTTCTTCCCACCGCATCCAGGGCTGGTCAACGGCTACCAGCAGTCCAAGTGGGCGTCCGAACGCCTCCTGGAACAGGCCGCCGAACGCGGTCTTCCCGTCACCCTGCACCGTCTGGGTCGCGTGACGGGAGCACCGGACACCGGCCAGGTGAACCGGCGGGACTTCCTGTGGAGCGTTCTGGCCTCCGGCATCCCGGCCGGCATCGTGCCCGAGCTGTTCGATGCCGAGGTGTGGACCACGGCGGACTACGTCGCCCGTGCCGTCGTACGGCTGTCCCTGACTGCCGCCCCCGGCACGGTCTTCAACCACGCCCCCCTTGCCCCCGTACGACTGGCCGACGTGTACGACTGGGTGCAGGAGTACGGGTACACCGTCAAGCAGTTCCCGCTGGCGCAGTGGCGCCGGGAACTGCCCCGCTCGGCCGACGTGGCGGCGACGACCGGGGCGTTCTTCGATTCCCTCACCGACGACGAGGAGTCCGAGCCGGAGCTCGCGCTGGGCCGCGTCCGAGCGGACAACGTGCTGCGGGGGCTCGAAGACACGGGCATCACCTGCCCGGAGGCCGATCGGGCACTGGTGTTCCGGTATCTGGACTACTGCGTGAAAAACGGAATCCTGCCGCCACCCGGAGGACGGAAGGACTGACCTCCTGGGAACTCAGGCCCACCCCGCACCGACTACCTGAGAGAAGTCCTTCCCGCCCCAAGGAGATCGTGTGCAGACGAAACGGCCCGCTGCCGTGGCCCTGGCCGGCGCCCTGTGCCTGGCCGTCACGGCATGCGGGGCCCCGTCGTCCCCGGCGGCCAAGGCCGCCGCGGACGTGAGCGCCCCCGGATATCCGGTCACCCTCAAGAACTGCGGACAGACCACCACGTACACCAAGGCACCTAGCCGGGTGGTCGTGATGAACGGTGCCTCCGTCGCGGAGGTTTCCTCGCTGCTGGCGCTGGGGCTCGGTGACCGCATCGTGGCGAACGAGCAATCGTACGGCCGTTCCGAGGTCCCGGGCCGGGCCGCGGCCATCAAGAAGCTGCCCACCGGCGACGTCAAGCTCAACGACGCCTACGACATCCCCCGCGAGGCCATGCTGGGCCTGAGCCCGGACCTCGTGCTGTCCACCACGTCGTACGGCTTCGACGCGAAGAACGGCTTCGCGACCCGTGACGACCTCAAAGCGGTCAGCGCCAACACCTATGTCTCCCCACAGGGTTGTGACCAGGACACCTCCCGCATGACCATCGACGACAGCTATCAACTGCTGCGCGATCTGGGGAAGATCTTCAACGTCAGCGACCGCGCCGAAAAGCTCATCACCGAGTCGCGCAAGCGGATCAGTGATGTGTCGGCCAAGGTGAAGGGCGAGAAGAAGCCCAACGTCATGGTGGTCTTCTCCAACATGAGTATGGGCGGCAATGACTTCAGCTCCGTCGCGGCCCACGGCATCTGGAACGACATCCTGGCCAAGGCGGGCGGCAGCAACGCCTTCTCCTCCACGTCCAAGACCACCTTCGCCGACCTGAGCAAGGAGAAGGTCGCCGCCGAGCAGGTGGATGCCCTCGTGGTGATCAGTTACAACGACCCGAACCCCGAGGCGTACGCCCGCAAACTGCTCAAGGAGTTCCCCCAGTGGCCGGCCGCGAAGAACAAGCGCTCCCTCGTGCTGTCCGACTCGATCTACCTCGGGCCCAGCAACGACCTGGCCGTGGAGAAGATCGCCGAGATGCTTCACCCGAGCGACGTCTGACGCGACCCGGCCGAGCTAAACGGCTGAACCCCGTGCTGGTGCTGGTGGTGCTGCTGGCCGTGCTCGTGGGCGCCATGATCGTGGCGATCAGCATCGGCGCGGTGACCGTGCCGGTGGGCGAGGTGTGGCGGATCATCTGGCGCCACATGACCGGCGGCGGGACGGTCACGGACCCCGCCATGGACCAGATCGTCTGGAACTTCCGCACGCCGCGGGTCGTGCTGGCCGCGCTGGTCGGCGCAGGACTGGCCGTCGCCGGCGTGGTCCTGCAGGCCGTCGTCGCCAACCCTCTCGCCGACCCGTACGTCCTCGGCGTTTCCTCCGGTGCGTCGCTCGGGGCCGTGCTCGTCATCACGCTCACCAGCGGCGCGCTCGGCGGGCTCGGCGTGTCCTCGGCGGCCTTCCTCGGTGCCGCCGCGGCGGCTGCCCTGGTCTTCCTCCTCGGCCAGAAACAAGGACGCCTCGCACCGACCCGCCTGGTCCTGTCCGGGGTGGCCGTGGGCTACTTGTTCCTCGCGGCCACCAGCTACCTGCAACTGCGCGCCACCCCGACCGAACTGCGCACGGTGATGTTCTGGATGCTGGGCAGCGTCGCCGGCGCGCAGTGGGGGCAGCTTCCCGTCGTCACCACGGTCGTCCTCACCACCACCGTGGTCCTGGCCCTCTTCGGCCGCCGGCTCAACGCGCTTCTCGTCGGCGACGAGTCCGCCACCGCCCTCGGCGTCGACGTACACCGGCTGCGCGCCGTCCTGCTGGCGCTGTCCTCCCTGGTGACCGGCACGGTCATCGCCGTCGCCGGCGGGATCGGCTTCGTCGGCCTGATGATCCCCCACCTGGTGCGTCTCACCACCGGTGCCGATCACCGCAGACTGCTGCCCCAGGCCGCCCTGGTCGGCGCCATCTACCTGGTCGTCGTCGACCTGCTCTCCCGCACCGTCAACCGCCCCAACGAACTGCCCCTCGGTATCCTCACCGCCCTGTTCGGGGCACCCTTCTTCCTGTGGCTACTGCGCCGCAACAAGAGCCTGGACACCGTATGAAGCTCACCGTCGAACAGATCCACGTCGAACTCGGCCGCCGCCCGATCCTCCACGACGTGCACCTGGAGGCCCAGCCCGGCGACATCGTCGGCCTCATCGGCCCCAACGGCAGCGGCAAGTCCACACTGCTGCGCACCGTCTACCGCTCCCTGCGCCCCCACCGCGGCGTGGTGCGGGTGGACGGCGACGACGTATGGGCCCTGTCCGCACGCAGCGCCGCCCGCCGCACCGCCGCCGTCCTCCAGGACGCCAGCAGCAGCCCGACCGGCATGTGCGTCACCGAGGTCGTCGCCCTCGGCCGCACCCCGCACCACGGACTCATCGGCCGCGACAGCCCCGAGGACCACGAGGCGGTAGACGAGGCCCTCGACCTGTGCAGAATCCGGCACATGGCCGAACGCGACGTCACCAGCCTGTCCGGAGGCGAACGCCAGCGCGTGCTGCTCGCGCGCGCGCTCGCTCAGCAACCCCGGCTCCTCGTCCTCGACGAACTCACCAACCACCTCGACATCCGCGCCCGCTTCGAAGTCCTCGACCTCATCCGGGCAACCGGCATCACGACCCTCGCCGTCCTGCACGACCTCGACCTGGCCGCCCGCCTTTGCGACCACCTCGTGGCGCTCCACGCGGGCCAAGTGGTGGCCGCGGGCCAGGTCCTGGACGTGTTGACACCCGATCTGCTGCGCGAGGTGTTCGGCATCGCCGCGACCGCCGCCCGCCACGCCGACGGCGTCGTACGCATCACCTACGCAGCCCAGCCCCTCGCCCTGGAGCGGCTATCGGAGGCCAAAGTCAGCTGACGGGACGGTCGTACTGCGTCCCCTGGCGGACCTCGGCCGCCGCCTCCGCGCTCTCCAGCCGCTCCACCAGGTGGAAGGCCATGTCGATACCGGCGGACACTCCCGCACTGGTGACGATGTCGCCGTCGTCGACGTACCGTTCGGTGGCGCGGACGTCGATCGTGTTGTCGATGTCCGCCAGTTTCCCGGCAAAGTCGCGGTGCGTGGTCGCGGAGCGCCCCTTCAGCAGCCCGGCCGCCGCCAGCACGAGCGAACCGGTGCACACGCTCGCCAGCAGCACCCCTTGATCGTGCAGTTTCCTGAGCCAGTCATGGTGTGCGCTGTCCTTCTTCAGCACACGCGTGCCGTCACCGCCGGGGTGGATCAGCACGTCGAAGGCGGGGGCCGCGGCAAGGTCGTGATCCACACCCAGGCGAAGTCCCTTGGCGCAGCGCACCCACCCCTCCTCCCGACCGACCGTGACCAAGCGGACAGGAGCCGTGGCAACGTGCGCGGCCCAGAAACCGAGAACCTCCCACGGGCCCACGACATCGAGTTCCTCGGCGTCCTCGAACACGAAGACACCGACGGTCAGAGAAGACCCCATACCGATGAGCTCACCAACTCTCCCTGTGAGGCCGACTAGTTCGGGCCCCACCTTGTCACGAGAACCGGCGCCGGTACTCGAGAGGCGCTACCTGAAGAACCCGAAGGAATGACTTGCGCATCGTGGCCTCGGTGCCGAAACCGATCTCGCGCGCGATCAATTCGGCGCTCTGCGGGGTCTCGATCAGCAGGCGGGAGGCGACGGCCACCCGGGCGCGCTCCACGTACTGCCGTGCCGTCATGCCGATCTCAGCGCGGAACTGGCGGCTGAGATGACGCTCGGACAGGCCGGCGTGAAGGGAGAGGGATCGCAGAGTCCAGTCCGCCCCCGGATCCGCCTGAACCTGCCGCTGCAGCTGGCGTAAGGCGAGGCTCCGCGCCTCGCGGACCTGCGCGTCGGCGAACTGAGCCTGACCGCCTGGCTTTCTGAGATAGGTCACGAGAAACTGGGCTGTCTGCTGGGCCACATCACGCCCAAGATCCTCCTCCAGCAAGGACAGCGCCATCTCAATGGCGGAAATGCCGCCTCCCGCGGTGGTGACATGGTCGTCCTTCACCACCGTGTCAGCGCCCGGGCCGCCTCCGCTTCGAGCGCAGGAACCGCGTCCGCGTTCGGCACGATCAACGTGCCGACATCGCTGATGTCCGCAACACCGCAGTCCGGCACCACCGTCAAGCCACTCGACGTGCGGACCGCGGCGCCGTCGTGCGAGGCCGTCCGGACGTCGTACCGGAGGCTCGCCGAGGTCACCTCGCCGGTGAGGCTCGGTGCCTACCCCGTCAGGGCACGCACCAAGCCTCCCAGTCAGGCCGCCGCGGCTGCCAGGACGGCTACCGCCGAGTGGGGCGGCCGGATGGCCGGCAGCGGGTCGCCGCGGTCTGTACAGGGCTGCTCCGACTCGGCGAGCAGTTCCAGCAGCATCGAGCGGGCCCGGGCCACGCGGGAACGGATCGTCCCGACTGGGCAGTCGGTGACATCGGCCGCTTCCGTGTACGACAGGCCGAGCAACTGGGTGAGGATGAACGCCTCGCGGCGCTCGTCCGGCAGCCTGGCCAGCAGGTCAAGGAGCGCAATGCCCTCCTCGAACCCCGGCACGTCGACCGGCTGGGTCTGTTCAGCAGCCAGCCGCCAGTCATGACGCTCGGCCAGGCGGGGCCGCGCGGCGGCACGCCGGAAATCATCGATCACAGCCCGACGCGCGATCGACAACAGCCAGGCCCGGGCCGAGGAGCGCCCCTCGAACCGGTGCAGACTGCCCAGCGCCCGTACGAACGTCTCCTGAGTCAGGTCGTCCGCCGACTGCGGGTCCGCGCTCAGGTGCGCGACGTAGCGCAGCACGTCGCAGTGCAGGGACCGGATGAACCGCTCGACGGCCTCGGCGTCGCCGCCTCGGGCCGCCAGGGCCCATCCGGTGATCAGTTGGTCGACTTCTTGGGTGTTGTCGTGCTTCTTACGTTTCTTGCGGCGCCCACGTAATGCGGGCAGGGTAGGAGAAAGCACCTGGTGTCCTTCGCGAATCACGCATGGAACGGCGGCACGCAGACACGCCGGTTCCAGCAACAAGGGGACGGCGACCGTGCGCGGGCACGGCCGCGAACCGAGGCGAGGTGTCGACGACACCCGAAAGCGACCTCGGGAAACCTGCTGTTCTAGACGACAGCGGTCCTCAAAGGCGGTCCTCTGGTGGTGATCGCGTGAACGAGATGAAGACGGTGCGGCGCCCAGCGCGAACGGGTCCGCCGCACAAGACGGCGCGGGCGACGCGGCAGCGCAGGCAGGATGCGCACCAGCCGCAACGGCGCGGCCAGCCACCCGGCCACGGCACGCAGCAGACGGTACGCGACGCGCTCGCCGTACCCCAGCCACAGGCCGCACAGCACGGCGGCCACCAGGTGAGCCCCCGACATGCCGAGCGACGGCATACCGCTCACCGGCCAGTGCCCCGGGCTGACCTCAGCGCCTGCGCACATGTGAGCCGAGTGGCTCATGCCCATATGCATCTGCATGGAGTGCGCGTGCAGGCCACTCATATCCATAGAGCTCATGTCCATGGAACCCATGTCGTGCCCCATGGAGCCCATCGGCATCGCGCCCATTCCACCGCCGGCCGAGCCTGAGGCGGTCGGCCCCACCGCCGACTGCGCGAGCGAGAATCCCCAGTGGAGCACCGTCTGGCCCCCGACCACGAGCGTCACGATCAGCGTCAGCCCGCGTTCCCGGCCGGTCAACACCCAGCAGGCACCGCCCGTTGCCGCAAAACCGGCCAGCAGCGCCCACCAGGGCACAGCGCAGCCCGACATCATGATGTGCCCCACGGCGGCGAGCAGCACGCACACGGCCGCGAACACTGCGGCCCGTACCGTACGCGCACACCACCCGGTATCCATGACAGGCTTCATCCTTGCACTCGAAGTGCGGTCGTTACGGATCAGTACGCGAATTCACCGGGTGCCTCACTCAAAGAGACCGGTGTGATTCAGCACTTGGCCAAGCCGGGGAACTCATCGCACCTTCGAGCCGACTCTCTAAAAAGAGCTACACCTCCTGGGTAGTGTCGCAAAGGTCATGGCACGACCCTCCCGTTACCCGCTTGAGCTGCGCCGTCGCGCGGTGCGCATGGTCGCCGAAGTCCGCGATGACTGGGTCTGTGAAACGTTTGGCTCTGTCGGGGATCTTGGAGCGGTCGAGGTCAACTGCCCAGTTTTCGCCAGGGCTTCGACCGGGGGATGCCGTGTCCGTGCGCAAACTCGTTGATGGCGCCCTCGGCCCCGGAGCGGGCCGCGTAGCGGGTTTTCCAGTCGGGGGTCCGCTGCTCGGCGCGGACGCGGAGTTGCAGGTCGCGGAGTTCTCGCGGGGGCGGCGGCGCCTACGCGCCCGCGAGGGTGGCGACCATGACCGCCTTGATGGTGTGCATGCGGTTCTCCGCCTCGTCGAAGACGACCGAGTGCTCCGACTCGAACACCTCGTCCGTCACCTCCAGCGACTCCAGTCCGTAACGCTGGTGGATCTCCCGGCCCACGGCCGTGCCCAGGTCGTGGAAGGCGGGCAGGCAGTGCAGGAAGCGGACGCGCGGGTTACCGGTGGCGCGCAGGATGTCCATGGTGACGGCGTACGGCCGCAGCAGCCCGATGCGCTCCTCCCAGACCTCTTTGGGCTCGCCCATCGACACCCACACGTCGGTGGCGACGAAGTCCGCGCCGGCCACGCCCTCCTCGACCTTCTCGGTGAGGGTGACGCGCGCGCCGGTGGTCTGCGCCAGGGAGCGGGCCGCGGCCACCACGGACTCCTCCGGCCACAGGCCGCGCGGCGCCGCGATGCGCACGTCCATGCCGAGCAGGGCGCCGGTGACCAGATAGGAGTTACCCATGTTGTTGCGGGCGTCGCCCAGGTAGGCGTAGGCGGTCTCCGTCAGCGGCTTGTCGCAGTGCTCGGTCATGGTGAGCACGTCGGCGAGCATCTGGGTGGGGTGCCAGTCGTCGGTGAGCCCGTTGTAGACGGGGACGCCGGCGTGGGCGGCCAGTTCCTCCACCGCCTCCTGGCTGCTGCCCCGGTACTCGATCGCGTCGTACATCCGCCCCAGCACCCGGGCGGTGTCGCGCACCGACTCCTTGTGGCCGATCTGGGAGCCCGAGGGGTCGAGGTAGGTGGTGTGGGCGCCCTGCTGGGCGGCGGCGGCCTCGAAGGCGCAGCGGGTGCGGGTGGAGGTCTTCTCGAAGATCAGCGCGATGCCGCGCCCGCGCAGCCGCCGCTCCTCGGCGCCCGCGCGCCGGGCCGCCTTCAGCTCGGCGGCCAGCTCGACCAGGTGGCGGAACTCCTCGGGGGTGAAGTCCAGCTCCTTGAGGAAGTGGCGGCCCGTGAGATCGATCGCCATGGGGGCTCCTAGGACTGTCTCGTCGGCTACGGCGGGAAAGCCGGAAGTCTATACGAATAAACGTATCTCTATGCAGAGAGGGTGTCCCGCTTCCGTTCCGTTCCGCTCCCGCCTACACCGCGTCGCGCTCGACCGGGCAGCTCATGCAGCGCGGCCCGCCCCTGCCCCGGCCCAGCTCGCTGCCGGGGATGGTGATGACCTCGATGCCGCACTTGCGCAGATGCGTGTTGGTGGTGACGTTGCGCTCATAGGCGATGACCACCCCCGGCTCGACGGCCAGCACGTTGCAGCCGTCGTCCCACTGCTCGCGCTCGGCGGCGTGCACGTCCTGGGTGGCGGTCAGCACCCGGACGCCGTCCAGGCCCAGGGCCTCGGCGATGGCGCGGTGCATGTGCTCGGGCGGGTGGTCGGTGACCTTCAGCTCCGACTCGGCCGCGCCGGGCTCGATGGTGTAGGAGCGGAGCATGCCCAGGCCCGCGTACTGGGTGAAGGTGTCGCCGTCGACCATCGTCATCACCGTGTCCAGGTGCATCAGGGCGCGCGTCTTGGGCATGTCCAGTGCCACGATGGTGCGGGCCGAGCCCGCCGCGAACAGACCGCGGGCGAGCATCTCCACCGCCTGCGGGGTGGTGCGCTCGCTCATCCCGATGAGCACCGCGCCGTTGCCGATGACCAGCACGTCCCCGCCCTCGATGGTGGAGGGGTAGGCGCCCTGGCCCTCGGACCAGATGTGGAAGCCCTCCCCGCCGGCCGTGCCGGAGGCGGGAGCACCCGAGCCCGGAGCGAACAGCGGGTGGTGGTGGTAGATCGCCTCGAAGTGGATCGTCTCGCGCTGCCGGGCCGGCCAGCGCATGGCGTTGATGGACACCCCGTCGTAGATCCATGCGGAGGTGTCGCGGGTGAACAGGTGGTTGGGCAGCGGGGCGACCAGGAAGTCGTCCAGGTCCATCACGTGGAAGCGCACCGAGACCGGCTCGGGGTGCCGCTCCAGGTACTCCCGCTTGGTCATCCCGCCCACCAGCGCCTCGGCCAGCTCCACCCCGGACATCTCGTCGAAGACGGCCCGCAGGTGGTCGGCGGCCAGCGGTCCGTACTCCTTCTCGTGGAAGGTGCGGTCCAGGACGAACGCGCGGGCCGCGGGGACCTCCAGCGACTCCGCCAGCAGGTCGCCGAACAGGTGGACCTCCACGCCCCGGTCGCGCAGGACGTCGGCGAAACCGTCGTGCTCCTGGCGGGCCCGCCGCACCCACAGCACGTCGTCGAAGAGCAGGTCGTCCCGGTTGGTCGGGGTGAGCCGTTTCAGCTCCAGGTCGGGGCGGTGCAGGATGACGCGGCGCAGCCGCCCGGTCTCGGAGTCGACGTGGAGTCCCATACCACCATCCTCACCCCGAGCCGGGCGGCTACACCCCGGGACACCGAGCCGGGTGCGCCGCCGCGCCCTCTGCCCCGGTCGGGGTGTTTGTGCAGCGGGAACCCGAGGTCGGTGGCGGGCCGCTCGGCGCTGCCGGTGGTGGTCATCGTCAGGAACGCCTGAGCGAGTATGGTCCGTTCGGGCGGGCCGCCCCAGCGGTTTTCCACCAGTGCGGGGCGCTGGTACGACTATCCTTCCGGCCCTGGTCCAGGTCCCGGTTCTGTCCCCCGCCCCGCTTCCCGGTCCGCACCCGCTCCGAGTTCCGCGGCCAGGGCGGCGATCTCCGCCGGGCCCACCCGGCAGCAGCCGCCGACCAGCCGGGCGCCGTCGCGCACCCAGATGCGGGCGGCGGCGGGGTCGAAGACGGTTCCGCCCGTCCAGGCGCCACGCCCCGCGTCCCAGCCCTCGCCGCTGTTGGGGTAGACGACCACCGGCTTGCCCGTGGCCCGCGCCGCCAGGCGTACGGCGGGCGTGGCGTCGCGCGGGTCGCAGCAGTTGACGCCGACCGCGATCACCTGGTCGTTGCCGGCGGCGACGGCGAAGGCGTCCGCCAGCGGCTGTCCGGCGCGGGTACGCGGCCCGGCCACGGTGTACGACAGCCACACCGGCACCCCGCAGCCGGCCGCCGCGCGAAGCAGGGCCTCGGCCTCGTCGGCGTCGGGCACCGTCTCCAGGGCCAGGGCGTCCGGGGCGGCCGAAGCCAGCGCCTCGATCCGGGGCCGGTGGAAACGCTCCAGCCCGGCGACCGTCAGGCCGTACCGGCCGCGGTACTCGCCGCCGTCGGCGAGCACCGCGCCGTACGGGCCGACCGAGGCGGCCACCCACACCGGCCCGCCGGTTTCGCCCGCCGCGGCCCGGGCCAGGGCCACGCTGCGGCGCAGCAGGGCGTCGGTCTCCGCACCGTCCAGCCCGCGCCGGGCGAAGCCGGGGTGGGAGGCCTGGTAGCTGCCGGTGATGAGCACCCGCGCCCCCGCCCGCGCGTAGACGGTGTGGGCCGCCTCCACCTGGGCGGGGTCGTCGGCGAGCAGCCGGGCCGACCACAGCTCGTCGGACAGGTCGCAGCCCTGTGCCCGGAGCTGGTTGGACAGCCCGCCGTCGAGGACGAGGGGGCCGCGCGCCAGGGCCTCCGCGAGCGGGAGCGCGGGGACGGACGCGGATGTGGACGCGGGCGGCGGCGCGGGTGGTGTGCTCACGCCGGGCTCACCCCAGCCGGCTCTGCACCTGGGAGGAGATCAGCTCCAGGTGGTCCAGATCGTGCAGGTCCAGGATCTGCAGATAGATCCGGGAGGAGCCCGCCTCGGCGTAGCGGCCGATCTTGTCGACCACCTCGGCAGGGGAGCCGGCCAGTCCGTTCTCCCTCAGCTCCGCCACCTCGCGGCCGATGGCCGCCGCGCGCCGCGCCACCTCGGCGTCGTCCCGGCCCACGCAGGCGACCAGGGCGTTGGAGTAGACCAGGTCGTCCCCGGCGCGGCCGTGCTCCTCGGCGGCGGCCCGCACCCGGCCGAACTGCCGCGCACTGTCCTCGACGGAGACGAAGGGGACGTTGAACTCGTCGGCGAAGCGCGCGGCCAGTGCCGGGGTGCGCTTGGCCCCCATGCCTCCGACGAGTACGGGGACCCTGTCCTGTGCGGGCTTGGGCAGCGCGGGCGACTCGGCGAGCCGGTAGTGGGCGCCGTCGTAGGAGAACGTCTTGCCCGGCTCGGTGGCCCACAGTCCGGTGACGATCTCCAACTGCTCCTGGAGCCGGGAGAACTTCTCCTTGGGGAAGGGAATGCCGTAGGCCGTGTGCTCGGCCTCGAACCACCCGGCGCCCAGGCCGAGTTCGACGCGCCCGCCCGACATGGCGTCGACCTGCGCCACCTGGACGGCCAGGACGCCCGGCAGCCGGAAGGTGGCCGCGGTCATCAGGGTGCCCAGCCGGATGCGCCTGGTCTCCCGGGCGAGACCGGCCAGGGTGATCCAGGCGTCCGTCGGGCCGGGCAGCCCGTCGACATCACCCATCTTCAGGTAGTGGTCGGAACGGAAGAAGGCGTCGAAACCCAGGTCCTCGGTGGCCCTGGCGACCGCGAGGAGGGTGTCGTAGGAGGCGCCCTGCTGGGGTTCGGTGAAGATGCGCAGATCCATGTCCTCCATCCTGCACCGTCACCGCGCCTCCTCCCTCACCGGCGCGGCCCGGCGGAAGGGCCGGGGTATGAGGGCGAGCCGCCTGAGGATCGCCGTCACCCTGTCGCCGCACTCGTCGGCCGCGTCGATGCCCTCGATGCACCTCCAGTAGAGCCCTTCCTCCTCCGCGTCGACCGCCACTCGCACCAGCGCGCCGCCGGCCTCCCCCAGCAGGTCGCCCAGGTCGTGCAGGGCCGAGAGGGGGTCGCTCATCTCCGTCAGACGGGCGGCGCGCGCCCCGTCGGACCGCTGCCCCGGGCCGCGCAGCGAACCGCAGGCGCGTCCGCCGGCCTCCCGCAGTCCACCGGCCTGGGCCCGCACCTCGGGCGGGCCCGCCGTGGCCAGGTGGACTCCTACCGCCTCCGCGAGCGCCTGTGCCTGCCACGCCTCGGTAACGACGTCAGCCGCTTCCTCACTGTGTGCGAGCGCTCGCCGCGTGATCTCAATGAGTGGTACCGCATCCATCCACCTTTTCCCTCCACAATCATTCGCTACCCAGCGTGATACCCAAGGCCGCGTCTGGCTAGGGTGTTTGGGAAAACTGTGGAAAAAATCGACACGGTGGAGAACCTATTCACTCCGAAGGGTGACGATTGGCCTTTCCACGCTCACCGCCGGGGCCGTCCGTCTCATCGGCGCCCCCATCGGCCCTTCGATCACTCTCCGCAACAGGAAAGCGCTGTTCGTTCCGCTCGATCTTCGCCTCCAGCGCGGCCAGCACGTCGATCCCCAGCGCCTCGCAGAACTGCAGCAGGTAGGCGAGGACGTCGGCCACCTCGTCCGCGACCCGCCCCGCCGTACCCGGATCCTCCATCACCCGCGCCGACTCCTCGGGGGTGAGCCACTGGAAGATCTCGGCCAGTTCGGCCGTCTCCACTCCCAGAGCCGTCACCAGGTTCTTCGGTGTGTGGTACGGCTCCCACCGGCGTGCCGCCGCGAACTCGGCGAGTCTGCGCTGAAGTTCGCCCGCCCGCCCCTCGGGCCGCCCGTACGGCGCCGGGCGGCGCCCCGTCCCCCCGCTCCCCGCGGCGTCCTCGCCGTCCCCGTCTCTTCCCTGCACCTGTCCGCCGTTCATCCGCCCAGGTCTACCACCCGGGCCCCGGCCGCCTCCCCCACCGCCCCGCCGGCGGCCGTCCCGTCGCAGACCGTCCCCAGCAGCCGCAGGTGGCCGCGCTCGCACATCCGCGCCGCCAGTCCGGTCAGTTCCCGCCGCTGCCGTGCGTCCATGCCCCGGTCGAACCCGTCGGCCAGCACCACCAGCGCATGCCGGGAGTCGGGCGCCTGCCGCTCCGGGCCGGCCCGGAGCACCCCGGGGCCGGCCAGCAGGACCAGCGCGAGCGCCAGGTAGCGCAGTTCCCCGTCCCCGAGCCGGTCCAGCGGGGTCGGCTCCAGCCCGTCGCCGTGCTCCACCAGCGCCCCGACCAGCCGCGTGCGCCCCCGTACCGCCACCGGTCCGGCCGCCGGCTCGGCCACCGGTTCGGCCACCGGTTCGGTCGGCAGTCCGGCCACCGGGCGGCCGAATCCGGGGCGTACGGCGTCCAGCAGCGCCGCGTACCGCGTCCGGCACTCGGCGCGGAGGCGGCCCAGCACCGCCGCGAGGTTGTCGCAGCCACCCCGCAGCAACGCGTCCACGGAGGCCACCGGTTCACGCATGGCCTCCGGCCGCGGATCGCAGACGAAGGCCGAGCGCAGCGCCGGCACCACCTGCTCGGCCGCGGCCAGCACCTGCCGCTGCCCCTCGGTGGCGCCCGCCACCCGCAGTGGCAGCAGGACGGTGGCGAGCCGGTCGTCCGGCAGCGGGGCGCGGGCCACCTGGCCCACGCCCCCGGTGCGCCACTCGGCCCGCATCACCCGCCGTGCCGGGTCCCGCAGCGCCGTCACCAGCAGGGTGCGGCCGTCCGCACCGGTCAGCCGCTCACCCGTGACACGCAGCTCGGGCTCGGCCTGGACGGCGAGGTCGAGGCGCACCGGGCCGGCCGGACCGTCCACCGTGCACCCCAGCCGGAAACCGCGCCCGCCCTGCCCGTCCGGAGGCGTGCCGCGCGGAACACAGGCCGCCGGCCCGCCGTGCGCACCGCCGAAGACCTCGCCCACGCTCTCCCCTCCGGCCAGCCGCGCCAGCGCCTCGTACGCCTCCAGCACCGTGGACTTGCCGCTGCCGCTGGCCCCGGTGAGCAGGGTCAGCGGCTCCAGCGGCAGCCGCATCCCGCGGTGTGCGCGAAACGCGGAGAGCCTCAGTTCGGTGACGACCGGCCGCCGCCCGGCCCTGTTGTCGACCATGGCCCGGACGCTATCGGCGCCCCCTTCAGCCGAACCGTTACGGCCGCCCCGCGTTCCCCCGATCGAGGGGTTCTTCCGGTACCGGGCTGACGGGGCGGCGGACTCCGCGGAACCGCGGGCTCACGGGGCGGCTGCGCCGACGGGACGGGCGCTCAGCACGTACGTGCCGGTGTGGTCGGCGACGGCGAGGTGGAACGGCGTTCCCCGGGCGAGCAGTTCGGACGCGGCCCGCTGCCGCTCCTCGTCCTCGTACCACCGGCGCAGTTCCGCGGGCGCGTCGGCCGCCCCGGCGGGCCCCTCCGGCAGGGGGACGAGGGCTCCGCCCGGTGCCCAGCGGGCCGTGAACGGATCGGGGTCGAGCCCGTCGGCGATCCGGCGGGCCTGCTCCCGTAGCCAGTCCAGCACCCGGCGGCGGTCGGCCGCCTCGCAGGCGCCCAGTTGCACGGCGACCGTGCCGTCGCCCACCGCTCCCACGGCGACGGCCTCGGCCCGGTAGGCCGGGGGCGGGTGGCCGTTCCCGCCGCCGGGACGGTCCCGGTCGCGAAAGCGGCCCGGCGTCCGGGCGGGGGCGCGTACGAACAGGCGCGCGCCGCGCCATGAGAAGTCCCCCGAGGTCTCGGGGCGGCAGCCGGTGCGGGGAAGGAGTCCGGAAGCGTTGATCACGTCTTCCACCGTGGCTTCCGCCGGCGGCGGGGACAAGCCGTCGGGCACGTCCGCCGGGCTGGTGTACGCGCCCGCGGGCGGTGCTGTACGCGCCGTCCGCCGCCGCTCGGGTCCGGGCCCGGGCCCGGCTGCATGTCCGGGGCCGGGCCCGGGGCCGGGCCCCGGTGCGCCCCACCGCACCGGACGGGGACGCGGGTGCGTACACGCTACGAATGCGGGCGTTCCCGTGGCGGAGCGCGCGGCGAGCCCCTACCGTACGCGCATGCGCCACCCCGCTGAGTTGTACTACGCGTCCAGTCTGCCGTCCGACGAGGTACGGGCACTGCTCCGCCGCGACCAGCTTCTCCTGCGGACCTGCCAGGCCGCGCTGGGCCGCGTCGGCGAGGAGGTCCTGGGCCTGTCGGTGGAACCGCGCCCCGGCGAGGTCGTCATCCACGCGGCGGTGGCCAGGGAGACGCCCGAGGTGGCCGAGGACCTGTGCGACATCGCCTCCGAGCTGGAGCTCCTGCTGATGGGCGGGCCCGACGACCGCTCCGACATCACCGTCCAGGTCCACGTCGGGCCGCCCTGCCCCACCGACTGGCCCGGCTACGGACACGCGGTGGTCCACCTGGCCAAGACCGGGGAGCCGTGGGAGGCGGAGGACGCCTGACGGCGGCAGGCACGGGGAGGTGCCGCCGCGCACGGCTCGCGCGCACGGCGGCACCCGCCTGGCCGCCGTCCCCGGCGGCCCCGCCCCCCGTCGTCAGCGCGCGGCCGGAGCCGGGCCGACCAGCTTCTCCAGGACGTCCTCCATGGTGACGAAGCCCAGCAGCTCACCGCGGTCGCCGGTGACGGCGGCCAGGTGGGTGCCGCGGGCGCGCATGGAGGTGAGGACATCGTCCAGCGGGGTGCCGGCCCCGATGCGTACGACGGTGCGCAGCGCCTCGCGCGGGAAGGGCCGGTCGCGGTGCACAACGCCGATGGCGTCCTTGACGTGCAGGTATCCGAGTACGGCACCGCCCGGACCGGTGACCGGCAGCCGGGAGAAGCCGACCGTGGTGGCGGTCCGTTCCAGCTGGTCGGGGGTGACGGTGTGGCCGACGGTGTGCATCTCGGCCAGGGGCACCAGCACCTCGGACGCCGGGCGGCTGCCCAGCTCCAGGGCCTCGCGCAGCCGCTCGTGGCCGCCCGGTTCGATCAGTCCGGCCTCGCTGGCCTCCCGCGCCATGCGGGTGAGTTCGGCGTCGGTGAAGATCGAGGCGACCTCGTCCTTCGGCTCGACCCTGAGCAGGCGCAGCAGGGCGTTGGCGAAGGCGTTGATACCGAAGATCACCGGACGCAGGGCCCGGGTGAGGGCGACCAGCGGCGGCCCGAGCAGCAGCGCGGTGGGCACGGGCGCGGCCAGGGCGATGTTCTTGGGCACCATCTCGCCGATGAGCATGTGCAGATAGGTGGCCAGGGCCAGCGCGATGACGAAGGCGATCGGGTGGACCAGGGCACCGGGGACTCCGACGGCCTCGAAGGGCGGCTCCAGCAGGTGGGCGATCGCCGGTTCGGCGACCGCGCCCAGCACCAGGGAGGAGGCGGTGATGCCCAGCTGGGCGGTGGCCATCATCGCCGACAGGTGCTCCAGGCCCCACAGGGTGGTGCGGGCCCGCCTGGCGCCCTTCTCGGCGTGTGGCTCGATCTGGCTGCGGCGCACCGAGATCAGGGCGAACTCGGCACCGACGAAGAAGGCGTTGACCAGGATCATCAGGGCGCCGATGGCCAGTTGCAGAGCGGTCATCGGGCGTCCTCCCGGTGGGAGCGGCCGGCCGCCGAGGCGGAGACGGTCCGCGCGGGTGCGGTGATCCGTACGCGGTCGGCGCGGTGGTGGTCGACGTCGAGGACGCGCAGCTCCCAGCCGGCGGTCTCGACGGTGTCGCCGGGTGCGGGGATGCGTTCCAGGCGCGCGGCGATCAGGCCGGCGGCGGTCTCGTAGGGCCCCTCGGGCGCGGCCAGTCCGATCGCGGCCAGCACGTCCAGGCGGGCGCCGCCGTCGGCCTCCCAGCGCGCCCGTCCGTCGGGGGCGGGGGCGGTGGGACGCAGGTCGGGCTCCTCCAGCGGGTCGTGCTCGTCGCGAACCTCGCCGACGACCTCCTCGACGATGTCCTCCACGGAGGCGACCCCGGCGGTGCCGCCGTACTCGTCGATGACGACGGCGACGGTGCGGCGGGCGCGCAGGCGCTCCAGCAGCCGGTCCACCGGCAGGGTCTCGGGGACCATCAGCGGCTCGCCGAGCAGCTCGGTGACGGGGGTGGCGGAGCGCCTGTCCGCCGGGAGGGCCAGGACGTCGCGGATGTGGACGGTGCCGATCACCTCGTCCAGGGTGTCGCGGTAGACGGGGAAGACCGACAGACCGGTGGCCAGGGTCAGGTTCTCGGCGTCGGCGGCGGTGGCGTGCGCCTCCAGCGCGCGGACATCCACGCGCGGCGTCATCACGTTCTCCGCGCTCAGCTCGCTCAGGTGGAGGGTACGGACGAACAGTTCGGCGGAGTCCTCCTCGATCGCGCCCTCCTTGGCGGAGCGGCGGGCCAGGGAGACCAGTTCGTCCGGGCTGCGGGCGGAGGCCAGCTCCTCGGTGGGCTCCAGGCCGAAGCGGCGCACGAAGCGGTTCGCGGTGCCGTTCAGATGGCGGATGAAGGGGCCGAAGAGGGCAGTGAAGCCGCGCTGCGGGCCGGCGACGACGCGGGCGACGGCCAGCGGGCTGGAGATGGCCCAGTTCTTGGGCACCAGCTCGCCGACCACCATCAGCACCACCGTGGAGACGGCCACGCCCAGCACGGTGGCCGCCGAGGAGGCGGCGGAGCCCAGTCCGGCGTCGCGCAGCGGCCCGCGCAGCAGCGCGGCCAGGGACGGCTCGGCGAGCATGCCGATGACCAGCGAGGTGACGGTGATGCCGAGCTGGGCGCCGGAGAGCTGGAGGGTGAGCTGCCGGACGGCTCTGAGCGCGCCCTCGGCCCCGCGCTCCCCCCGGCGGGCGGCGCGGTCCAGTTCGCCGCGCTCGACGGTGGTCAGGGAGAACTCGGCGGCCACGAAGACCGCGCAGGCCAGGACGAGGGCCAGGGCCGCCAGCAGGAGCAGGACTTCGATCACCGTGCCACCTCCGCTCCCGGAATCGTCGCGGAGCGGCCGCGGGTGGCACGGCTGGTACTGGGAGGTTCGCCCATGGCGGGTGTGTCTCTCCTTCTGCGTCGGTCGGAAACCGGGTACCTCGGGACAGGCCGAGGTCTCCCGGTGAAGTGTAAAGGATTGGCAAAGCGGCAACGCGGGGGCCGGAATGGCCTCCCGCTCCCGATATCGGCCCGGCGCCGGGATCGCGGGGTGCCCCGAAAGACGCCCCGCCCCTCCTTCCGTGGCACCCCGGCGACAGCGCGGGACATCCCTGATTCTACGATTCTGTAGAAACGTTGGGGACGCGGAGGCGGAGGCGAGCCCTTGGCATTTCCGTCCGATCGCGTCGGCGCGGCCCGGCCTCCTCCTGACACCCGGAGTGTTCATCATGCCCCTGTGGAACCGTCTCGCGGAGTCCGCCCGGACGGTGCGGGGCAGGCTGACGGCGAAGAGGAACGAACTGACGGGCGGCGCGTTCCGCGACGCGAGCATGGCGATGTGCGCGCTGGTCGCCGCGGCGGACGGGACGATCGACCCGGCCGAACGCCGTCGCGTCGCCCAGCTGATCGAGCACGACGAGGTGCTGCGGAGCTTCCCGGCCGGCGAACTGCGCGGCCGCTTCGAGAACTGGCTGGACCGGCTCACCGCCGACTTCGACCTCAACCGGACCGAGGCCCTGCGGGAGGTCGCCAAAACCGCGCGCAGGCCCTCCGAGGCCCGCGCCGTCGTCCGTATCGGCATAGCCGTCGGCGGGGCCGACGGCTACTTCGACGCCGCCGAACTGGTGGTGGTCCGCGAGGTCTGCCACCTGCTCGACCTGCCGCTCCACGAGTTCGGGCTCTGACGGCGACGATGTCCGCGGCGACGCCGCACCGCCCGGGCCCGCCCCGGTCACCGGGGCAGGAGATGCGCTCCCGTCCCCCGGCGCGGGGAGGGCGCGGCGGGACGGGGCTCCGGTGACCAGGGCGGGAGCCGGTGGGGCCACCGCACGTAGGTGAGCGGCGACGTACCCGACCGGGGGACGATCACGCCGACGGGCCACACCCGCAGCGTGTAGCTCCCGGTGTGGTCGGCGGTGGTGAGCCGGAACGACAGCCCCTGGGCGAGCCGTTCGGCCGCGGCCTGCTGCTCCTCCTCGTCCGAGCACCACCGCCGCAGCTCCGCGGGCACGTCGGCGCCCCGCCCGGGCCGCTCCGGCAGATCCGGAACACGGCCGAGCGTGCCCTCCGCGGCCCACCGGGCCGTCAGCGGGTCGGGGTCGAGCCCGTCGGCGATACGGCGGGCCTGGCCGCACAGCCACCGCAGCGCGAGAACGCCGCTGGGGCCGGCGTATCCGCCCAGCAGCACCGCGACGGGCGCGCCGTCCACCGGCCCCTCGGCGGTGGCGTCGGCCCGGTAGGCGCGCACCTGCCCGCCCCACCGGCCCGGACGGAGCCCGGACCGCACCGGGCCGGGCGCGGCCGGGCGCGCACCGGGCCACTGCGGATACCGCACGGGCCCGGCGGGGCGGTCGGAGCGGGCGGAGGAGGTCGCGGGTTCGTTCGTCACGTCCCCACGGTGACCGAGGTAGCCCAGAGTGACAAGTGGTGACGCAGGGCGAACACGGTTGTTGTGTGCACCGGGAGGTGGCGCGGCGCACGGCGTGCGCCCTCGCACCGCTGCTCCGCCGCCTCTCGCCCCCCAGCGCCCGAACCCGGGCGAGGAACTCGTCGTACCTCATCGCCACCCCTCCTCATCGGCCGGCGGATGTCACCCCGGCGGTCCGTTCCGCGTTCCACGGATCACGCCGGGGAACCGCCTCGCCCGGTCGCCGCAGGCCCGGCGCCGAGCTCGGACGCGGGCTCGGGCCCGGGCCGGCGGGTGAGGAGGGGCAGTTCGCGGACGAGGGCGTCGGCCAGCCGCCGGGCCCCGCCGGGGAGGGCGCGGGTAACCGCGGTGAGGGTGTACGCGCCCGCGTAGTCGGTCAGGGCCAGGCAGACGGTCCCCGGGGCCAGTACGGGCGGCAGGGGGATGATCCGCTCCAGCGGCCGGCCGTCCAGGGACCACGGGCCGCGCGGCCAGCCGAAGGCCAGGCAGGTCACGGGGCAGAAGCCCGGCGAGCAGCTCAGCGAGGCCAGCAGACGCACCGCCCAGGGGCCGCCCAGCCGCGCGGCGGTGCCGACCGCGCGGCGGACGGTGTCCGTGCCCCCGTGGAGGGGGCCGAAGGCGGCCAGCGCGCCCCGGCAGGCCGCCAGCCGCTCCCCGGGGTCGGCGGCGGTCACCGGGAGCGGCACCCGTACCGCCGAGACGACGGTGCCGAGCATCCGGTCCTCCCGCGGTGCGCGCAGGTCCACCGGGAAGGAGCCGTACAGCGGGCGCGGTGCGCCGGGCCAGCGGTCCGGATCCCCGTGGACGGTGCGCAGGGCGCCCGCGGCGGCGGCCAGCAGCACCTCGTTGAGGGTGGCCCCCAGGCCGGGCAGGGCGCGACGGGCGGCCCGCACCGCGTCCGCGTCCACCTCCGTCCAGGCCAGGTCCGGCCGCGGGCGGAGGCCGGGGGGCAACGGCAGGGCCCGGCCCGGCCCGAGCGTCGCAAGTGGGCGGGGGCGCTCGGGGCGTTCCGGGCGGAGGGCCCCGGGCATCCCGACCGCCCGCACGCCCGTGCCCCTGCGGACGACGCGGGCCCCGCGCCCGGGGGCGCCGTCGAACAGACGGCTGAGCAGGATCTCCAGGGAGCGGCCGTCCAGCAGGGCGTGGTGGGCGGTCAGTACGACGGCGAACCGCTCCCGGTCCGCGTGCCGTACCAGGGTCAGCCGCCAGGGCGGCAGCCCGGCGGGCAGGGCGCGGGTGACGAGCCGGCCGAGCAGGCCGGTGAACGCGGCGGCGTTGACGACGGCGACGTGGCGACGGACGTCGAACCGGTCGAGCGGCAGCCAGCGGTGCCCGCGCAGCCGGGCCGGGGGCGCGGGGGGCAGCAGCACCTGCCGCAGCCGGGGAAGGCCGCCCCAGCGCTCCCCGACCCGGGCGCGCAGCGCGTCCGCCCCCGGCGGCACGCCGGTGAACAGCGCCGCCATTCCAACCGTTTCGGGAACTCCGCGCGCACCGCAGTGGACTTCTTCCGCCGGGGACAGGGAGATGCTTCTCTGCATACGCCTTCTCGCTCACCCATCGAGAAATCGCGCAAATCTTCGACGGCTCGCCCGGAAAACACACGAGTCACCTGTCCGCGCCCTTTCTGATCCTGTGTCAGTATTCTGGCGGAACACCCGGCGGGAAAGAACCGACGCCCGGACGGGCCCGGACGGCGTAACGGTCGGACCGGTGGGTGCGCCGCCGGGGGCACCCACCGGAAACCGCCCGCCGCCGCCCCGGCCCGGTTCTGAGGTCCGGGCCTCGGAACCGGTCCGGAGGAAACCCGGGGCCGTTTCCCGTGGAGTCACGGACACCGGCCGCCGGACTCCGGTCGCACAAGAACACGAACATCCATCGGAAAACCAAAAAAATCTCTCGACACCCTCTCGACGCGAACTCCTCGGGGAACAGCATGGCGGATGTCTTCGGCAAAGAACGGTCGGCTCTCCACCGCCTGGCGGCGCAGAGCGAATCCCGGCCCTATTACCGTCCCCTCTCCCCCCGGGGCGCGGAGGCCGGGATCGACGGCCGCACGGTGGTCATGGCCGGATGCAACGACTATCTGGGACTGTCGGCCGATCCCCGGGTGACCGAGGCCGCGGCCCGCGCGCTGCGCCGCTACGGCGTCTCCTGCTCCGGCTCTCGCGTGCTCAACGGCACACTCGCCATCCACGAGGAGCTGGAGGGCAGGCTGGCCGCGTTCGTCGGCGGCGAGGCCGCGCTGGTGACCACCACCGGCTTCCAGGCCAACCTCGCGCTCGCCGCCCTGCTGGACGGACGCGACGCCGTCTTCGCCGACATGTCCAACCACGCCTCGCTGGTGGACGCCGTCCGGCTCGGCGGCGCCGCCCACCACCGCTACCGCCACCGCGACCTCGGCCACCTCGACCGTCTGCTGGCCTCCTGCGGCCCGGCCCCCGGCCCCGGCAGGCTGATCGTCACCGACGGCATGTTCTCCATGGAGGGCGACCTGTGCCCGCTGCCGGGCCTGGTGGAGCTGGCCCGGCGCCACGGCGCCCGGCTGGTGGTGGACGGCGCCCACGACATCGGCCTGCTGGGCGCCGGCGGACGCGGCGTGAGCGAGTACTTCGGGCTGACCGGCGAGGTGGACCTGGTCACCGGGACACTGTCGAAGTGTTTCGGCTCCGTCGGCGGGATGCTGATCGGCCCCGCCTCCGTCGTCGAGCACCTGCGCCACAGCGCCCGCTCCGTCCTCTTCTCGGCCGCGATGCCACCACCCTCGGCCGCCGCCGCCCTGGCCTCGCTCGGCATCATCGAGTCCGAACCCGAGCGCCGGGCACGGGTGTTCGCCCACGCCCGGCGGTTGCTCGCGGGGCTGCGGTCGCTGGGCTGGGACACCGGCGACTCCACCACCCCGGTGGTGCCGGTGTACGTGGGCGACTCGCGGCTGTGCCTGCGGGTGTGGCAGGAGCTGCTGGAGGCCGGGGTGTTCACCAACGCCGTGGTGGCGCCGGCCGTGGCCCGGAACCGGGCACTGATCCGGGTGACCCCCCAGGCGATCCACACCGACGACCACGTCACCCTCGTCCTGGAGGCCTTCGCCCGGGTGCGGCGTGTCCTCGGCCCGGTCCTGCCGGCGCCGGGCGGGCCGAGGCGGCCCGAGGCGGTGGTGACGTGACCGTCTCCCCCGCGCTCCCCGCGCGTCCCGTGAGCGCCCCCTCCGCCGCCCGCACGCCCCTGACGGTCGGTCCGCTGCGCGGGCGCGCGGACACCGCCGCCTTCGCCGCCCTGCCCCGCACCCTGCACCGCGGCGACCCGTACCGGCTGCCGCCCGCCGGGAGGGACCAGCGCTTCCTGACCGACCGGCGGCGCAACCCGTTCTTCGAGGTCGGAGTGGCCGAGCTGTTCCTCGCCCGCCGGGGCCGGAGGGCGGTCGGGCGGATCGCCGCCGCGGTCGATCCCCGCTACCAGGCACTCCACGACGCGCGTGGCGGCCTGTTCGGCCTCTTCGAGTGCGCCGACGACCTCGAAGCCGCATCCGCCCTCTTCGACGCCGCCGCCGGCTGGCTGCGCGAACGCGGACTGGAGGGAATACTCGGCCCGCTGGGCTTCTCCGTCCACGACGAGTGCGGGGTCCTCGTCGAGGGCTTCGACGGCCCGCCCACCGTGATGATGCCGTACAACCCCGCCTACTACCCCGCCCTGTACGCCGCCTGCGGGCTGGTCAAGGCCAAGGACCTGCTGTCCTGGCGCGTCCCCGTGCCGCCCGGCGGCGAGCCGCCCGAGGCCGCCGCCCGCGCGGCCCGCTGGGCCGCGGACGCGCCGGACGTACGGCTGCGGCCCCTGGACCCCCGCCGCCGGGAGGCGGACCTGGCCGCCGTCCGCGCCGTCTACACCGACGCGTGGTCCGGCAACTACGCCTCCGTCCCCATGACCGGCCGGGAGTTCTCCCGCGCGATGGACCGGCTGCGTCCGCTGGTACGGCCGGAGCTGGTGTGGTTCGCCGAGGTGCGCGGCGAACCGGTCGCCTTCACCTTCTGGCTGCCCGACGTCAACCAGGCGCTGCACGCCGCCCGCGCCACACCCCTGGGCCGGCTGCGCGCGCCCCGGGCGGCCCGGCGCGTCGACCGGGCCCGGGTGATCCTCACCGGAGTACGGGCCGCTCACCGCGCCCGCGGACTGACCGCCGCGCTGCTCGCCGAGGCCCAGCGGTCGGCCTTCCGCCTGGGGTACACCGAGAGCGAGTTCTCCTGGCTGCTGGAGGACAACCGCGACGCCAACCGCTACGCCGAGGCCTTCGGCGGCGTCCTCCACCGCCGGCACCGCCTCTACCGGCGCGGCCTCACCCCGCACCCGGCCGTCCCCGCGCCCGTACCCGGAGCCCGCCGGTGAGGTACCTGGTCACCGGTGCCACCGGCTTCATCGGCGCCCGCCTGGTGCGCCGGCTGCTGGACGAGGGCCACACCGTCGCCGCCCTGGTACGGGACACCGCCCGGGCCCGGCTCCCGGCACCGGTGGAGCGGCTGGCCGGCGACCTCGCGGACGGCCGCGGCCTGCAACGGGCCGCCGCCTGGGGCGCCGACCGCGTGATCCACCTGGCCGGCACCGTCAGGGCCGCCCACCCGGACGGCTATGCCCCCGTCAACACCGACGGCACCCGCCGCCTGTACGAGGCCCTGGCCGCGCTGCCGCACCCGCCCCGCCTGGTCCACTGCTCCTCCCTGGCCGCCGCCGGGCCCTCCCCGCCCGGCCGGCCGCGCCGCGAGGACGACCCGCCCGCGCCGGTGTCGGCGTACGGCCGCAGCAAGCTCGCCGGCGAGGAGGCGCTGCGCGCGGTGGCCGGCGCCCTGCCCGGTACCGTCGTGCGCCCGCCGATCGTCTACGGTCCCGGCGACACCGACTTCCTGCCCGCGCTGCTCGCCGCGGCGCGCTGCGGCGTACTGCCCGTGTGCGGGTTCGGGCCGCGCCGCTACTCGCTGGTCCACGTCGACGACCTGTGCCGCCTGCTGCTCGCCGCGGCCGACCGCGGCGCGACCGTCGGCCCCGGTGAGGGCTCCCGCGGGATCTACCACGCCGGCGACGGCGCCGGGCACCGCGGCGAAGACCTCGCGGCAGCCGTGGCGGCGGTGACCGGCCACCGCCGGCCCACC
>NZ_JAJFAU010000141.1 GCF_022614595.1 Streptomyces sp. CNQ085
CCGGGCAGCCCGCGCGCCGGATCCGCCCGCCACCGGGCGGCCGAGCGACGCCGCAGGGTCAGGCAGGGTGTCACGGCCACGGCCCTCGCCGCCGCGCTCGGCGTCGGCGGTTGGCTGGCCCTGTCCGGCGGCGGCGAGGGCGGCGGCCCGGTGGCTCCCCCGCAGAGCGAGGAGGAGCGTCCCGAGGAACCCTGAGAGGTCCTGAGGCGCCCTCGCGGGCGGGTTCCCCGTCACCGACACGGGCCCCGTCACCGACACGGGCCCCGTCACCGGCCGTCCGGCCCCCGTTCAACGGGGCGGAGGCAAAGGTCCTGGCAACCGTTAGTCTGGAGGGCGTGGCAGTCGTCGACGTATCCGAAGCACTGAAGTCCCTCACCTCGACCATGGAGTCGATCGAGGCCGTCCTGGACCTCGAGAAGCTGAGGGCCGAGATCGCCGTGCTCGAAGAGCAGGCGGCGGACCCGGCTCTGTGGAATGACACCGAGAACGCCCAGCGGGTGACCAGCAAGCTGTCGCTGCTCCAGGCGCAGGTCCGCAGGGTGGAGGAGCTGCACGGCCGGATCGACGACCTGGAGGTCCTGTTCGAGCTGGCCGAGGCCGAGGATGACGCGGACACGCGCACCGAGGCGGAGAGCGAGCTGCGGGCCGTCCAGAAGGCCGTGGACGAGCTGGAGGTCCGTACCCTCCTGTCCGGCGAGTACGACCCCCGCGAGGCCATGGTCAGCGTCCGCGCGGAGGCCGGCGGCGTGGACGCCGCCGACTTCGCCGAGCAGCTGATGCGCATGTACCTGCGCTGGGCCGAACGCAAGGGCTACCCGACCGAGGTCCTGGACACCTCGTACGCGGAGGAGGCGGGCATCAAGTCCGCCACCTTCTCCGTCAGGGCCCCCTACGCCTACGGCACCCTCTCCGTCGAGCAGGGCACCCACCGCATGGTGCGCATCTCGCCCTACGACAACCAGGGCCGCCGCCAGACGTCCTTCGCGGGTGTCGAGGTGATGCCGGTGGTCGAGCAGACCGACCACATCGAGATCCCCGAGAACGAGATCCGCGTCGATGTCTTCCGCTCCTCCGGTCCCGGCGGCCAGTCGGTCAACACCACCGACTCCGCGGTTCGGATGACGCATATCCCGACCGGCATCGTCGTCTCCTGCCAGAACGAGAAGTCCCAGATCCAGAACCGCGCCGCCGCCATGCGCGTGCTCCAGGCCCGCCTCCTGGCGCACCGCCGGGCCGAGGAGCAGGCCAAGATGGACGCCCTCAAGGGCGACGGCGGCAACTCCTGGGGCAACCAGATGCGTTCGTACGTCCTCCAGCCCTACCAGATGGTCAAGGACCTGCGCACCGAGCACGAGGTCGGCAACCCCCAGTCCGTCCTCGACGGCGACATCGACGGCTTCCTGGAGGCGGGCATCCGCTGGCGCAAGCAGCAGGAGCAGCAGAGCGCCGGCTGACCCGCGACCGCCCCTCGGGGGCCCGCCGCGAGCGGGTTCTCCCCGGAGAACTCCCCTGCGTGTCGGTTCTGTCACAACCCGGCCCGCCCGAGTCCCAACTACCCGCCCACCACGGACATTTCGGGTTGGCCCGGCTTGACGGCGGTGTCGGGGCTGGGAAAGCATTCTGGCCGGCACGCGCGTGTTCGGGGCGCGTAGGTACGGGGGTGGACGGAGTCCGACCGCTGATCGGTCGTCGGCTCGACACGACGGACCCCGGCACGCAGGAAGCTCCGCACGGCTGCCCCACTGACGAAGACCACTACTGGGGGTAGTTGGCATATGACAGATTCCAGGACGCGGGTGCGCGTCGCGCGGGTCGCCGCGGGTGCGGTGTTCCTCGCGGGTGTGTCGCTGACGGCCGTCGGCACGGCCTCGGCCGTGGGCGTGGACGCCGGACTGAGCGTCATGAGCGGCAGCAGCGGCGGCGACGGCAACGAGATCTCGGGCGTCAACGGTGATCCGGGCGAGCCGGAGCCGACGGAGCCGGAGCCGACGGAGCCGGAGCCGACGGAGCCGGAGCCGACGGAGCCGGAGCCGACGGAGCCCGAGCCGACCGAGCCCGAGCCGACCGAGCCCGAGCCGACCGAGCCGGAGCCGACGGAGCCCGAGCCGACGGAGCCGGAGCCGACCGAGCCGGAGCCGACGGAGCCCGAGCCGACGGACCCGACCACTCCGCCGACCGACGGTGAGGAGCCGGCGAGCACCGGCGGCACCGGCGGCGGGGACGGGGGCCCGAACACCTGCATCCTCGACGAGTCCACCGTGGACTGCGGCCCCGGCACCGACTCCGTCGGCACCAGGCCGGTCAGCCAGGAGAAGCCGAAGGAGGAACTGGCCGAGACCGGTGCCGCCGAGACGACCTTCCTGCTGATCGGTGCGGCCACGATGATCGCCGGCGGTGTCGGCTTCCGTCTGATGCCGCGCCTGGCGAACCGCGACACCGTCGCCTGAGCGAACGGCGCGGCGCCGCCCGCGTGTGACAACGCGTGACGGCACACAGGAACAGCGCACGTGAGAGGCCCGGGACGCATCCGGCGTTCCGGGCCTCTCATGCGGCCTGTACGTCTCCCGCGGGCCGCGGCGTACACACACCGCACGGCCCGCGCGCGAGGCGGCCGAGGTGGTCTATACGGCGGCTTGGCGGGCCAGCAGGGCTACGGCGATCAGGGCCAGCAGCAGTGCCGCCAGCGCGGCCGGGGAGAAGGCGCCCAGGGAGAACGGCCCGTTCTCCCTGTGCAGCCGCTCATGGTGCGCGCGGCACAACGGGCAGCGCCCCTCGCTCACCGGCCCCGCGCAGTTGGCGCACACCAGTCGGTCGCACGTCATGCGATGTCCTCCTTATGCAACGCCAACGCCACCGGGCGGCTTTCTGTTCCCGCTTCCGCCTCCGCGGACCGGAAGCTCTGCCTCCACTGTGCCAGTGCCGGGCCGGGAGCGCAGAAAGTCGTGACCGATGCCTGATTTGCCCTGGATGTGCCGCCGGGTAGAACCCCCAACCGCGGACGTCGACTGCGGGCCCCGCGTGGATTCGCGTAGGGTCACCACACCGACGGGGATCCACTCCGCGGCTTCCGCTGCCCCTACCCAGGTCGACGTGGTGTAAATCCGTGATCCGATTCGACAACGTCTCGAAGTTCTACCCCAAGCAGAACCGCCCTGCCCTCCGCGATGTCTCGCTGGAGGTCGAGCGTGGCGAGTTCGTCTTCCTGGTGGGCTCGTCCGGCTCCGGTAAGTCCACCTTCCTGCGGCTGATCCTGCGGGAGGAGCGCGCCAGCCACGGGCAGGTGCACGTCCTCGGCAAGGACCTCGCCCGCCTGTCCAACTGGAAGGTGCCGCACATGCGCCGCCAGGTCGGCACGGTCTTCCAGGACTTCCGGCTGCTCCCCAACAAGACGGTCGGGGAGAACGTCGCCTTCGCCCTGGAGGTGATCGGCCGGTCGCGCGGCGACATCCGCAAGTCCGTTCCCCAGGTGCTCGATCTGGTCGGCCTGGCGGGCAAGGAGGACCGGATGCCCGGCGAGCTGTCCGGCGGTGAGCAGCAGCGGGTGGCCATCGCCCGCGCGTTCGTCAACAAGCCGAAGCTGCTGATCGCCGACGAGCCCACCGGCAACCTCGACCCGCAGACCTCGGTCGGCATCATGAAGCTGCTGGACCGGATCAACCGCACCGGGGCGACCGTGGTCATGGCCACCCACGACCAGCAGATCGTCGACCAGATGCGCAAGCGCGTGATCGAACTAGAAAAGGGCCGTCTCGTGCGCGACCAGTCGCGCGGTGTCTACGGCTACCAGCACTGAAAGGACGCCATGCGCGCCCAGTTCGTACTGTCGGAGATCGGCGTCGGTCTCCGCCGCAACCTCACGATGACCTTCGCGGTGATCGTCTCCGTCGCCCTGTCGCTGGCTCTGCTCGGCGGTGCGCTGCTCGCCCGTGAACAGGTGAACAGCATGAAGGGGTTCTGGTACGACAAGGTCCAGGTGTCGATCTACCTCTGCAACGAGAACGACGCCGAGTCCGACCCCAACTGCGCCAAGGGGGCGGTCACCGCGCAGCAGAAGCGCCAGATCAAGGCGGACCTCGACAAGCTCGGCATAGTGGAGACGGTCTACCACGAGTCCGCCGAGCAGGCGTACAAGCACTACCGGGAGCAGTTCGAGGACTCCCCGCTGGCCGACTCGCTGACCCCGGACCAGATGCAGGAGTCCTACCGGGTCAAGCTGAAGGACCCGACCAAGTTCGAGGTCATCAGTACCGCCTTCTCCGGCCGCGAGGGGGTCCAGGAGGTGCAGGACCAGCGGAACCTGCTGGAGAACCTCTTCCGGATGCTGGAGGGCATGAACTTCGCGGCCCTCGGGCTGATGGGACTGATGCTGGTCGTCGCCCTGCTGCTGATCGTCAACACCGTGCGGGTGGCGGCGTTCAGCAGGCGCAGGGAGACGGGGATCATGCGGCTGGTGGGAGCCTCCAGCTTCTACATCCAGATGCCGTTCATCGCGGAGGCCGCGTTCGCGGGCCTGCTGGGCGCGATCGGCGCCGCGGTGCTGCTGGTCGTCGGCCGCTACTTCCTCATCGACGCCGGCCTGTCGCTGGCCGAGCAGATGCCGCTGATCGACTTCATCGGCTGGGACGCGCTGCTCAAGGTGCTCCCGCTGGTGTTCGTGGTCGGTGTGCTGATGCCCGCCCTGGCCGCCTTCATCACACTGCGTAAGTATCTGAAGGTGTGATGTGATCGCGCGGCGGGAGCGTCCGGGGGCTGTTCGGATGCCCCCGGGCGCGCTCGTGGTGTGACGCAGGATGCCACGGCCGTCCGTGCGACCTCCCGCGCGGCCCCCGCCCGTGTCCTAGACTCCGCAGCATGTCGGGTACGTCGAAGCTCGTCCCCCACGGTTCCGCCCGGGCCGCCCTCCGAATCCCGGAGGGCGGAAGCCGGTCCCGCCGCGTCCTCCGGGGGGCGGGGCTGACGCTGGTCTTCGTGGCCGTGCTGGGGGCCGGGGCCGTCACCGAATCGTGGGAGGACGTCACCGGGGGTGGCGGTGCCTCCGTGAGTCCCGGGCCGGCCGGTGAGGCGGCGGGGGAGGGGACTCCGCCGCACGGGGACGCCGCGCGGGACACCGTACACGACGCCGCACACGACGCCGAGGAACTGGTCAGCCGCAGTGGGGACCGCTGGGCCGCCGCGTACACCGCCCGCGAGTACGAGGGGCTGCGGCAGTCCCTGGACGGCCGGTACGTCGGTGTGGGCGTCTCCGTGCGCCGCACGGACGCCGACCGGATCGAGGTCGCCCGCGTCCAGCCCGGCAGCCCCGCCGCCGAGGCGGGCGTACGAGCCGGGGACCGGCTGGTCACCGTCGACGGCACCGGGACCGGGGGCCGCCCCGTCACCGAGGTGGTGGCCCTGCTGCGCGGCGGCGCTCCGGGGGAGGGGGCCCCGCCCGGCAGCCGGGTCGTCCTCGGCCTGAGCCGCGGGGGCCTGGAGTGGGAGGAGGGTCTGGAGCGGTCCCGGCTCAGCGTCGAGACCGTCACCGTCACCCCCCTGGGCGCGGACGGGCCGGCGGATCCGGACGGGCCGGCCGCCGGCACCGCCCGTGTCAGGATCGACTCGTTCACCAGGGGCACGGGTGAGCAGCTGCGGCGAGCGGTCGAGGACCTCCCCCGCGGCGGGGGAGTGCTGCTCGACCTGCGCGGCAACCCCGGCGGTCTGGTCGCGGAGGCCGCCGAGGCCGCCTCCGTCTTCCTCGACGGCGGTCTGGTGGCCACGTACGGGGACGGCGAAACCGAGCGCGCGCTGCACGCCGAGCCCGGCGGGAACACCGCCTCCCCCCTGGTGGTGCTGGTCGACGGTGGCACGATGAGCGCCGCCGAGCTCCTGGCCGGCGCCCTCCAGGACCGCGGCCGGGCGGTCGTCGTCGGCACCCGCACCTTCGGCAAGGGTTCGGTCCAGGAGCCGAGGGAGCAGCCGGACGGCTCGGTCGCCGAGCTGACCGTCGGCCACTACACCACTCCCGGCGGGCGGACCCTCGAGGAAGGGGGACTGCTCCCGGACCTGAAGGTGCGGCCGGGGCAGGACGCGCAGGAGGAGGCCCGCACGGTATTGAGTGGCCTCGCCACCCGGTCGTAGTGGAACAATGGCGGGGTTATGGCTAAAGAGACGGGGCGTAAACTCATCGCGCAGAACAAGAAGGCGCGGCACGACTACCTCATCATCGACACCTACGAGTGCGGGCTTGTGCTGACCGGCACCGAGGTGAAGTCGCTGCGGCAGGGGCGGGCGTCACTGGTGGACGGCTTCGCCCAGCTCGACGGCGGCGAGGTGTGGCTGCACAACGTGCACGTCCCCGAGTACAGCCAGGGAACGTGGACCAACCACAGCGCGCGGCGCAAGCGGAAGCTGCTGATGCACCGTGCCGAGATCGACAAGCTGGTCGGCAAGCTCCAGGAGTCCGGCCTGACGCTGGTCCCGCTCCAGCTGTACTTCAAGGACGGCCGCGCCAAGGTCGAGATCGCGCTGGCGCGCGGCAAGAAGGAGTACGACAAGCGGCACGCGCTGCGGGAGAAGCAGGACCGCCGCGAGGCCGAGCGCGCGGTCTCGGCGGCCCGCCGCCGCCGGCGGACCTGACGCCCGGGGGCGCGGGCGGCCGGAGACGATCCGGGCACGGTCCGGCCGGACGACTCCCCGCCGGGAACACGTTGGCGGCCCTCCGCGTCGACCCGTACAATGGTATCGGCGCCGCCCGGTTCAGGCCGGACGAGCTTGTCAAATGAACATGGGGATGATCGGTTTCGACAGCGGCTGTTGAAGCAGGGGAAGCGAGCCGAGGAACGCGGCAATGATCTCGTTAACCATGTGCCGCGAAAAAATAATCGCCAACACCAAGCGCGATTCCTTCGCCCTCGCTGCCTGATCAGCGACTCGCGAAGTGTCAGCCCAGGGGCGTTCCCGCCCTGGATCCTGGCATCAGCTAGGGAACTTCACCGTTAACCCCGGTCACGGGGGTTGGCGGGACATCAAACAGTGACTGGGCCCGTCGGCGGCTTGTCCGCGTGACCGCCGGGGCCGAGAAAATCACAGCGGACTGCGCTCGGAGAAGCCCTGGTTCTGCACCGTTGGACGCGGGTTCGATTCCCGCCATCTCCACTCACCCCATGTGGGCCGAGGGCCCCGCCGTTCACGGACGGCGGGGCCCTCGGCATGTCCCGGGACGTGTTGCGGCGGTGGCGTCGTCCGCCCGCGGGGTCCGGCTCAACGTCTCTGGACCGCCATGGGCGCCGTGGCCAGCGCCACGACGGCCGCCGCCGGCGGGAGGGGGCGGGTCCGGTGGACGAGTTCGGCATGTACACACCCTGGACTGGGTTTCTGTGAGGTGTCCGACACTTTGTGGCTGGTCATTGACGTGCTTCCGTTGTCACCATGGGGCGTGCCCCGAGACACCGACCCCCGGCTGCTGCGCGCCTTCGTCGCCGTCGCCGACGAACTGAACTTCACCCGTGCCGCCGCCCGGGTGTTCGTCGCCCAGCAGTCTCTGAGCCGCGACATAAGGCGGCTGGAGGAGCACCTCGACGCCGTGCTGTTCGTCCGTACGACCCGGCGCGTGTCCCTGACTTCCGAGGGGGAGCGGCTGCTGCCGTACGCCCAGCGTGTGCTGGCGGCGCACGACGAGCTGAACGCCGCGGCCGTACGCGAGGAGCGCCCCCTGCTCGTCGATGTCGGCGCTCCGGCCTCCACCGGGCAGCGGGTGCTGGACGAGGCCCGGCGGCTGGCGCCCGACCTGGAGTTCGTCGCCCGCTACCACAGCGGCCTGACCGGCGCTGCCGCGGAGATCTGCGACGGACGGCTGGATGTCGCCTTCGGCCGGGTCGCCGGACTGGACCCGGTTGTGCTGGGCGTGCTCGACCACCGTCTGATCCGCTACGAGAGAGTGGCCGTGCTGCTGCCGGAAGGGCACCGGCTGGCCCGGCCGGCCCGGGTGCCGCTGGACGCGCTGGCGGGGGAGACCCTGTACGCGGGGGCCGGCAACCCCGAGACCGCGGAGTGGACCGATTACGCCCGCCGCCTCTTCGCGGGCCGCGGGATCGAGCTCGCCGCGCCCTTCCCCAGGATCGAGGGGGAGGCGGAGTTCGGCCGGGTCGTCCGCAGGCGCGGCTGGTCGGTGCTGGCCAGTGAGGTCCTCGCGGCGGTGCCGGGCATGGTGCTGCGCCCGCTGGTGGATCCCGTGCCGCTCTCGCCGGTCTCGTTGGTGTGGCGGCGCGGGCTGCGCCACCCGGGGCTGGACGCGATCCGGGCGGCGGGCCGGCGGCTGGCGGAGGCGGGACGCTGGCGGGAGCGGCCCCACGGCTCCTGGCTGCCCGAGCCGGACGCGCGGACCCTGGGCCTGGTCCCGCCGTCCACGAAGCGGTAGGCATGGCTTGAAACGACGGTCTCCGACGCCCTGTGGGCATCCACACCGAAGGGTTGGAAAGGGTACACGGGCCATGTGAGATGTGTCCCTTGCAAGGGGCATCGCGCGGCCTGTCACCCGAAGGTCGTCCTCCGGCCGCACGGCACGTCTCGATCGGAGGGCCGAGCACGAGGGGCGCAAGTTGTCAGTGGACAGCGATCGAAAGAATCCGGACAGCCATGGAGGTCCTGTTTCCGACGGCCCCGTCTTCGTCGACAGCACCGGCAGGTGAGGGAGCCGGCCCCCGCGAAGGCGTCGCCGGGGGCTCACACCCGCGCTGGCCGCCGGGTGAGAGCAAGGTTGCGCGGAGGTCACCTGGCGGCACCGGAGTGAAACGCGCCGTCCATAGCGTCGGGAGCCGACACCCGACGCTGTGGAGGCGCCATGACAGCTCCGACGACCGCACCCGACGCACCGGGCAGGGGCCGCTGGATCGAGCACTGGGACCCGGAGGACGAGGACTTCTGGGAACGCGGGGGCCGCCGTGTGGCCCGCCGCAACCTCGCGCTGTCGGTGGTCTCCGAGCACATCGGCTTCTCGGTGTGGAGCATGTTCTCGGTCCTCGCCCTGTTCATGGGGCCCGAGTACGGCATCGACCCGGCGGGGAAGTTCTTCCTGGTCGCCGTCGCCTCCCTGGTCGGCGCCGCACTGCGGGTGCCCTACGGCTTCGCGGTCGCCCACTTCGGCGGCCGCAACTGGACGGTGATCAGCGCCGCGCTGCTGCTGGCACCCGTCACCGCCCTGCTGGTGGTCATGGAACCGGGCACCTCGTACACCGCCTTCATGCTGGTAGCGGTCCTCACCGGGATCGGCGGCGCCAACTTCGCCTCCTCCATGACCAACATCAACAGCTTCTACCCGCTGCGCCTGAAGGGCTGGGCGCTGGGGGTGAACGCGGGCGGCGGCAACATCGGCGTCGCCGTCGTCCAGCTCGCCGGCCTGCTGACCATCGCAGTCGCCGGGGCCACGCGGCCCCGGCTGCTGCTTGCCGTCTACCTGCCGCTGATCGTCGTCGCCACCGTGCTGAGCGCGCGGTACATGGACAACCTCGGTCCCGTGCGGAACGACACGGGCGCGGCGAGGGAGGCGGCGCGCGACCGCCACACCTGGATCATGTCGTTCCTCTACATCGGCACCTTCGGCTCCTTCATCGGCTACAGCTTCGCCTTCGGCCTGGTGCTCCAGAGCCAGTTCGGCCGCACCCCCCTGCAGGCCGCCTCGCTCACCTTCGTCGGCCCGCTGCTGGGCTCGCTGGTCCGCCCCGTCGGCGGTCGGCTCGCCGACCGGCTGGGCGGCGCGCGGGTCACCCTGTGGAACTTCGGGGCCATGACGGGCGCGGCCGGCGTCGTCGTGGCCGCGTCGGTGCGGGAGTCGCTGCCGCTGTTCATCGCCGGCTTCGTCGTCCTGTTCGTCCTCACCGGCCTGGGCAACGGCTCGGCGTTCAAGATGGTCCCGGGGATCTTCCAGGCCAGAGCCCGTGCGACGGGCCTGACGGGAGAGGCCGCGGCCGTCCGCGCCCGGCGGCTGTCGGGTGCCTCCATGGCGCTGATCGGCGCGGTCGGCGGCTTCGGCGGGGTGGGCATCAACATGGCCCTGCGCCAGTCCTTCCTCACCTCCGGCACCGGTACCGGGGCCTTCGCCGTCTTCCTCGGCTACTACATGGTGTGCGCGGCGGTCACCTGGGCCGTATACCTGCGGCGCGGGCCGGGACGGGCCTCGGGGGAGAGCGTCGGCGGGCGTGTCCGCGGCGCGGCGGCCGGAACGGAGGCGCGGCCCGTCTACGCGGAGGTGTGAGGGGGCGGGCCGGGGCCGCCGTCCGGCCGCAGTGCGCGTAACACCGGGGAAACCACGGCGAACCGGGGACGTCACGCACTCTTGCCAGGCTCGGTCGCCCCACGGCTGTGCGGGCGAGACCCGTACGAACGACTGCGGACGAGGACTCCATGCACCAGGTCGGACCACTGGAAGGTTTCACCGTCGGCGTCACCGCGGCCCGGCGCGCCGACGAACTGGGCGCCCTGCTGGAGCGGCGCGGCGCGGCGGTGGTGCACGCCCCGGCCCTGCGCATCGTGCCGCTGGCCGACGACGGCGAACTGCTCGCCGCCACCGAGGCGCTGCTCGGCCGCGCCCCCGACACGGTGGTGGCCACCACCGCCATCGGCTTCCGCGGCTGGGTGGAGGCCGCCGAGGGCTGGGGGCTGGGCGAAGGGCTGCGGAGCGTGCTGGCCGAGGTGGAACTGCTCGCCCGCGGCCCCAAGGTGCGTGGCGCGGTACGGGCAGCCGGGCTGACCGAGGCGTGGTCGCCGCCGTCGGAGTCGCTGGCCGAGGTCCTGGACCGGCTGCTGGCCGAGGGCGTCGCCGGACGGCGGATCGCCGTCCAGCTCCACGGCGAGCCGCTGCCCGGCTTCGTCGAGGCGCTGCGGGAGGCGGGGGCGGAGGTGGTCGGAGTCCCCGTCTACCGCTGGCTGCCGCCGGAGGACATCACCCCGCTGGACCGGCTGATCGACGCTGTGCGGGCCCGTTCGGTGGACGCGGTCACCTTCACCTCCGCCCCCGCCGCCGCCTCGCTGCTGGAGCGCGCGGCGCGGCGCGGTGTACGGGAGGAGCTGCTGGAGGCGCTGCGGGCCGATGTGCCGGTCGCCTGCGTGGGGCCGGTCACCGCGCTGCCGCTGACCGCGCACGACGTGCCGGTGGTGCGGCCCGAGCGCTTCCGGATCGGACCGCTGGTCCAGCTGCTGTGCCGGGAGCTGCCCGCCCGCGCCCCGGTCCTGCCCGTGGCCGGGCGGCGGCTGGAGATCCGCGGCCACGCGGCGGTCGTGGACGGCGAGCTGCGGCCCATACCGCCCGCCGGGATGGCGCTGCTGCGGGCCCTGGCCCGGCGGCCCGGCTGGGTGGTCTCCCGCGCCGACCTGCTGTGCGCCCTGCCCGGCGCGGGGCGCGACGAGCACGCGGTGGAGACGGCGGTGGCGCGGCTGCGTTCGGCGCTGGGCGGGCCCCGGATGATCCAGACGGTGGTCAAGCGCGGCTACCGGCTCGCCTTCGACCCGTCGGGCGGTCCGCCGCCCGGCTCGCCCGGACCGTCCGGCGCCGGATGACCGGCGGCGTGCGCGCCGCGGACCCCTGGCGTACGGTTGACGGCTGCCCTGAGTACAGCGGAAGGGGGCCGTGCGTTGGGAGCGCAGGAGACATTGCCGCCGGGGCCGGGGCCGGGGCCGGGGCCGGGGCCGGGGACCGCCACCGACGGCGACGGCGGGCACGAGGTGCACGACGGCGTACGGGAGCGGGAGATCCGCGGGGAGCAGGCGCATCTCGACCGGGTCTACCGGCGCCTCGGTGAGAAGATCCACGAGGCGGAGTTCCTCATGGCGGACGCCGCCAAGCGCGCCCAGGTCGGCACACCGGGGGCGCTCGCCGAGCGGGACGCGCAGGTCTTCCGCGCCGGTGTGCACCTCAACCGGCTCAACAGCGAGTTCGAGGACTTCCTCTTCGGCCGGATCGACCTGCTGCCGGGCAAGGACGGCGAGCGCGGACCCGACGGCGCGCACACCTCCGTCGAACCCGCCGACGACGCGGTCCGCGACGACGGCGCCGCGGGCGAGGGCGCCGCTGTCGCGGACATCGCCGAGACCCTGCACATCGGCCGGCTCGGCGTGCTCGACGCCGACTACACCCCGCTGGTCATCGACTGGCGCGCCCCTGCCGCGGCGCCCTTCTACCGGGCCACCCCGGTGGCGCCGGGACGGGTGGTGCGGCGCAGGGTGATCCGCAGCCGGGGCCGCCGCGTACTGGGCGTGGAGGACGACCTGCTGCGCCCCGAGCTGACGGCGTACCTGGACGGCGGGGAACTGGCCGTGGTCGGCGACGGCGCCCTGATGGCGGCGCTGGGCCGGTCCCGCGGCCACACCATGCGCGACATCGTCGCCTCCATCCAGGCCGAGCAGGACGAGGTGATCCGGGCCCCCGCCGTCTCCGTCACCGAGGTCGAGGGCGGCCCCGGCACGGGCAAGACGGCCGTCGCGCTGCACCGCGCCGCGTACCTGCTCTACCGGGACCGCGGACGCTACGCCGGAGGCATCCTCGTCGTCAGCCCCACACCACTGCTGGTGTCCTACACCGAGGGCGTGCTGCCGTCGCTGGGCGAGGAGGGCCAGGTGGCCGTCCGCGCCCTGGGCTCGCTGCTGGAGGGCGCCGGGGCCGACACCTACGACGAGCAGGCCGTCGCCCGCGTCAAGGGCTCCTCCCGCATGGTGCGGGTACTGCGCAGGGCGGCGCGCGGCGCGCTGGAACTCGG
>NZ_JAJFAU010000142.1 GCF_022614595.1 Streptomyces sp. CNQ085
CCCCCAGGCGACCGCGCAACCGGACCGCACCAGTTCCGGGACGAGGCGCCGCGGGCAGCGGCGCGCTGCGCGACACGGCCAACCCGGTGGGCCGCGGCGACCCGCTGGAGGCCGCCTACCTGCTGGCCTCGCACGGTCAGGCCGGCCCGGAGGATGCCTACGAGGCGGTGAGCACGTGGGCACGGGAGGCCATGGGGCTGCCGCGGGTCCGGATCGAGGCCGGCTTCCCGGCGGAGTTGCTGGCCGTACGCGGCCGTACGCTCGCCGGAACGCTCTCGCTGGCGTACAGCCGCCTGGTCGTCCACCGCGGCCGGGTGGTGGCCCGCACCAGCGCGGTGCGCGAGTACTGCGACGCCACGGCCCCGGCAGGCCCGGCGGACACGGCGGCCCCGGAACCGGGCGGCCCCGGGGCCGAGCCGGGGCTTCCCCGCCAGTCGCAGCGCTGACGGCGGCGTACGCGGCGGAAAGCGGGCCGGGCGGCGTACCGTCGGAGTATGCGCACAGTCATCGCTGGAGGACACGGTCAGATCGCGCTGCGGCTGGAGCGGTTGCTCGCCGCGCGCGGTGAGGAGGTCGCGGGACTCATCCGACGGTCCGAGCACGCGGACGACCTGCGCTCGGCGGGAGCCGAGCCGATCGTCTGCGACCTGGAGTCGTCGTCCGCGGAGGAGGTCGCCCGGCACCTGCGGGACGCCGACGCCGCGGTCTTCGCGGCGGGCGCGGGCCCGGGCAGTGGCACGGCCCGCAAGGAGACGGTGGACCGCGCGGCCGCGGTCCTCTTCGCGGACGCCGCCGAACTGGCCGGGGTACGCCGCTTCCTGGTCGTCTCCGCGATGGGCGCGGACGACGAGCCCCCCGCCGACATGGAGCCCGCCTTCGCCGCCTATCTGCGGGCCAAAGGCGCCGCCGACGACGACATCCGCCGCCGCGTCAACCTGGACTGGACAATCCTGCGCCCCGGCCGTCTCACCAACCGCCCCGGCACCGGGCGGGTGCGGCTGGAGCCGCGCACGGGCCGGGGCGAGGTCTCCCGCGACGATGTGGCGGCCGTCCTCCTCGCCCTCCTGGACGACCCGCGCGCGGCGCGGGTGACGCTGGAACTGGTCTCGGGTGAGGTCCCGGTCGACCAGGCGATCGCGGAACTGGGCTCGGAGGCGACGGAGGTGCCGGACTGACCGGACGGGCCGGACGGGCCGGACGGGCCGGACGGGTACGAAGCGCCCGTCGTCCCCCTGCGGCGCCATGCCACCGGGGGGCGGCGCGTCCGGTTCCGGTGACGGGGCAGCGGGGCTCCCCCACTCGGTGACCGAGGCCGGTCCCCCGGTGCCGTACGTCACCGGCCACACCGCCGCCCACGACGTGCCCCGATTCCCGGAGTTGGGGGTCCAGTGGCGACCGCCGCGGCACGACGCCGCGCGCCGGCACCGGCGGCCCCCTGCGCGCGGCGGCCGTGGAGGGCCGCCCCCTGTACGGCTATCCCCTGGGTGCGACGGATGGCTCCCCCAGACCGGCTGACCAGCCGTCCACCCGCCCGTCCACACCATCGGGCGGAATGGCGAACGGCCCCCGACCAGTGCACTGGTCGGGGGCCGTCTCCCTCGTGTGGCGGCGCCAGGATTCGAACCTGGGAAGGCTGAGCCGGCAGATTTACAGCGGGCCGCCTCTACGGGTGCTGACCAGTGCTTTCGCCGCCTGACCGCCCGCCGGGGGGACGCATGGGGGAATCACCCGTTCATCAGCGCGCGCCGGCGTCGCCGAACCGCCACGTGGGAAGAGCGGCAAGCGCCCGCGCTCTGGCCTCCACAACGGCCATGCGTGCTTCCCGCTCGCCCGCGTGAACGTGCGCCGCTTGACCCGTCACCTGCCCCGGCCACTTCCGGTAGAGAAGTCCCGCGTCCGCGTGGAACCAACCACGGCTGACCGCGTTCAGGGCGAGCAGCAGACCCGTGTCTTCCGAGGCTGGTAGAGCCATCCACCCGCCGAGGGCGAGCAGCAGTTCCCGCCGCATGCACAACGTGGCCGGGTGAACCTGCGCCCGGTAGTCGTGAGCCTTCCAGTGGCTCAGTACGGCGCCGCTCTCGATCGGTCCCGCGGGCGGGTCCTGGTCGAAGCCCACGGTGCTGCCGTCGGGCAGGAGATCCAGAACGCGCGACGTGACCCACCCGATGCCGCCGCCCGCAAGGACCGCGATGTCCCGCGCGAGAGTGCCCGGGGTGAGCATGTCGTCCGCGTCCAACACCTTGACGTACTCGCCGTGTGCGCGGGCCAGACCCATGGTGCGCGCCATGGCTGCTCGGCCGGCACGCCCCTGGTCGAAGCTCACTCGGTCATCTTCAGGCACGAACGGCGCTACCGCGTCCGTCTCGCCGTCTTCCTGAATGACCCATTGCCAGTCCCACCCGCTCGGGAGTTCCTGTTCCATAAGCGACTTGTAGGCGTCGGGCAGGTACTCAGCCCCGGGGGCATGTACTGCGGTGACGACCGTGATGATGCGGGTCACGGCTCACCACCTTTCCAGCGGAGTCGTGAACTCCAGCTCGGTTCGGTCTCCCGGCAACGTCACGTCGGCTACCTCCACAACCCGCCCGTCGATATCAACGCATGTCTTCCGAAGCACGATGACCGCTACACCTGCGGTCAGCCCCAACTCTTCGGATTCTTCGAACGTAGGCGGGCGGGCCGCGATCCGCTCGGTGATACGGGCCACCTCGACTCCGATGCTGTGAAGCTGGTTCAGAGTGCCCCCGGGCCACGGCTCGTTGTCCGCATCGAGCAGGGCCGCGTTGGCCGCTGCCATGTCGTAGAGCAGTCGGGACCGCGAGACGTTGAACGGCGCTTCTTCCTCGCGGTATCGGGTGCGGTAGACGCGTTCCAGTAGACGTGTCCCGGTCGGTACGCCGAACGCTTCGGCCAGATCCTCGTCAGCTTCCGTCTCGCTGAACTCGGCACTGAAGACGAGGTCAGAGACGGTCAAGCCGGTGTCATGTTCCGTCGCACCGGTCTGCTGGCGCTCATCCAGCGACTGCCGGGCCCGGTCCTTCTCCCACTGGTGACGCTCGTTGGTCCGGGTCACCAGTCTGCGCGGCTTGCGCACCACGTTGCCGCGTCCGTGCTGCTTCTCGATGACTCCTTCCGCCTGCAACACGCCGAGCGCTTGGCGCACGGTCGGCAGGCTCTTCCGGTACTCGTCCACAAGCTTCGTTTCGGCGGGCAGACGCTCGCCTGACCTGTACTCACCTGCGCGGATGCGCTGCCGGAGATCGTCGGCAATGCGCTCGTATGCCTTGGCCATGCGGTGGTCACCGTCCCTGTCTGGTGGAGCCATCCCAGCATAAGTCCTCATGAGGTGTTGACGACTTCCCCACGGTCCGCCATAGTCATGGCAACTCCTAAAGAGGAGTTGAGGACAGGAGATCCTTAGGTCCTTTCCTGCCCTGCTTCGCTGCTGTGTCGGTTCGGGATCGCTCGTGCATGTGGGGCCCTGAGCTGGTCGTTCCTTGAGAACTGCATAGGTGGGCCCCGTCTCCCCGAGTCGAAAAGACGGACCGCGCGGCAGGAAGCCGCGCCCGATGTTCCTGCGAACGCGGGAGGTCGGTGTGTACCGACGACATATCCAGGCGCCGCCGGTGCGGACCGGCCGTCGGCGCCATCAGTAGTCCGGTCCGCTTCCTGGTTCCGCAGCGCTGACGCTGCGGCCGGCTGCCTCTCCCGTCCGTGCGCCCCGCTCTGTGCGGGTCGTACGGACGGGGGTGCGGGGAGTCGGGCCGGTTCGTCCGGCCGGGTCCGCCCAAACGCGACCACGTCAGGAGTCCGCATGTTCGGCAAGAAGGCGCAGCAGTCGACCGACCTGACCAGCCCGGAGAACGTCAAGAAGAGTCAGCAGGTCTACGACCGCATCGTGTCCGGCGACTGCAAGGACGCCACGGCGGAGCTGAACGCCGCCCACGGCCGCAAGCCCAAGCGCGGCTGACCTCACCACCCACCCACAAACGGCGCGCCCCCGGTGCGGGAACACCGGGGGCGCTGTTCGGGCCGTTCACCCTGTGAGAGGAACCACGACCCATGGACCACATCGTCACTGTTCAGGACGCCGTTACCGCGTTCGCCGACTTCATGGAGCCGACGAACGCGGAGCTGGACGTGATCGAGCGCGAGATGCCCGTCATCCTGGCGGACGTCGAGCTGCTGGACGCACATATCGTCACCCTGGACCGCGCCCCGACCGAGCTGGACAACCGGCGCATCCGCCGGGCCCGCCGTCGCGCCCTCACCGCGCGGGTCGCGCTGCTCAACAGCAGCGCCGGCGCGAGCCTGCCCGGGGGTGCGGCGTGAGGGCCAAGACCGTTCTTCCGGCCGTTGCGATGACGGCCGTGTCCATGGTCCTCACGCTGGCCGTGGTGGTGATGTGGCTGGGCCCGGTCATGCCGTGGCTGGTCGCTCTGGTCGTGGGTCTCGGGATCGACGGGGGATGGCTGGCCACCCTCGCCTACGAACGGCGGCTCGCCGCGCAGGGCGACCATAACCGGGCCGTGACCGCCGTGGGCTGGTCCTTCGGCTTTCTCGCTACCGGGGTGCTGGTCGCGCATGCTCTGACTGCCGACCATGCCGTCGGGGCGTGGCTGGCGGTGGCGTGGCTGCCGATCGCCGCTAAGGCCCTGTGGCTTGTCCACGGCCTGTGGGAGCGCACCGCGCTTACGCCGGTCGCGCTGGACGCGATTCGCGGGATTCAGCAGGAAGCGCGCGATGAGGCGGCCGTGGCCCGCGCCCGACTGCGGGCGGAAGCCGCGACCGAGGAGACGCGGTTGACGGCCGTGACGGACGCCGGTGCGCGCGTCGCACGCGTCCAGGCACGGACCGCACAGACCCTCTCGTCGGCGTGGTCGACGCTGGAGACGGCCCGCGCCGGCGAGGAGACCGGCAGGGCGCTCACCAGCGTGACGGCCCGCGTCACACCCGGCGTCACACCCCGCTGGGAGCTCCCGGTGTGGGGGCCGACCGAACCGCTCACGGCCCGCTCGCTGGAGGCCGCACCGGCGCTCACCGATGACGCGCTGGACGTCATCGTCGACGAGATCCGGCACAGCGAAACCCCGGCTCTGTCCTATCGGGAGATGTCCGCCCGGTTCCGGGCCGCCGGGCACTCCGCTTCCGAGATGCGGTTGCGGTCCGCGTGGAAGCGGGTGGCAGCATGACCGGCCTCGCCACGCAGGTCAAGACGTTCAGCTTCGGCGGGGGCGTGCAGTCCACTGCCGCTCTGGTTCTTGCGGCCACGGGGGTACTGGACTACCACACGTTCCTGATGGCGAACGTCGGAGACGACTCCGAGCACCCCGGCACCCTCACCTACCTGCACAAGTACGCCATCCCCTACGCCGAAGAACACGGCATAGAGCTGGTCGTGTTGGACCGGGTAATGAAGCGCTCCGGTGAGGTCCGCACGCTGTATCAGGACCTCACCCGCGAAGGCTCACGGTCGTTGAAGATCCCAGTGCGGATGTCGAACGGGGCCCCCGGCACCCGCTCCTGTACGGCCCAGTTCAAAATCAAGGTCATCGCCGACGAACTCAAACGGCGCGGCGCCACCAAGGACGCGCCGGCCACCGTCGGTATCGGCATCAGCCTGGATGAGATCCAGCGGGCCAACAACCGGCGCTGCGAGCCGCACGAGCGCATCGAATACCCACTCTTGGAGCGCGGTATCCGGCGTATCGACTGCGCCCGCATCATCCGCGCCGCGGGCCTTCCCGTGCCGCCGAAGTCGTCGTGCTGGTTCTGCCCGTTCCACCGGCCAGAGACGTGGCACGACATGCGCCGCGACGAACCCGAGCTGTTCGAGCGCGCGTGCCAGCTCGAAGAACTCCTCAACCGGCGCCGCGACGAACTCGGCAAAGACCACGTCTGGCTCACCCGGTTCAACCGCCCCCTGCGCAAGGCCATCCCCGACGGCGTCGACACCCTCCCGTTCGACGAATGGGACTCCGGCTGCGACTCCGGCTGGTGCATGACCTGACCTGCCCATTCCCACTCCAACCGATCCGAGGGGAAATCACGTGAGCAACGCCGACCTGCGCCGCCTGGACCGCGAGATCCGGGCAACGACGAAGAAGCTGGAAGCCGTGCGGCGGGGTGAGTTGTGGCCGCTGAACGGCCGTGAGCGCCGCGCCATGGCCCGCGCCGTCACCGGCGGCGCCTACCGCGTTGTACGGGGCCGCAGCACCGGCCGCGCGGAAGAGCGGATCGAGTCGACCGGTTCGGCCGCCGAGATGCGGCTGACCGCCGAGCTGAACGCGCTGCACGGCGAGCGACAGCGGCTCATCACCGAGGCCGCCCGCGACAAGGCCGCCAAGAAGTCGTCCGGCTGGTGGTGACCATGGCGCCCTTGACCGGTCGTTGCCCGTCCGCTCACCCAGACGACCCCACCCCGTGTGCGGGTCCGGTCGCGGTGACCGTGCTGGACGCCGGGGGCGGCGGGGCCGACGGATGCGAGCACCACGCCGCCCGACTGCTGGCCTCCCTCGAAGGCGCCCGCGTCTACGCACTGCCCGACGCACCGGCCGGTGCCGCAATCCGCGTGTTCACCGCCGCCGACACCCTGCGCCCCTTCTGCTGGGCAGACGGCCCGCGCATCCAGCCGTCCCAGCTCAGCCGAGCCGAGAACCGCAAGCGGCACAGCCGCTGAACCCCCAACGTCGTTGCCCCGCACCACCCATGGTGCGGGGCAACGACGTCTCTCATCCTCACTTTCCCGCCCCTTGCAGGGGCAGTCAGGAGACGCACTGTCATGAGCGACAACGTCGTTCACCTGCACAAGACCACCGAACCGCCCGTCGAATCAGCGACCGTCGACACGCCGCCCACGGTGCTCACCATCGTGCCGGACGCGCCGCCCGCCCCGCCGGTGCCGCTGTGGGTGCGCTCCGGCCGCGCCGTGAAGCGGGCGGTCACGCACGAGCGCACCAGGTCGGCCGGCCGTGCGGCTGTCCGGCACGGCCTGTACACGTTCAACGGTGGGCGGATCGTGGCCCGCCGCACCTGGGACGGCCGTACCGGCTCCCGGTATGAGCGGATGATCCGGGCGGCGGAAGCCGCGGGGAACCTGGAAGCGGCGGAGGAGTGGGAGGAGCGGTTGCAGCGCTTCCGCGCCGCCCGCCACCACCGCCGCATGGACCTGCTCCACTCCCCCGTGGACGCCGCCAAGGGCGTCGCCGTGGGTGCCGGCATGAGCGTGGGTGTGCTGGTCGCCCTCGGCATCGTCATGGCCCTCAACTCCGGCCAAGCCGGGGACGTCATCACCCCGCTGTCGGCAACCATCGACTTCATCGCCTTACTCATCCGCATCGTGCAGGTGGTGTGGGGCCCGCTGATCTCGATCGGCCCCTTCCTGGCGCTGCTGGCCCTGTGGGCCGTCGGCCGTAAGCAGCACGCCGCACCGCAGTGGGCGCTCCCGGCGAATGTCCGGTCGGGTGAGGGGGAGCCGATCACGCCGTCGATCGTGGTCAAGGCACTGCGCGACCTCGGAGTCCCGGCCCTGGCGCGGGCCATCAAGGAGATGGGCGACGCCGGCGCCTCCATGCTCGGGCCGATCACCATCGCCGGATGCGGTGTCGAGGTGGACGTGACCCTGCCCTCGGGGGTATCGACCAACGAGGTTCAGAGCAAGCGCCGGAAGCTTGCCGAGAACCTGACCCGGCACGAACACGAGGTGTTCATCACCATCCCGCAAGCGGCCCGCACCGTGCGGCTGTGGATCGCCGACTCCGGCGCACTGGACGAGCCGATCGGCCCGTCCCCGCTGGTCACCGACGAGACACTGACCGCGAACTACAAGACCGGACGGGCCCCGTGGGGGCAGGACCTGCGCGGGGACGCCGCTGAGCTGAGCGTGTATCAGCGCCACCTGCTCGTCACCGGTCTGTCCAACCAGGGCAAGACCGCCGCCCTGCGCGCCCTGGCCCTGTGGCTGGCCCTGGACCGGTCGGTGCAGTTCTGGATCGCCGACCTGAAAGGCATTGGCGACTGGGCCATGTTCGACGGCATCGCGCAGGTACTCATCGAGGGACCCTCGGATGAGCACGTGATCCAGGCAACCGAGATGGTCGAGGACGCGGTCGAGGAGATGAACCGGCGGATCGAGGAACGCCGGCAGGACCCGGCCGTCGTGTTCGAACCGCTGATCGTGCTGGTAGACGAAGCACAGTTGGCGTTCATGTGCCCGGTCGTGGGCGAGGACAAGCGGCCCTACGGCGGCAGCAAGGCCACGTCCCGCTACTTCATGGCCGTCCGCAAGCTGCACAACCAGGGCCGCGCGGTCGACGTGCTGATGTGGCAGGGCACCCAGGACCCCACCGACCAGAACCTTCCCAAGGTCGTACGCGAGGGCGCACACACCCGCGCCTCCCTCGTGCTGGGCACCGAGTCACAGGCCCGCATGGCGCTCGGGGACAAGGCCGTCGACGGTGGCGCGGCACCGAACTTGCTGCGCCAGGGCCTGGACAAAGGCACCCTCGTGGTCGCCTCCGACGGCATCACCATCCCCACCGGCCAGTCCTCCATCACCGTGCGAACCCACTTCATCGACGACGACCCCGCCGCCGAGATCGCGGAGCGTGCCAAGGCCCTGCGCAACGGCGTCGCCACCCTGCACGCCATCGACCGCGATGAGGAGCGGGATGCGCTCGCCGACGTCGCCGCCGTCATCGGGGACACCGCACGGCTGCGGACGGATGAGGTTCTCAAGCGGCTGCACGCACTGGACACAGCCGTCTACCGCGAGTGGAACAACGGCCGGCTGAAGCGGCTACTCGAAGAGCACGGCGAAGAGCCGAAGAAGTCCCACGGGGTCATGGTCGTCCGCCGCGACGACGTGGCCCGCGCGCTCGCCAACCGCGACACCGACGGTTCCGCTTCCGCCTCCCAGTAGCGGGGAGGAACCACGGCCCGGCTCGGGGAGGCGGGGAGAACTCCCCAACCCCCTCCCCGAGCCCGCCTCCCCGCGCCGATCAGCGCAAACATCATTTCAGGGAGGCGGGGAGGCGCGCAGGTCACACCCCCGAACACCCCTCCACACGGCACCCCGAAGGGGGTGCCGTTGCCTCCCCGACCATGCAGCAGAAGGGATTCCGCATGTACCCCGACCCCGTCCAGCACCGGCCTGCAGAGCGGGCCGTGACTGCCTACCGGCCCACCCCGATACCGCCCGTCGTCGTCCAGCCGGCGCCGATCGTGCCGGTGCAACCGGGCACGGTTCCGGCGGTGGCGAGCATCGTCCTGCCCGACGGCCGGATCGTCACCGGCTACGCCATCGACCACCCGCAACCCACCCTGGTCACCGCCAAGCCGGCCGTCTCCCGCACCGCGGTGAACGTCGCCCTCGGGGGCGTCGGGTTCCTCGCAGTGTGCGGCGGGCTGCTGCTGCTCACCTCGTTCATCGCCGCCCTGACCGCGTTCATCGGCCAGCTCATCATCCTCGCCGCCGTCATCTTCGGCGGCTGGATCGCCGTCCAGATCCTCGGAGCAGGCGGCGGCAAGGGCGGGGCCACGGTGAACATCCGCCGGGCCGTCTTCAAGCGCAACCACTTCCACGGTTGAGCCGGGGTCGTCATGGCGTTTCTCGACTGGCGGGACGCCCGCCACTTCGACGCCTCCCGCGACCTGCCGTGCGTGCTCTGCGGCAAGCCCACCCCCATGCGCAGCCACGACCGCGAACCGGTCCACAAGGTGTGCGCCGAGGACTGGTGCGACCAGCACCCCGCATCCAACCGATTCCACTAGCTACGCCAAGGGCGGCCCCCACCTCACGCCAATGACGCGGGGCCGCCCCTGCCCACCAGCACCCTTCAACAGGACTGGAGACCTCCAGCATGACCCAAGACCCCCGATCCGCGCTGCTGTCCGCAGCGCTGGACGCCGCCGAACGCGGCTGGCACGTCTTCCCCCTGCGGCCCGGCACCAAGCGGCCCGCCCTGCACGGCGAGAAGACATGCACCGGCACCGGGCCCTGCGCGGCCGGCCATCTGAAGTGGGAGCAGCGCGCCACCACCGGCCCGGACCGCATCCGGGCCGCCTGGTCACAAGCGCCGTTCAACGTCGGTATCGCGACCGGCCCGTCCGGGCTGGCCGTGGTCGACCTGGACGTGCCCAAGGACAAGGGCAGTTCGGACGCGCCTAGCGGCGCGGCAACCTTCGCAGCGCTCTGCGAGCGCGCCGGCCACCCCGTCCCCACCACCTACCGGACCCGGACCGCGAGCGGCGGAACGCACCTGTACTTCACCGCCCCCACCGGGGTCCGGCTGACCAACACAGCGGGCACCGTCGGTCCGTTGGTCGACACTCGCGCGCACGGCGGGTACGTCGTCGCAGCGGGCAGCGCCACCCCCATCGGACCGTACGAAGCTCTGCGCGCCCCTGTGGCCGCCCCGTTGCCCGGATGGCTGCTGAGCATCCTGCAACCGGCCCCCAAGCCCGCACAGACGCCTACAGGCCCCACGGTGGGGCAATCCCGCCGGTATGCGGATGTAGCGCTCGCCAACGAGGTGCGGAACGTGGCCACCGCCGCCGACGGGACCCGTAACGCCACGCTGCTGCGGGCCGCTCGCGCCCTGGGACGGCTGATCGCGTCCGGCGACCTCACCCGCGTCCAGGTCGAGCAGGCTCTTAGGGAGGCGGCGGCGGGCAACGCGACACAGCCACAGCGCTACTACGACGACGTGATCCGGCGGGGCCTGGACTGGTCCATCGCCCACAACCCGACCCGCGGGCGGACGGCATGACCAACCCTCCCCCTCCTAAGAGCCTCACCGGCCCCCCGACCGGCCCGCGCGCCGCCGACCCGGGCAGCGTCCGGCCGGCCGTGGGCGAGCCGAAAGGCGCCGCCCGCAAGGGCGTCCCTCCCGCTGTTCGCCCTGACCCGCGCCAGAGCGACGGACGGTTCCCCGTGGCGTGGCTACACATCAGCGCGCCCAAGGGCGCCGTACCCACCGCGACCTCACGGTGCATGTGCGGCCGTGACCGCAGCGCCGTCGGACACCGCCGCGTGCTCGCCCTGATCGCCGACCACACCGCCCACCACGACACCTGCCCGCTCCGCACCCCCCAAGAAGGGAGGCACGCGGCATGACCGAGCCCACCGCCACCGAGGAACTGCCACCGCCGTCCAACCCCCTGGCCGTTGCCCGCCGCCTCCTGCCCGACTGGCAGACCGAGGACGGACAGCTTGTGTGCCGACGCTGGCGGGCATCGTGGATGCGCTGGAACGGCGCTTGCTGGCGCGAGACGGACGAAGCCCAGATCCGCGCCGCCATGTACACCCGACTTGAGCACACGGTCTACCAGACCCCCGGCAAAGACGGCCAGCCCGAAAACCGCGACTGGGCACCGACCAAACAGAAAATCGGCAACCTGCTTGACGCCCTCGGGGCCATCACCCTCCTGCCCACCGACACCGACGCCCCCGCCTGGATCGACGACCAGGGCGACACCGGGCAGGACCACGGCACCATCGTGGCCTGTGCCAACGGGTTGCTACGCATCCGGGACCGGGCCCTCCTGCCGCACGGCCCCGGGTTCTTCAACCTGGTCTCCGTACCGTTCGCCTACGACCCCCACGCCACCGCCCCCACCTGGAAACGGTTCCTCGCACAGGTCTGGCCCAAGGACCCCGAAGCCATCGCCGCGCTACAGGAATGGTTCGGCTACGTCCTGTCCGGCCGCACCGACCAACAGAAGATCCTGCTCATCGTCGGCCCCTCCCGGTCCGGCAAGGGCACCATCGCCCGCGTGCTCAAAGAGCTGGTCGGACGGGAGAACCTTGCCGGTCCCACCCTCGCCGGTCTCGGCACGAACTTCGGCCTGTCGACCCTGGTCGGCAAACCCCTCGCAGTCATCTCCGACGCCCGACTGTCCGGCAACGACAACAGCCAAGTAGTCGAACGGCTGCTGACCATCTCCGGTGAAGACACCATCGACATCGACCGCAAATACCGCACGGTATGGACCGGCAAACTGCCGACCCGGCTGGTCGTCCTGTCCAACGAGCTGCCGCACTTCGGCGACTCCTCCGGCGTCATCGCCAGACGGTTCATCCTGCTCAGCATGCGCACATCATGGCTGGGCAAGGAAGACCCCACCCTGTTCGACCGGCTCACCGCCGAGATGCCCGGCATCCTGAACTGGGCACTGGAAGGACTCGCACGGCTTCAGCGCACTGGACGGATCACCGAACCGGCATCGAGCCGCGAGGCAGTCACCACCATGCAGGACACCGCCTCACCCACATCGGCGTTCGTCCGCGAACGCTGCACCACCGGCCCCGCCTGTTCCGTGCCCGTGGACGTGCTGTGGACGGTATGGCGGGAGTGGGCCGAGGACAACGGCGTCCGCCCGGGGACGAAGCAGGTGTTCGGCCGCAACCTGCTCTCTGTCATTCCGCAGCTCACCCTCACGCGCCCTCGCACCGGCGAGTCCCGCATCCGCACCTACACCGGCCTCGGACTGCGCTCCTCCGACAACGCCGGCGCCGCCCGGGGATCGTTCACCGACAATCCGCCGGGTCGCGGACCATCGCGGACCACCGCGTCTGACCTGCACCTTCACTGACCGCAAAACCAGGACCACCGCGGACCACCCCGCCGGGGGTGGTCC
>NZ_JAJFAU010000143.1 GCF_022614595.1 Streptomyces sp. CNQ085
CCGGCCGGGCACCCGGACGGAGTGCCGCGCCCCTACCGCGCGGACTGTCCCCGGCGCCCCGGGACGGTCCTCCTGGCCGGCCCCGGCAGCGCGGGGTGCGCCGTCTCGACCGGCGGCGGCGCCCCGTCGCGCGCCCGCAGCCAGGCGGTGGCCTCGGCGGGAGGCATCGCAGCCGACACCAGCCAGCCCTGTACGGCGTCGCAGCCCAGGTCGCGCAGGCGCTCCCAGGTCTCGTCGTCCTCCACGCCCTCGGCGACGACGAGCAGGCCGAGGGAGTGCGCGAGGTCCACCGTGCAGCGCACGATCTCGGCGTCCTCGGTGTCCACCGCCAGGCGGGCCACGAAGGAGCGGTCGATCTTCAGCTCGCTCACCGGCAGTCTCCGCAGGTGCACCAGCGAGGAGTAACCGGTACCGAAGTCGTCCAGGGACATCCGCACACCGTGGCCGGTGAGCGCGGCGAGGGTGTCCGCGGCCTGCTGCGGGTCCTCCAGCAGGACGTGCTCGGTGATCTCCAGGTGGAGCGCCCCGGCCGGGACGCCGTGCCGGGCCAGCCGGGCCGCCACCGATCCGGCGAAGCCGGGGCTGTGGACGTCGCGGGGCGAGACGTTGACCGCGACAGGCACGGTCAGACCCCAAGAGCGCCAGCGGGCGACCTGGGCGAGCGCGGTCTCCAGCACGTAGTCGGTCAGGCGCGGCATCAGGCCGGAGGACTCCGCGATGGCGATGAACTCGTCCGGGGGCACCCTGCCCCGCTCGGGATGCGCCCAGCGCACCAGTGCCTCCAGCCCCGAGACGGAGCCGTCGAAGGCGACCTTGGGCTGGTAGTACAGCTCTATCTCGCCCGCGTCCAGGGCGCGGCGCAGGTCCCCCAGCAGGCCCAGCCGGTCGGGTGTGTTGCCATCGCGGGTGGCCTCGTACACCTCCACACCGCTGCGGTCGCGTTTGGCCTGGTACATCGCGACGTCGGCACGGCGCAGCAGGCCCTCCGCCTCGCCGGCGTGGTCGGGGAAGACCGCGACCCCCGCGCTGGCCTCCAGTTCCAGGGTCAGCCCGTCCAGGTCCAGCGGCGTACCGAGGGCGGAGACGAGGGCACGGGCGATGCGCTGTGCGCTGGTGGGCGAGTCGGCGAGGGGGAGCAGTACGGCGAACTCGTCGCCGCCGAGCCGGGCCACCTCGGCGCCCCGGGGCAGCGCGGCCCGCAACCGGTCCGCGATCTGCAGCAGCAGCCGGTCGCCCGCCAGGTGGCCGAGCGTGTCGTTGACCGACCGGAAGCGGTCGAGGTCGATGAGGACGAGAGCGGAGCGGGCGCCCATCCGGTCGGCCTCGTCCAGGGCGGACCAGGTGCGTTCCAGCAGCCACTGACGGTTGGCGAGCCCGGTGAGGGGATCGCGCAGCCGCTCCTCGGCGCGGGCGCGGGCGATCCACAGGGCGGAGTCCAGCGCGACCAGCGGCACGGAGAACAGCGGCAGCAGCAGCGGCATGTGGACGGCGACGACCACGATCAGCGGCGAGATGGCCGGCAGTGCGAGAACGACCAGGCCCTGCCGCACCAGGGCGGTGCGGGCGACGGTGGGCAGCTCCCCCCGGCGCGGGGCCAGGATGCACCACAGCAGGGTCCGGGTGACGAGCAGGTAGGCGGCGGCGGCCAGGAAGACCTCGGGCAGCGCGTACGGGCTCCAGGCGGCCGGGCGCCAGGGGTCCCCCACGGAGGGGTTCACGCCGAAGGCCGCCAGGCACAGCGCCGCGGTGCCGATGCCGAGGATGTCCACCGCGCCGTGCCGCAGCGCCTGGCGCCAGCGGTGCCGTCGGGCCGCACCGACCAGGACCACCACCGCGAGGCTGACCAGGACGGCCGGGATCCAGCCGTACAGCAGCAGGATGGCCAGGGTGAGGGCGGCGCCGGAGCCGGTGCCGCCCCACCAGCGGTCACGGCCGAGGGCGACCAGGTGGCCGACGATGAGGCCGGTGAGGATGGCGAAGGACCAGCCCGCCGTGCCGCCGGGGAAGAGGGCGTGCCCTTCGGAGACCGCCTGGTGGATCACAGCGGCCAGGACGGCGGCGGCGACCGCCAGGACCGCGCGGGAGAGCCCGGAGGCATCCGGGGAGGTGACGCGCTGCGGCCCCGGCGGGGCGGCGGTCGGTCGAGGCCGCTCGTGGCGGAGCCACTGCTGTCCCCGGCCCCGGGGTTTGTGCTGCATGCGCGTCCCTCTCACAGCCGTCGGTGCCCACGCCACGGCAGGCGCACCCCGTCAACAGTAGGGCGCGGGCGGCCGGCTGGGCAGTGATCGATCGGGGTTGCCCGAATGCCGACCGGTCGATCGCGTCCGTCTGATAAGCGCCGCGCAGCCTCTCCTCATCACTCAGTCAAAGGCATTGCCCGGCAAAGGACTTGGCGATGGCACCGCCACCACCGCCGACGATCCGTCATCCGGCGGGCGACTCGGCGTCGGGCTCGGCGGGAGTGACCGCGGCCTGTCGCGCGGCGTCGGGCCCCCGTTCCAGGAGGACGGCGAGACCGGCGTCGTCCAGGATCGGGACCTTCAACTGCACGGCCTTGTCATACTTCGATCCAGGACTGTCGCCCGCCACAACAAAACCGGTCTTCTTTGAAACAGAACCGGTCACTTTTGCTCCCAGGCTCTGCAGCGCCTCTTTTGCGCCATCCCGCGTGTACGACCGCAGGGTCCCGGTGACCACCACCGTGACCCCCTCCAGCGGGCGCGGCCCCTCCTCGGCGCCGCCCTCCTCCTCCATCCGGACGCCGGCCGCCCGCCACTTCCCGACGATCTCGCGGTGCCACTCCTGGGCGAACCATGCCTTGAGCGAGGCCGCGATGGTCGGGCCGACCCCCTCGGTGGCCGCCAGTTCCTCCTCGGAGGCATCGGCGATCCGGTCCAGCGAACGGAACTCCCTGGCCAGCGCCTCGGCCGCGACCGGGCCGACGTGACGGATCGACAGTCCCGCGATGACCCTGGCCAGCGGGCGCTCCTTGGCCGCCTGGATGTTCTCCAGCATCGCCAGCGTGTTCTTCTTCGGCTCGCCCCTGAGGTTGGCGAAGAAAGTGACGACCTTCTCCTCCCCCGTCCCCGGATCCCGCTTGGGCAGGCCGCTGTCCGGATCCAGCACGTAGGTCCTGATGGGCAGCAGCTGCTCGACGGTGAGGTCGAACAGGTCCCCCTCGTCCCGCAGCGGCGGTGCGGCCGGCTCCAGCGGCTGCGTCAGCGCGGTCGCCGCCACGTACCCGAAGTGCTCGATGTCCAGGCACTTGCGCCCCGCGAGGTAGTAGAGCCGCTCACGCAGCTGGCCCGGACAGGAGCGGGCGTTGGGGCAGCGCAGGTCGACGTCCCCCTCCTTGGCCGGCTTCAGCCCGGTGCCGCACTCGGGGCACTCGGCGGGCATCACGAACTCCCGCTCGCTGCCGTCCCTCAGATCGGCGACGGGGCCCAGGATCTCGGGGATGACGTCACCCGCCTTGCGCAGCGCGACGGTGTCCCCGATCAGCACGCCCTTGGTCCTGACCACGTCCTGGTTGTGCAGGGTGGCGAACTCCACCTCCGAGCCGGCCACCGTCACCGGCTCCACCACGGCGAACGGCGTGGCCCGCCCGGTGCGGCCGATGCTCACCTTGATGTCCAGCAGCCTGGTGTTGACCTCCTCCGGCGGGTACTTCCAGGCGATCGCCCAGCGCGGCGCCCGCGAGGTGGAGCCCAGCCGCCCCTGGAGGGGGATCTCGTCCAGCTTGACGACGACCCCGTCGATCTCGTGCTCCACCGAGTGCCGGTTGGCGCCGTGGTGCGCGATGAACTCCCGCACCTCGCCGATGGAACCGGCCACCCTGTTGTGCGCGGCGGTCGGCAGGCCCCACTCGCGCAACAGCCCGTAGGCGTGCGAGAGCCGGTCGACATCGAGGCCCTCGCGGGCGCCGATGCCGTGCACCACCATGTGCAGCGGGCGCTCCGCGGTGACCTTGGGGTCCTTCTGCCGCAGCGAACCGGCCGCCGCGTTGCGGGGGTTGGCGAACGCCGGCTTGCCCGCCTCGACCAGCCGCGCGTTCAGCTCCTCGAAGCGCTCCATGGGGATGAAGACCTCGCCGCGGATCTCCACCAGGTCCGGGACGCGCTCCCCCTTCAGCCGCTCGGGGATCTGCGCGATGGTACGGACGTTGGGCGTGATGTCCTCCCCGGTGCGGCCGTCGCCGCGGGTCGCGGCGCGCGTCAGCCTGCCGTGCTCGTACGTCAGGTTGACCGCGAGCCCGTCCACCTTCAGCTCGCACAGGAAGTGGTACGGCAAGCCGCCCAGTTCGCGCGCGACCCGGTCGGCCCAGGAGTCCAGCTCCTCGTCATCGAAGGCGTTGTCCAGCGACAGCATCCGCTCGCGGTGCCGTACGGCGGTGAACTCCGTCTCGTAGGAGCCGGCCACCTTCTGCGTCGGCGAGTCCGGCGTGGCCAGCTCCGGGTACCTCGCCTCCAGCTCCTGGAGCTCGCGCATCAGGATGTCGAACTCGGTGTCGCTGATGACCGGTGTCGTCACGTAGTACCGGAAGCGGTGCTCGTCGACCTCCTGGGCCAGCCGCGCGTGTCTCTCGCGCGCCTCACTGTCCGGGCTCACCGTCTCCATGTGTCAAGCCTCCTGTTAATCAGGGTCGTTCGCGAGTGAGCGTGCGGCCCGGACACAGTGCGCGAGCGCGGCCCGCGCGTAGGCCGGCGAGGCGCCCGCCAGACCGCAGGCGGGCGTGACGACCACCGATCGCGCCAGCAGTTCCGGAGACAGCCCCAGCCTGCGCCACAGCGTCCTGACGTCCATGACGCTACCGGCAGGGTCTGACAGCGCGCTCGAGTCCGGCTCCACCGCCGGGACCGCCCCGGCGAACAGCGCCGTACCCGCTTCGACCGCCTCCCCGACCGCCTCGTCGTCACGTTCGGTGAGCAGCGAGAGGTCGAAGGAGATCCCGTCCGCGCCCGTCCTGCGCAGCAGCCCGAAGGGCACCCCCGGAGCGCAGGAGTGCACCACCACGGAGCCCCCCTCCACCGCCTCCCGGGCCGCTTCGACCACCTGCCGCAGCGCCCCCTCGGCCACGCCCCGGTCCACAGCCGGATGGGTGCGGTAGCCGCTGGCGGTGGACACCCTGCCCAGCAGCACCGCCGTCAGCGACGGCTCGTCGAGCTGGAGGACGACCCGGGCCCCCGGTACCCTGCGCCGCACCTCGGCCAGATGGGTGCCCAGCCCCTCTGCCAGGGACTCGGCCAGATAGCGGCAGGCGCCCGCGTCGCCGAGCATCGCCTCGCCGCCGCGGCGCTCCAGCGAGGCCGCCAGCGTCCACGGCCCGACGGCCGATACCTTCAGCGCCCCGGTGTGGCCCTGGGTGAACTCCTCCAGCGCGTCCAGGTCCTCCCCGAGCCAGGACCGGGCCCGCCGGGTGTCGCGCCCGGGTGCGTCGCCCACCCGCCAGCCGCTCGGCTCCAGGCGGACGTACAGCTCCGCCAGCAGCCCGGCCGTCCGCCCGATCATGTCGGCGCCCGGCCCGCGCGCGGGCAGCTCCGGCAGATACGGGAAGCGCTCCAGGCTGCCGGTGACGGTCCTGGCGGCCTCCCGGGCGTCGGTGCCGGGCATCGACCCGACGCCGGTCGCGGCCCCCTTGCCCCACACGTGCTCCCTCACGCCGACGGCCTCACCCTCAGGTCGGTGATCTCCGAGCCCGCGGGCAGATCGAGGGCGGTGAGGACGGCGGTCGCCACCGCGGACGGGGGGATCCAGCGCGCCGGGTCATACTCCCTGCCCTCCTGCCGGTGCACCCTGGCCTGCATGGGCGTGGCGGTGCGGCCCGGGTAGACGGAGGTCACCCGCACCCCCGCGCCGCCCTCCTCCGCGCGCAGCGAGTCGGCGAGCGCCTTCAGCCCGTGCTTGCTGGCCGCGTACGCGCCCCAGTCGGCGTTGGCGTTCAGGCCCGCGCCGGAGTTGACGAAGACCACGTGGCCGTGGGCCGGGCGGAGCTGCGGCAGCAGCAGCCGGGTCAGCTCGGCCGGGCCGACGAGGTTGACCGCCAGGGTGGCGTTCCAGACCTTCGGCGTCAGCTCCCCGATCCTCCCCAGGTCCACCACCCCGGCGACGTGCAGCAGCGAGTCCACCCGCTCCGGCAGCTCCTGGTGGGACAGCGCCCACGACAGCCGCTCGGGCTCGGCCAGGTCCGCGACGAGGGTGCGGGCGCCGGGGAAGCGCTCGGCCAGTTCCCTGGCGCGGCCCGCGTTCCGCGCCGGAAGCCACAGCTCCTCGCCCCGCTCCCGAAGACGCTCGGCGATCTCGGCCCCGATGCCGGAGCCCGCCCCGGTGATCACATGCGTTCCCATGCGCACATCGTCCCATCCGCCGCCCCCGGTGGCGGGAATGGTGCCGTCCACCGCGGCGGGCGTGGTCGAATCAGGTCCCATGGCCGCTTCCGTACCGCAGCCCCCTCGGCCGGAGCCCTCCGCGCCCGCCGCCGTTCCCGTCCCCGCCGTTCCCGTTCCCGCCGTTCCCCCGCAGGCCGGCCGCCGGCGGGGGGGCGGACGCCCGGGCCACATGGTCGTGTGCGGCGACAACTCGCTGTCGCAGCGGCTGGTGCGCGAACTCGCCACCGTCTACGGCCAGCGGGTCACCGTCGTCCTGCCCTCGCTGCGCGGCGGCGACCAGGGCCCGCAGATCGCCGCGCTGGTCGGCGACCGGCGCCTGGACGTACGGGCGGTGGAGGCCCAGGCACCCGACGACGAGGCGCTGCGGGAGGCGGGCGTCGAGCACGCCGCCGCGCTGGCGCTGACCTCCGGCGACGACCAGATCAACATCCACACCGCCCTGCGCGCCCGTCGCATCAACCCCGAACTGCGCCTGGTCATCCGGATGTTCAACCGGACACTGGGCCGCTACCTGGAGGACCTGCTCGACCGGACCATCACCGCCCGCATCCCCGGCCTGGACCAGAGGGTCGTGGACGCCTCCACCACCGTCCTGTCCGACGCGGACACCGCCGCCCCCTCCATGGTGGCGGCGGCCGTGGTCGGCAGCAGCAAGGTCGTCCACGCCGGCGGGCTGCTGCTGCGGGCCAAGGAGCGCACCGTAGGCACCGCCGGCCGCCGCGCCCCGCTGTGCACCCTGGCCCTGCTGCCCGACGCGCCGGACTCCGACGAGGGCGACGTCTACGCCGACCCCGAGGACCACGACGGTCCCGTGCTGCTGCCCGACCCGCGCGAGCTGGAGGGCCTGCCCGACGAGCGCGGCACCGTCGTCCTGGAGGCGATCACCCGCCGCCCCGGTCAAGCCGGCACCCCGGCCCCCCGGGTTCCGAGACTGCCGGTGGGCAGCTTCTTCTCCCGGAAACTGCGGGCCGCCCTGCTCGGGCTCACCGCGGTGGTCGTCCTGCTCGCGGCCGCGAACTGGTACGTCACCCGTGAGACGCCGCTGCACGCCGCCTACATCACCCTGCTCAACGTGATGTCCATCAACGAGCCCGAACTGGAGGGCGGCACCGGGGAACAGGTCCTGCAACTGCTGGGCGGGCTGGCGGGCACCGCGCTGCTGCCGCTGATGTTCGCCGTCGTGCTGGAGAGCTACGGCACCTTCCGCAGGGCGGCCGCCCTGCCGCCCCCGCCGCCCGGTATCGAGAAGCACATCGTCCTGCTGGGGCTGGGCAAGGTCGGCACCCGTGTGCTGGACCAGCTGCTGGAACTGGGCATCCCCGTGGTGTGCATCGAGCGCGATGCCGAGGCCCGCGGCATCGCCACCGCCCGCGCCCGCCGGGTGCCGACCCTGATCGCCGACGTCACCGAGGGCGGAGTGCTGGAGGAGGCGGGGATAGCGCGTAGCCGCGCCCTGCTGGCACTGACCAGCGACAGCGGCACCAACCTGGAGGCCACGCTCTACGCCCGTCAGGTCAACCCCGGTCTGCGGGTGGTGATGCGCCTGTTCGACGACGAGTTCGCCGCCACCGTCTACCGCACGCTGCGCGACACCTACCCCGGCGCGCAGACCCGCAGCCGCAGCGTCTCGGCGCTGGCAGCCCCGGCCTTCGCTGGCGCCATGATGGGGCGTCAGGTGCTGGGCGCCATACCCGTGGGCCGCCGGGTGCTGGTCTTCGCCGCGGTCTCGGTGGAGGGCAACCGGCTGCTGGAGGGCCGCACCGTCGGCGAGGCGTTCCGTCCCGGCTCCTGGCGGATCCTGGCCCTGGACACCGCCCCGCCCGACCGCCGCCGCGCCGATCTGGGCTCCCTCACCTCCGGCGCCCGCACCTACACCCTCACCGGCGATCTCGCCTGGCGGCTGCACGACGGCTACGTGCTGACGGCCGGCGACCGCGTGGTGGTGGCCGCCACCCGCGAGGGCCTGGGCACCCTGCTCTCGGGCGAGGACCCGCGCGGAGCCGGCGCAGGCGGGACGAGTGACACGGACGGCGCGGGAGCGGGGGACCCGGCTCCCGCGCCGTGAACCGCGCCCCCGTCCGCGCCGGGGCGCGCTACACGGGGCTGCGCTCCGGTTCAGCGCCACCCGCTGCCGCCCGGTCGGGCGCCGGGCGGGTGACGCGGATCTTGGACTGGCCGTGCGGGCGCCGCTCCCAGTCGTCCATGAGACGGGCCTCCAGGCCGTGGCCGGCCGCGAGGCCGGTCAGCGTCTCGGTACGGTAGTAGAAGTCCTCGCGCAGCACGTGGTGCTCACGGCCCTCGGTGCGGTCGAAGGTGAAGTCGAAGAAGCCGCCCGGCGCGAGGACCCTCCCCACGTTCTCCAGGCACTGGTCGATGACCTCCAGCGGCGAGTGGGAGAAGACGCTGTGGGCGTGGACGACCGTGAAGTGGTTCTCCGGCAGGAAGTCGAAGGTCAGGTCGTCGGCGATCGTCAGATGGGGCAGCTTGTCCTGGAGCCCGTGGCGCACCACGGTCCGTTTGGCCTCGATCAGGATGTCGGGCGAGATGTCGATGCCGTGGTAGTGGCCAGGCTCCAGGTGGTCGATGAACAGCCGGCCTGCCCGCAGGTTGCCGCAGCCGATCTCCAGCATCCGGTCGTCCGGCCTCAGTCCGTGCTCCATCAGGTAGTCGAACTGCATCTGCCCGAGGGCCAGCCAGCGCTCGTACGACGGCCGGCCGCCGACCGCCGCCTCGGGGCTGCGGGCGGCGTCGGAGGCCATCACCGCCCGGTAGTAACCGATGTGGTCGCCGCGGTACCTCGCCCGCAGCCAGGCGTCCCGGGCGGTCCGCCGCAGATGGGCGGGGACGCGTCCGGGGTGGGCGAGTGCGTACCGCGCCCTGTGCGCGAGGGCGGCGCGGTTCCGGGAGAGCTCGGAGTCGGACGGATTCCTGGCTCCCATGGGCACCTCCGTGTCGCTGGGTGACGGGACGGCCGCACACGGTTCAGGCGATCCGCCCGGTTACTCCGATTGGTCAGTGTTCCCCGCACTCCGCCTGATCACAACCGATGCCGCACCGGGCAGGCCCCGGCCGGAGAACACGCGAGCGCCGACCGCGGGAGCACCCGGTGCACCGCGCCCGCCGCTCCGTCAGGCGGCGGGCACCAGGGCGGACGGAGGCGGAGGCCCGCCCCAGAGCAGTTCGAACCAGACGGTCCTGCCGCCCGGTCCGGCGGGTCCGCCCCCGGCCGGGCAGTCGCCCCAGCGGTCGGCGAGCACGTCGAGGATGAGCAGCCCGCGCCCGCCCTCCCGGTCGGGAGGCGGCGGGGACGAGGGCGGCGCGGGCACCCCGCCGGGCCCGGCGTCCCACACGCTGACCCGCAGGACGGGATGGAGCCACCGCAGCGTCACGGCGGCGGCGTGCTCGCCGTACCTGACGGAGTTGGTGGCCAGCTCCGAGGTCAGCAGTTCCGCCCGGCCGGCCAGTTCGGGCAGCCCGTGCGCGGCCAGGACGGCCCGCAGGGTCCTTCTGGCGATCCCCGGGCCGCGCGGGTCGCGGGGGAAGCGCAGTTCGTACTCCCAGGGTTCGGCGAACGGGATCGGCTTCGGGAACGGTGGCGTGCTCACGCGGTCCTCCGGTGGGGTGTGAGGGCTGGTCGCGCCGCCGGGCGGCCGGTACACGGGGCGGTGGCCTGCCGTGCGCCCTCCCGGGCAGGCCGCACGGTGCGCTTCCGCCGCGCGCTCGGCGGTGCGGCGCGTTTGGCGGGCTTCACCGTAGAGCCGATCTCATAACGGGTGCTACCAAACTAATCAGAACGAGTTAACCCTTGTTGATCGCGTGGACCGGCGCTCCGGACATCGCCAGACTGTGCGCGGACAAGGAGAAGGCACATGGCACCAAGGCAGACCCCGACCATCCGCCAGCGCCGCTTCGGCGCCGAACTGCGACGACTGCGCGAAGAGGTCGGCATGTCCGCGGAGACCGCGGCCGGCTTGCTGGGGACGAACCGGACGATGATCTCCAATATCGAGGCGGGCCGCTTCGGCATCAGCGAGGAGCGCCTGCGCCGCCTGGCCAGCATCTACGAATGTGCCGACCAGGCACTCATCGACACCCTGGCCGAGATGACCGGAGGCCGGAGGACCCACTGGTGGGAGGAGTACCGCGGCAAGGTTCCGCCGGACTTCCTCGACGTGTCCGAGGTCGAGCACTACGCGGTGCGGCTGCGCACCGTACAGACCGCACACCTTCCGGGCCTGTTCCACACCGAGGACCACGCGAGGGCGATCTTCGAACTCCTCGTGCCACCGCTGCCGCGCCTTGAGGTGGAACTGCGCGTGGCCCACCGTCTGGCCAGGCAGTCCGTGGTCACCGGCGACAGGGCGCTCCCGTACGTGGGCGTGATCCACGAGGCCGCGCTGAGGATGCGGTTCGGCGGAAGGACGACCGCCCGCGCACAGCTCAGCCGTCTGCTGGAGGACGGGGAGCGCGACAACGTCACCTTCCTCGTGATCCCGTTCCGGACAGGTGGGTTCCCCATGGCCGGAGACTCCGTGCTCTACGCCGACGCGCCGAACCCGCGCCTTGATACCGTGCACATGGACTCGCCCACCGGCGCGGTGTTCATCGACTCCCCGACGCAACTGGCCCACTTTCGCAGCCGGTTGGACCTGATCGAGGAAGCGGCTCTGTCACCCGGAGCGTCGAGGGACTTCATCAGCGCGATCGTCAGAGACCTGTGAGAGGTGCCGTCCGTGTCCGAACTCGTCTGGACCAAGTCGTCCTTCTCCGAAGCGGGCGGCAACAACTGCGTGGAGGTGGCCGCCGATGACGGCGACGGCATAGCCGTCCGCGAGAGCACCGACCCCGGCCGCGTCCTCACCACCGACCGCGCCGCCTTCCGCGCCCTCGTCCGGGGTGCGAAGGCCGGGGCGTTCGACCGTCTCGTCCGGTAGGGCCGTCCAGGCGGTACTCCAGTCCGGTTCCGCGATCTCGCTGGTGGACCCGGCTGGAAACGCGTACGGCCACCGCACGGTCTCCGGGGGTCGTGCGGACCCATGAGAAACCGTGCGGTGGCCGCGGACCACGGTGTGGACCCTGCCCGCCGTCGGGAGATGCCGGACCGGTTGACCGTCCGGCCGCCGCTCCCCGTGCCGCCACCCGGTCGGCGGTCCCGCGCGGCCACGGTCATGCGGCGGTCCCGTGACGGGTGGCGGACAGCGATGTCATCGCCAGGAGCCGGCCTAACTCGGCCTCGTCGCGTAGACGGCGCCGGGGGTGTTCCGGAGAATCCATTCCAGGTAGGAGGAGACGCGGGTGTTCACGTCGGGGCTGCTGCCGGCGCAGCCCCTGCCGTGGGAGATGACGCCGACCAGGACGGGGTGATCGGCGTTGCGCTCGACGTAGTGGATAACAGGGCCGCCGTCGTCGTACGTACAGGGGCCCCGGCCCGGTGCGTAGGTGCAGATGCTGCCGGAAGTGACATACGGCCCGTCCCGGTCGACGCACTCGGCATTGGTCATCGTGTCGAGTTCGGCATTCTGCAGGACGCTGCTCACCGGGCCGCCGAAACTGAGGGCGCCCCAGCCCATAGCCACCACGACGACGTTGTCGAAGCTGTCGGGCGCGTGTTCCCAGGGCAGGTAAGCCACATCGATCTCCCAGCTCGTCTGCACTGGCTCCATGAGTCGCACCAAGGCGATGTTGTTCGCCTTGGTGTCGGGGGCGTAGTTCTCGTGAACCACGATGTCCTCGACCCGGACCAACCGCGTGGCCTGGGTTTCACTTCCCGTGCTGTGGTCGTGATCGCCCAGCAGAACCCCTACCCGTTGCACAGATCTGCGGTCAACGCAGTGTGCGGCGGTCAGCACATACCTGGGGGAGATCAGCGTCGCCCCGCAGAACAGGCTCATCCGCTCGACGTCGATCAGGCCGGCCATGAACTGATGGCGACGGGGATTCGCCTCCTCTCCTCCGACGATGGCCGCGGCCGGTCCGGCCTGCGGGCCCACCGCCAGGCACACGCCCATCAGCAGCACAGCCAGTTTCCTCTTCCAGCGCACAGTGGTTCCCTCCGTTTGCCCGACGCGTCAGACGACCATGGCATGGTCGCGCTAGGTTCTGTCTGACAAATGATCTTGTCTGGGTTCGCGGAGCCAGAGGACGAGTGCGGCGAGGTGGAGTCCGGCCCGGTAGCGGCTGGCGAGTTTGTCGAAGCGGGTCGCGATGGCCCGGAA
>NZ_JAJFAU010000144.1 GCF_022614595.1 Streptomyces sp. CNQ085
CGGCGGCCCCGGGCCGCCGCGGGGCTCAGGAGTCGAGCCCGATGGCGAAGGCGGCCTCCAGGTCGTGCTGGGAGTAGGTCCGGAAGGCGATGTGGGTCTCGGTGGACTCCACGCCGGGGACCTTGCTGATGCGGCCCGGGATGACCTCCGCGAGATCGTCGTGCCGGGCCACCCGCACCATGGCGATCAGATCGTGGGCCCCGGTTACCGAGTAGACCTCGCTGACCCCCTCCAGCGCGGCGATCTGCTCGGCGATCTCCGGGATGCGGTCGGTGCTGGTCCTGATGAGCACGATCGAGGTGATCACGGCTTTCCCTTCTTCGGGGAGGGACCGCGGCGGTGCCCCGGCGGGCCTCGCGCTCTCGTGGTCCCACCACCGGCGGAGCTGGCCTGTTCACTGTAGCCCGCCGCCGGTGCCGGGCCCGCGGGCGCGGGGGAGGGGAGGGTCACCCCGGAGAGGGGGCGGTCCTCCCCTTACGCGGACGGTGTCGGCTCGGATACGGCTCTCCGCCGCGGCGCGCCCGGTGGCCGGCAGGCCGTAGGGTTGCGGGAACACCCCCGGCCGAGCGCCCGGGGTGCGCGCACCACGGAGACACCTCCGCCGTCCGGGGTACCCGGGCGCCGGAGACGGCAGAACGACAGGACGACGGCAGGACGACGACGGCAGGACGACGACGGCAGGGCCCGGACGGCGCGGCAGTGGACGCGCCGGCGGCACGGGAAGACGAGGAGAGGACGGAAGACGATGCCGGTTCCCCGACCGAACGAGGGCACGCGGTGGCGCTGCACGATGTGCGGCAATCTCACCCGCTTCGATGTGACGCGCTCCAGCAAGGTGGTGGAGTACGTCCACCTGGACCTGGCGGGGGAGCCGAGGGTCGAGGAGCGTGAGGTGCTCAGTGAGACGATCGAGGCGGTGCGCTGCCGCTGGTGCAACGCGGTGGACCAGGTCGAGCTGGTGGAACGCCCCAGCTCCAGCGCTCAGGTGTGACGACGGGCGGGTGTGAACCGTGGTGGAACGGACGGGCGGTGAGCGCGGACCGGGTGAGCCGGACCAGGAGGCGCTCGACCGCCCGCTGCCAGAGAAGGTGCGCCGCCGGGTGGTGGCGCTGACGGGCGACGCGCTCGGCGGCCTCACCGTCGCCGAACTCCCCGTCCCCCTGCGGCAGTACGCCCGTTTCACCCCCCAGCGTCGGGTCAGGTTCGCGGGCAACGCGATGGCCGCGGCGCTGGAGAGCGCCCCGGCCTTCCGGCAGCGCATCGCCGACCGGCTGTGCGAGGCGCTGCCGGAGCTGGCCGAGTCCGTCCGGGGCGGTACGCTCCCGGCCGCCGCCGATCCCGTGGACGTGGCCGCGGTCGCCTATGTGCTGCGGCCGGAGGGCTGGGCCAAACTCGTCGCCGCCGCGGGTGAGGAGGCTCAGCGGGCGCAGGCCGAACGCGCCGAGGAAGAGGCCGAACGGGAACTGGCCCGGCTCCGTGAGGAACTGGCGCGGGCCCGGGCGGCCGAGCGCACCCACACCGAAGGGCTCCGCTCGGAGCTGGAGGCCGCCCGTAAGGAGGCCGACTCACTGAACCGCAGGCTGCGCAGCGCGCTCAGTGACGTCAAGCGCGGCGAGGCCGCGGCGCGCAAGGCCCGGGCCGAGCTGGAGGAGGTGCGGGCCGCCGCCGCCGCGGAGAAGGCCGCCGCGGAGGGCGAGGCGCGCCGGCTGCGGTCGCGGCTGGGGGAGGCGGAGGCGGCCCTGGAGGCCGGCCGCCGCGCGGTCCGGGAGGGGCGCAGCGTGGAGGACATGCGCCTGCGGCTGCTGCTGGACACGGTGCTGGACGCCGCCCAGGGGCTGCGGCGAGAACTCGCCCTGCCGCCGGCTACGCACCGCCCGGCCGAGACCGTGGACGCGGTCGAGCCGGGCCGGATGACACCGAAGGACATCGCCCGGCGCGCCCTGTCCGAGGAGGACCCCGCACTGCTCGACCAGTTGCTGGCGCTGCCTCAGTCGCATCTGGTGGTGGACGGCTACAACGTCACCAAGACCGGCTACCCGTCGCTGCCCCTGGAGAAACAGCGGCTGCGGCTGCTGGGCGGACTGGCGGGCCTGGCGGCCCAGACGGGCGCCGAGGTGACCTGTGTCTTCGACGGAGCGGAGCTGGCGGCCCCGGTGCTGCTGGCGCCGCCGCGGGGGGTGCGGGTGCTGTTCAGCAAACCCGGACAGACCGCCGACGAGTTGATCCGGCGTCTGGTGCGCGCCGAGCCGCCCGGCCGTCCGGTGGTCGTCGTCTCCGCCGACCGGGAGGTGGCCGACGGCGTGGCCGCGGCCGGAGCCCGTCCGGTGGCCTCGCTGCTGCTGCTGCGGAGGCTCGGCCGTACCTGAGTCGCGCCGGAGCCGCACCCGAACCGCTTCCGAACCGCCTCCGGCGCACCGCCCGGCCCGTGTCCGACGCCGTGTCACCTTTCCGCGCCTGTCCGGAATGTCCGTCCGTAGTGGTACTCAGCGTCAGACGGTGGTCGCCGACAGTGGGGTGATGGTAAAGGATGTGGCCGACGGGCGAGATTTTTCCTATGAGGATTTGAAGCGATCACCGCGCATGGCTAGTGTCTGGCCCGAACCTCTGCGCAGTTGATCGCCCAACCGGGGCGACAGCGGAGGAACCGCCGAATCCGCGGCGCTCATCGCGGAGCCGGGTGGCCTCCGGGTCACTCCTGGCAGGCGGCTGAGGAAGAAGGAGCTCGCCCCAGTGGCGTCCCACCGTCGACCCAAGCAGCCGAACCGCACACGGGTGACCGTGCTCACCGCGACCGCAGCGGCGGCGGTCGCACTCACCTCCCAGACGGCCCAGGCCGACCCCAAGCCCACCAAAGAAGAGGTCAAGGCCAAGGTCGACAAGCTCTACGAAGAGGCCGAGCACGCCACCGAGAAGTACAACGGCGCCAAGGAGAAGCAGGAGAAGCTGCAGAAGCAGGTCGGCAATCTCCAGGACAGCGTCGCACGCGGTCAGGGAGAGCTGAACGACCTGCGCGACAGCCTCGGTTCGATGGCCACGGCCCAGTACCGCAGCGGCGGCCTCGACCCGTCCCTGCAGCTGTTCCTCTCCTCCGACCCCGACGACTACCTCGCCAAGGCCTCCGCGCTCGACCAGCTCGGCAGCAAGCAGGCCGGCGCGCTGAAGAAGATCCAGACCAAGCAGCGGACGCTCTCGCAGCAGCGCGAGGAGGCATCCGAGAAGCTGAAGAATCTGGAGGACACCCGCAAGGAGCTCGAGGACAAGAAGAAGAAGGTCCAGGGCAAGCTCGCCGAGGCGCGCCAGCTCCTCAACACCCTCACCGCCGAGGAGCGCCGGGAGATGGCGGCCGAGGAGACCCGCGCCAGCCGCGACTCCGCCGCCCGTGTGGAACTCGGCAGCTCGGCCTCCGCCAGCCAGCGGGCCGCCGCCGCCCTCCGGGCCGCCCAGTCCAAGATCGGGACGCCCTACGTCTGGGGCGCCACCGGCCCCAACTCCTTCGACTGCTCCGGCCTCACCTCCTGGGCGTACAGCCAGGCGGGCGTCTCCCTGCCGCGCACCTCGCAGGCCCAGGCCAACGCGGGCACCAGGATCTACTCCCAGAGTCAGCTCGCCCCGGGCGACCTGGTCATCTTCTACGGCGACCTGCACCACGTCGGCTTCTACGCCGGCAACGGGCAGGTGCTGCACGCTCCCAGGACGGGCGCCAACGTGCGCTACGAGTCGATCAACAACATGCCGTTCATGTTCGGCGTGCGCGTCTGACCGGCCGTCACCCCGGCCTATCGGCCTCCTCCGTGCGGATGAATCCCGGCGGAGGAGGCTTTTCTCTGCCCGCCTCCGGGCCCCGCCGCTGATCCGGCCCAGACCTCGGCTCTGACCTGGCGGGGGGCCGGCTCCGGCCCGCGGCACTCTTCCGCGCGGGAGGCGGGGACACGGGAACGGGCGGAGCGGCGGTTGGTGAACGGAGCGTGCCGCTGCGGCTACTGTCGGCGGCCACCGTCCACCGAAGCGGAAGGGAGAGCGGTCCCGCCGTGGTCTCGCAGCCTTCGTCCCGACACGCCCCCCGCCGTCCCGGCTCCCGCCGGCGCGTCCCGCCCTCCGGCCTGTCCGGGCTGGGCATCAGGGTCACCGCACTGTCCGCCGCCGCGGGCGCGGCGGCGGTGCTGACCGCGGCCCCGGCGGGAGCCGATCCCGCGGACGGGACGGCCCCGGCCGCGCTGAGCGCGCGCGTGGACCGTCTCTACGCCGACGCGGAACGGGCCACCGAGCGCTACAACACGGCTTCCGAACGCGTGGAGGAACTGCGCGAGCAGGTGGAACGGGCCCAGGACGGAGCCGCACGCGACCAGGCCAGGGTCAACCGGATGCGCGGGGACCTGGGCTCCCTGGCGAGCGCGCAGTACCGTTCCGGCGGCGTCGACCCGGCCCTCGCGCTGCTCCTGTCCGAAGGGCCGGAGGAGTACCTCGCCAAGGCCGCCGCCCTCGACCGGATCAACAACCGCCAGGCTGCCAGGCTCAAGGCGTTCCGCGGCGCGGTGCGCGCGCTGGAGCAACAGCGCGCCGAGGCGGGCGGGAAACTCGCCGAACTGCGGCGCAGGCGCGAGGCCCTGGGCGAGCACCGCGAGACCGTGCAGCGCAAGCTCGCGGCCGCCCAGCGGCTGCTCAACCGGCTCCCGCCCGGGGAGCGCGCCACCCGCGGGCACGACTCGCGCGGCGCCGGGCATCCCGGTGCGCCGGTGGAGCCGTCCCCCTCGTCGCGCGCCGCCGCGGCGGTCGCCGCGGCCCGCGGGGCGATCGGCGCACCGTACGCCTGGGGCCAGGCCGGCCCCGGCTCCTTCGACTGCTCCGGCCTCACCTCCTGGGCGTACGGCCGGGCGGGCGTCTCCCTGCCGCGCACCTCGCAGGGGCAGCTGCACGCCGGGCGGCACGTGCCGCTGGAGCGGGCGCTCCCCGGCGACCTGGTCGTCTACCGGTCGGACGCCAGCCATGTGGGGATGTACGTCGGCGGCGGACAGGTGATCCACGCTCCCCGCCCCGGAGCGCGGGTGCGGTACGACCCGGTCGGGATGATGCCGGTCGCCGCCGTGGTCCGCCCCTGACCCCGTCGTTCCCCCTCGTCCGCTCCCGGTCGGCCGCGCGCCCCGCACCGGGGCCGTACGATCGTCGGTGTGACGCGGAGGTGGCGGAGGGTGCCCGTGACGGCCGTACTGGTGGCCGGGCTGCTGGCGTTCCAGCCGGGCTGCGTGGAACGGGCGGAGGACGGCGCCGCGGAGCGCGGAGTGCTCCAGGCGGTACTGGACCGCCAGGCCGAGGCGGTGCTCACCGGTGACCGCGAGGCATACCTGGCCACCGTCGATCCCCGCGCGGACGGCTACCGGGACGCTCAGAGCACGGTGTTCGGCAACCTCCTCCGGCTGCCGGTCGACCACTGGTCCTACCGCGTCACCGCCACCGGCGACGACGCCTTCCCGCTCCCGCCGGACGCGGACGGCGGGAGCGGCGGGGACCGGGGAGCGGGCGCCCGGCGGGTCGCGGTCCGTGCCGAACTGCGCTACCGGATCGAGGGCTACGACCCCGTACCGGTACGGGACGTGGAGTACCTGACCCTGACCGAGCGGAAGGGCCGCTGGTACGTCTCCTCCGACGGCGCCGACGCCTCCGGCGGCCGCCGCGGCACCCGGCAGCTCTGGGAACAGGGAGAGATGACCGTCGTGCGCGGTGGACGGAGCCTGGTGCTGGGGGTCGGCCGTCCGGAAACCGAACTGCGCGCGCTGGCCGACGACGCCGACCGCGCGGTCCCCGGCGCCGACGACGCCTGGCCGCGTCCCTGGCCGCGCCGGGTGCTGGTCCAGGCCCCCGCCACACTGGAGCGGATGGCCGACCTCCTGGGCGGCCCGCCCTCCTCCTACCGGGGCATCGCAGCCGTCACCACCGGGGAGGCGGGCGGCCGGGGCCGGACGCCCGCGGAGCGGATCGTGGTCAACCCGGAGGCCTACCGGCTGCTGGGCGAGGAGGGGCGGCGGATCGTCATGACCCATGAGGTCACCCACGTGGCCACCCGCGAGCACACCACCGAGTCCACCCCGCTGTGGCTGTCGGAGGGCTTCGCCGACTGGGTCGCCTACCGGGGGGTGGAGCGCCCGCCCGGGAGGATCGCCCCCGTGCTGACCGAGGCCGTCCGCGAGGGCCGGACCCCCCGGAGGCTGCCGACGGACGAGGAGTTCGCCTTCGCCGGGGACGCCGACCGGCTCGCCCGCTCCTACGAGAGCGGCTGGCTGCTGTGCCGGATGGTGGCGCACAGGTGGGGCGAGGAGAAGCTGGTCGAGCTGTACCTGGCGGTGGGCCGGGCCGGCGGCGGCATGGACCCGGTGGTCCGCGAGGTGCTCGGCACCGGTATGGACGGGCTCACCGCGCGCTGGCGCGAGTACCTGCGGCGGGAGCTGGGCGGGCGGCGCTAGCGCGTACGGCCGTCCTCACGGGCGCCGCGCCGCGGGGCCCCTCGCCGCGGGACCCGTCACCGGGGCAACAGCCCGCCCTCCCGCCGTGGCGCTCCGGCCCCCTCCCCGGGCCCGTCCCCGCCGACGCGCCCGGCCGCCGGCTCCGCGCGGCGCAGGGGCTCGGTCACCGTCGTGCGCCACAGCCGGGCGCAGGACAGCACAGCGGCGGCCACCAGCAGCCCGTTGCGCACCACCAGCAGCGTGATGCCCAGGGCGTCGCTCGCCACCACGCTGCCGAAGTTGAGGGGGAACTCCAGCAGCGTCACCCCTGTCGCCACGACCACCAGCACGGCGGGCGGCCCCTGCCGCCCGGTGCGCAGCGTCACCGACACCGCGGCCAGGCCCACCAGCCAGACCATGTACTGCGGACTGATGACCCGGCTGGTGACGGTGAACAGCAGCACCGCGGCGAACGCGGCGTCCGCCGCGGTGCTCGCCGTCCACTCCACCGCGCGCAGCCGCCACCGCAGCAGCCAGCCGAAGGCGGCGGCGGTGCACAGCAGCGCCGCGGCGCTCACCACGTCCACGTACGGGCCCAGGAACTCCACCGAGCCGTAGTTCAGCAGCACCCGGCCCTCCCAGCCGAAGTGCCGCGCCACGTGGAAGACCAGGGCGCCCACCGACTCGACCTCGGTGCCGCGGTCGCGCTGGTGGGTGAGGAAGTCCAGCGCACCGGGCATGGCGGCGGCGAACACGGCGGTCAGCACCAGGGCCGCCGTCGCTGCCGCGCACCACACGGCACGGGTGACGCGCCCGCGCGGCGTGCCCACCAGCAGCAGCGCGGGCCACACCTTCAGCAGCGCGCCGAAGGCCGCCAGCGCCCCGGCCGTGCGCGGGCCGCGGGACAGTGCCAGCAGCGCGGCGACCGCGACGGCGGTGACCATCAGGTCGTAGCGGGCGTACACCGTCGGGCCCAGCAGCGGCACCCCGGCCACCCACACCCACGCGCCCGCGCGGCCGCGGCTCCCCTCCCTCCCGGCACCGCGCCGGGAGGCGTGCAGCAGCAGCCCGAACGCGGCGGCGTCGGCGGCACAGGCCAGCACGTAGAACGCCGCCGGGTACTCCAGGAAGGGCAGCAGCGCGGGGGAGAGGATCGCCAGCGCCGCGGCGGGCGGGTACTGCCAGGTGACGTCGTCCGACGGGAAGACACCGGTGCTCAGCACCCGGTACCAGCCCTGGTAGATCACCGACACATCACTGGTGACGTCCGGTCCCGGTACCGTGATCACCTTGAACACGCACAGGAGCACCACGGTCCGGGTGGCGGCCCAGGCCGCGATCAGAAGGCGCATGGACCGACCGTACCGGGTGCCGACCGGGCCCCCGGGGGCAGCGGGTACTGTCGGCGGCGATGGACAAGACCCTGATCGTCACCAACGACTTCCCGCCCCGGCCCGGCGGTATCCAGGCATTCCTGCACAGCATGGCGCTGCGGCTGGACCCGGAGCGGGTCGTCGTCTACGCCTCGGCCTGGAAGCGCGGCCGGGAGGGCGCCGAGGCCACCGCGCGCTTCGACGCGGAGCAGCCCTTCACCGTCGTCCGTGACTCCACGACCATGCTGCTGCCGACCCCGCGCGTGACGCGCCGAGCGACCTCGCTCCTGCGCGAACACGGCTGCGCGTCGGTGTGGTTCGGGGCGGCGGCACCGCTGGGGCTGATGGCCCCCGCGCTGCGACGGGCGGGAGCGCGGCGGCTGGTGGCGACCACCCACGGCCACGAGGCGGGCTGGGCCCGGCTGCCCGCGGCGCGGCAGCTGCTGCGGCGCGTCGGTGAGGGCACCGACACCCTCACCTACCTCGGCGAGTACACCCGCTCCCGGATAGCCGCCGCGCTCACCGGGAAGGCGGCCGCGCGGATGGTCCATCTGCCGCCGGGCGTCGACGAGAAGACCTTCCACCCCGGTTCCGGCGGCGACGCGGTACGGGAGCGGCTGGGCCTGGCCGGACGGCCGGTGGTGGTGTGCGTCTCGCGGCTGGTGCCGCGCAAGGGCCAGGACACTCTCATCCGCGCCATGCCGCGGATCCTGGCCGAGGTCCCCGAGGCGGTGCTGCTGGTCGTCGGCGGCGGGCCGTACGAGGGGGCGCTGCGGAGGCTGGCACGGGAGACCGGGGTGGCCGGCTCGGTGCGCTTCACCGGTGCGGTGCCGTGGGAGGAGCTGCCCGCCCACTACGGCGCGGGCGACGTCTTCGCCATGCCCTGCCGCACCCGCCGCGGCGGGCTCGACGTGGAGGGGCTCGGCATCGTCTACCTGGAGGCGTCGGCCACCGGTCTGCCGGTTGTCGCCGGGGACTCCGGCGGCGCGCCCGACGCCGTGCTGGACGGGGAGACCGGCTGGGTGGTGCGCGGTGGAGCCCCCGGCGGCGAGGCGGCCGAGGAGACGGCCGACCGTATCGTGAACCTGCTCAAGGACCCCGCACTACGACGCCGGATGGGCGAGCGCGGCCGGCAGTGGGTCGAGGAGCGCTGGCGCTGGGACCTGCTGGCCGACCGGCTGCGGGCACTGCTCTAGGCGTACCGCCCTGTGAGGTGCCGGAAGGACGGCGAACGACGTGCCCGCGCGCACCACGCGGTGGACGCCCCATTACGCGTACAGCGCCTCGATCTCCCGCGTGAAGTCCCTGGCGACCACACCGCGCTTGAGCTTCATCGAGGGCGTCAGATGCCCCGACTCCTCGGTGAACTGGTCCGCGAGGAGGCGGAACTTGCGCACCGACTCGGCCCGGGAGACGGCCGCGTTGCCGTCGTCCACCGCTCGCTGGACGGCCGCCAGCAGCTCGGGGTCCTCCAGCAGCCGCTCCCTGGACAGGCCGGACTTGCCGTGCTCCTCGGCCCAGCGGGGCAGGAACTCCTCGTCCAGCGTGATCAGCGCGGCGACGAACGGGCGGCCGTCGCCGACCACCATGCACTCGGCGACCAGGGCGTGGGCCCGGATCCGGTCCTCGATGACGGCCGGGGCGACGTTCTTGCCGCCCGCCGTCACCAGGATCTCCTTCTTGCGGCCGGTGATGGTCAGATAGCCGTCCTCGTCGAGGGTGCCGATGTCACCGGTGTGGAACCAGCCGTCCTCCATCGCCTCGGCGGTGGCGGCCTCGTTGTTCCAGTAGCCGCTGAAAAGGTGCTCACCGCACAGCAGCACCTCGCCGTCATCGCCGATGCGGACCGTCGAGCCCGGCAGCGGCTGTCCGACCGTGCCGACCTTCGGGCGGTCGTAGGGGTTGAAGGCGGTGGGCGCGCAGGACTCGGTCAGCCCGTAGCCCTCCAGTACGGTGAAGCCGATGCCGCGGTAGAAGTGCCCCAGTCGCTCGCCCAGCGCCGCGCCGCCGGAGATGGCGTGGGTGGCCCGGCCGCCGAGGACCGCGCGCAGCTTGCCGTAGACCAGCTTGTCGAAGAGTCTGTGCTTCAGCCTCAGGCCCAGCGAGGGCCCGGAGGGGGTGTCCAGCGCGCGGCTGTAGGCGATCGCGGTGTCGGCGGCCCGGTCGAAGATCCTTCCCTTGCCCTCGGCCCGTGCCTTGGCCCGTGCCGAGTTGTAGACCTTCTCGAACACCCGGGGCACGCCCAGGACCAGCGTCGGGCGGAAGCCGGCCAGGTCGTCGGTGAGCCGCTTGATGTCGGGGCTCAGACCGAGCCGGATCGGCGCCATGACGGCGGCGATCTGCACCATGCGGCCGAAGACGTGGGCGACCGGCAGGAAGAGCAGCACCGAGCCCTCGCCGGGGATGAACAGCGGCTTGAGCCGCTCGACCACGTTGCCGCAGTCGGCGAAGAACGCCCGGTGGGACAGGACGCAGCCCTTGGGGCGGCCGGTGGTGCCGGAGGTGTAGACGATGGTGGCCGGGGCGTCGGCGTCGGCGGCGCCGCTGTGCTCGTCCAGGACCGCGTCGGCGACCTGTGTGCCGGAGTCGGCCAGTTTCCGCACCGCGCCGTCGTCGACGGTCCACAGGTTGGCCAGCTCGGGCAGCCGGTCCCGTACGGACTCCACCGCGGCGGCGTGGGCGCCGCTCTCCACGACGCAGCCGACCGCGCCGGAGTCGGAGAGGATCCACCGGATCTGCTCCGGCGAACTGGTCTCGTAGATGGGCACGGTCACCGCGCCGGCGCTCCAGACGGCGAAGTCCAGCAGCGTCCACTCGTAGCGGGTGCGCGACATCAGGCCGATCCGGTCGCCGGGACGCACGCCCGCCGCGATCAGGCCCTTGGCGGTGGCCCGCACCTCCGCCAGGAACTCCCGGGCGGTCAGGTCCTCCCAGCCGTCCTCGGCGTCCTTGCGGGCGATGACGGGGAGGTCGGGGTGCTGTGCGGCGTTGCGGCGGATGAGATCGGTCAGATTTCCGTCCGCGGGCACCTCGTACAGGGCCGGAAGGCTGAACTCGCGCAAGACTGATGCTCCTCATCGGCGCCGCCGCGGATCCGCGGGGAAACGGACCTCCGCCGGCTCTGGCCCAAGACAGGGGTCTTGAGGGTGGACGGCCACGGACGTTACCCACCGGTACGGGGCTCGGGATAGGGGGTGGTGCCGAGATGTTCGGTGCGTCACACACCACGGGACTGTCCCCAGCAGGGTAGTCCACGCGGCCGGCGGCCACGAAGGAGACGCAGGTCCTGGGGGTGTGCGCGGTCCGTCCGCGCGCCGGGGCACGAGCTTCTAGGGTGGTCCCATGCGAGTCCATGTGGTGAGCGACGTACACGGCAACAGCCGGGACCTGGCCACGGCCGGCGAGGGCGCGGACGCGCTGGTCTGCCTGGGCGACCTCGTGCTGTTCATCGACTACGCCGACCACACCCGCGGCATCTTCCCCGACCTCTTCGGCGCGCGGAACACCACCCGGTACATCGAGCTGCGCACCGCGCGCCGCTTCGACGAGGCCCACGAGCTGTCGGCCCGGCTCTGGGCCGACGTGGACAGGGCGGGGGCGGTGGAGGCGGCCGTGCGCCGCCAGTACGCCGAACTGTTCGCCGCCTTCCCCGCCCCCACGTACGCCACCTACGGCAACGTGGACATCCCCGGGCTGTGGCCCGAGTACGCCCGGGAGGGCACCACCGTCCTGGACGGGCGGACGGCCGACATCGGGGGGCTGCGCTTCGGCTTCGTCGGTGGCGGCCTGCCCAGCCCGATGCGCACGCCCTTCGAGGTCGACGAGGAGACCTACGCGGCCAAGGTCGCCGCCCTCGGCGAGGTCGACGTGCTGTGCTCCCACATCCCGCCCCTGGTGCCCGAGTTGTGCTACGACACCGTCGCCCGCCGCTTCGAGCGCGGCAGCGAGGCGCTGCTGGAGGCCGTCCGCGCGGTGCGGTCCCGGTACGCGCTCTTCGGCCACGTCCATCAGCCCCTGGCGCGGCGCACGCGGATCGGCCGGACCGAGTGCGTTAACGTCGGCCACTTCAACGCCACCGGCAGGCCCTGGGTCCTGGAGTGGTGACGGCGCCGGACGAGTGCCGGACGAGTGCCGGACGAGCACGGGCGGGGTACGGGGGCGGGCGGGCCGTCGCACCCGCGCGCGGTAGCCTTCCCCCGCAGACGGCGGCGGACCACGAGCCGTTGCGCAGCAACGCGGAGGAGCCACAGGGATGGCCGAGCACACCAGGTCGAGCATCATCGTCGAGGCGGCACCGGCCGAGGTCATGGGGGTGATCGCCGACTTCGGGCGCTACCCGGAGTGGACCGGCGAGGTCAAGGAGGCCGAGGTACTCTCCACCGACGACCGGGGCCGGGCCGAGCGGGTACGGCTGTTGCTCGACGCCGGGGCCATCCGGGACGAGCACACCCTCGCCTATGAGTGGGCCGGGCCCGAGGAGGTCCGCTGGTCCCTGGTGAGGTCGCAGATGCTGCGCACCCTGGACGGCGTGTACCGCCTGCGGGCCCTCGACGGCGGCAGCCGCACCGAGGTGACCTACCAGCTCACCGTGGACGTGAAGATCCCCATGCTCGGCATGATCAAGCGCAAGGCCGAGAAGGTCATCATCGACCGCGCTCTGGACGGGCTGAAGAAGCGCGTCGAGGGCGGAGCCAAGCCCTGAGCGGGCGGGGCGCCCC
>NZ_JAJFAU010000145.1:0-2287 GCF_022614595.1 Streptomyces sp. CNQ085
GGCGCGGAGGGCGCAGTCGGCGCCGGGGAGCCGGCCGCGGGTCCGGCGGGCGGGGCATGCACCACCACGCCGGGGGGCGCCGCGGGCACCGGTTCGCCCTCGCGGGGCTCGGGACGGCTCGTCCCCGGCACCCACGCGGCGCCGTTCCAGTAGCGGATGTATCCCGGAATGGACGGATCGGGGTAGTAGCCCGGGCCCGGGCTGCCGTTGGCGGATGCTGACGGAGGGGCGCTCATGTGTCCGGTCCCGTATCTGCTCGGCCGTCGCTGTGGCGTGTGCCGCTCCCCGTCCGGCGGCGAGACCGGGGAGCGCTGGCTCCACATCTACCAGAGACGGGACGCTCCTCGCCCCGGCCACCGGCGACCCCGCCACCATCCAGCGACACCGGGAGCCCGCGGCGCGCCGTGCGGGACGCGCCGCGCCGGACGCATCACGCCCGTTCCCATGGGTGCGGGGGCCGCGGGGCGGGCGTCAGGACGGGGGCCGGCCGGCGTCTCCGGCCGCCTGGCGCACCAGCGGGACGATCCGCAGCGGCACCGGGTTCTCCATGACGATGGCCGTGGAGGCCCGCACGATGCCCTCGAACCCCACCACCTTGTCGATCACCCGCTGGAGATCGGCGTTGGAGCGGGCCACCAGACGGCAGAGCATGTCGCCGCGGCCAGTGATGGTGTGCAGCTCCAGCACCTCCGGGACGGTCGCCAGGTGCGCCCGTACGTCGCGGCCCTGCCCCTGCCGGATCTCCAGTGTGGCGAAGGCGGTGACCGGGTAGCCGATGGCCGCGGGATCGACGTCGGGGCCGAAGCCGCGGATCACCCCGCCGGCCTGCAGCCGGTCCAGCCGCGCCTGCACGGTGCCCCGGGCCACCCCCAGCCGACGGGACGCCTCCAGCACGCCGATGCGCGGTTCGGCGGCGAGGAGCTCCAGCAGCCGGCCGTCCAGCTCGTCGATGCCCATGCGGACCTCCCGGTGGTCATACTGTACAGATCGTCCGGACGGACAGCAGGTCTACTGTACATATTGCTCAGGCTTCACATGAACTATTGCGCATCTTGTGGAACAGCGGGAGCCTGCGCCCATGACTGAGACCACGCACAGCACCCCCAGCACCGCCCGGCAGGCCGATCCCTTCCCGGTGAAGGGGATGGACGCGGTCGTCTTCGCCGTGGGCAACGCCAAGCAGGCCGCGCACTACTACTCCACGGCCTTCGGCATGAAGCTCGTGGCCTACTCCGGCCCCGAGAACGGCAGCCGCGAAACCGCCTCCTACGTCCTGGAGTCGGGCTCCGCCCGCTTCGTCCTCACGTCAGTCATCAAGCCGGCCACCGAGCGCGGCCGGTTCCTCGCCGAGCATGTCGCCGCACACGGCGACGGCGTGGTGGACCTGGCCATCGAGGTGCCGGACGCGCGGGCCGCGTACGCCTACGCCATCGAGCACGGCGCCACCGGCCTGGAGGAGCCCTACGAGGTCAAGGACGAGCACGGCACCGTCGTGCTGGCCGCCATCGCCACCTACGGCGAGACCCGCCACACGCTGGTGGAGCGCTCCGGCTACGACGGCCCCTACCTGCCCGGCTTCACCGCTGCGGAGCCCATCGTCGAACCCGGCCCCCGCTTCTTCCAGGCCGTCGACCACTGCGTCGGCAACGTCGAGCTGGGGAAGATGGACGAATGGGTGACCTTCTACAACAAGGTCATGGGCTTCACCAACATGAAGGAGTTCGTGGGCGACGACATCGCCACCGAGTACTCCGCGCTGATGTCCAAGGTCGTGGCCGACGGCAGGCGCAAGGTGAAGTTCCCGCTCAACGAGCCCGCGATCGCCAGGAAGAAGTCCCAGATCGACGAGTACCTGGAGTTCTACGGCGGCCCTGGGGTGCAGCACATCGCGCTCGCCACCAACGACATCGTCGCCACGGTGCGGGCCATGCGCGCCGCCGGCGTGCGGTTCCTGGAGACCCCCGACTCCTACTACGACACCCTGGGCGAGTGGGTCGGCGAGACCCGGGTGCCGATCGAGGAACTGCGCGAGCTGAAGATCCTCGCCGACCGTGACGAGGACGGCTACCTGCTGCAGATCTTCACCAAGCCGGTGCAGGACCGCCCGACGGTGTTCTTCGAGATGATCGAGCGCCACGGCTCCATGGGCTTCGGCAAGGGGAACTTCAAGGCCCTGTTCGAGGCCATCGAGCGCGAGCAGGAGCGGCGCGGCAACCTCTGAGCCCCGCCCCCGTGCCTGACACGGCCCCCGCACGCCCCCGCGGCCCCGCCCACCTGACGGCGGGGC
>NZ_JAJFAU010000145.1:2297-12471 GCF_022614595.1 Streptomyces sp. CNQ085
CCCCCCCCGCGGCCCGTCTCCGTCCTCACCCCGCGGGGCGCGGGGGCCTCTCCGCGGCCCCCGGTTCAGCAGCTCGGTACGCGTCCGCCGTCCCGCAGGGCCCTCAGCGCCTTCAGCGCGCCCTCCAGGGTGGTGACGGGTACCAGGCGCATACCCTCGGGAAGTTCGGTCCGCGCGTCGTCGCACTCCGCCTCGGGTACCAGGAAGACGGTGGCACCGTCGCGCGCCGCCGCCTGGGTCTTGAGGGGGACGCCGCCGACCGGCCCGACCTCGCCGCGTGCGGTGATGGTGCCGGTGCCGGCGATCGTACGGCCGCCGGTGAGGTCGCCGTCGTCGATCTCGTCGACGACTCCGAGGGCGAACACCAGCCCGGCACTGGGGCCGCCGACATCCGCGAGCCGCAGTTCGACCTCCACCTCGTCCTCGGACATGCCCAGCCGGCGCAGCGCGGCCGCCACCGCCTCCGTCTGCGACTCCTCCATCTGGGCGGTGGTGTGCTCCTCGATCTCCTCGGCGTCGTCGCCGACCGGGTAGACCGAGTCGCGCGGCATCACGGCGCGGTCGGTGTCGAACCAGGCGTCCACCACGTCGGCCAGCCGCACGGTCGTGTCCGGTGCCGTCGCCGCGATGGTGGTCGCCAGCAGTCGGCCCTCCGGCCCGCCCGCCCCGGGATCGCCGCCGCCTGGGTCGCCGGCCCCGTCGACGGTGATGACCTGCCTGCCCCGGTACTCGCCCAGGACGTCCGCGGTGACCCCGGGCTGGGCGACCGAGAACGGCAGCGGGGCGAGCGCGGCGACCGCGAGCAGCGCCGCGACGAGCGTCCCGCAGATCGCGAGGACCCGGGTACGGGAGGACACACGGGAGGACAGTGCCGGCATGGGTGCGAATCTAGTTCACCGCCGCTCCGAGCGCGGAGTCGGGCGGAGCCGAGCCGCTAGAGCCGCTAGCGGAGGAAGTCGGCGACGTCCTGAGCCGCCTGCGCCACACGGGGCCCCACCTTCCGCGGCACCGAGTCCGACAGCATCACCACGCCGACGCTGCCCTCGATGCCGTTCACGCCCAGCAGCGGGGCGGCGGCGCCGCAGGCGCCGGCCTCCAGCTCACCGCGGGTGAGGACGCAGCCCTCCTCCAGTTCCGGGCCCGGGCGACGCCCGGCCAGGATCGCGCGCCCCGCCGCGCCCTTGTCGAGCGGATGACGGAAGCCGGTGCGGTAGGCGACGTGGTAGTCGGTCCAGGTCGGCTCGACGACCGCGACGGCCAGGGCCTCGTTGCCGTCGACCAGCGTCAGGTGCGCGGTGGCGCCCACGTCATCGGCCAGCGCCCGCAGCGCCGGCAGGGCCGCCTCGCGCACCAGCGGGTGGACCTGCCGGCCCAGCCTGAGTACCCCGAGCCCGACACGGGCCCGGCCGCCCAGGTCCCGGCGTACCAGGGAGTGCTGTTCCAGCGTGGCGAGCAGTCGGTAGACGACCGTCCGGTTGACCCCGAGCCTGACGGAGAGCTCGGTGACGGTCAGGCCGTGGTCGGTGTCGGCGAGCAGCTTGAGGACGCGCAGTCCCCGGTCGAGCGTCTGAGATGTCTCCGCGGTCACGACGCCCCCTCCTCGGTTGTGTGCCGACGACTTCGCTCCGGGAGGTGCGCCGCCGGTCCCGTCGGCAGCGCGTGTGCTGTTCCCTGCGAGCCGCCGGTCGCTTGGCGGGCCGCACCGGCTGCGCTCCGAGGCGACGGAGCCACGGGGCGTGTGCGTGACGCGAACCTAGCGATCCCGTCCGCCGTCCGGAAGACTCTGTCCAGAATCCGAGCGCGAGTGGCCTGGTTTATCCGCATTGCGTACAGCAGCAGGTCACAGCGGCGCGGGCCGGGCGTGCACACGCTCCCACATCCATGCGCACAGCGCACAGACGCACACATCGGCGCTCATGGCGCCTAACGGGCGGTACGGGACGGGGGGGGGGGGGGGGGGGGGGGGGGGGGGGGCGCGGACGCGATCGCGTCCGCGCCCCCGCGCGTCCTCTTCCGTGCTCCGCCGGCGTCACCGCATCCGGGTGGCCCATTCGCGCACCTTGGCGATCCGCTGCTGAAGCTGCCCGGCCGTCGCCTCGGCGGTGGGCGGGCCGCCGCAGACCCGGCGCAGCTCGGTGTGGACCACCCCGTGCGGCTTGCCGCTCTGGTGGGAGTACGCACCGACCAGCGAGTTGAGCTGCCGGCGCATCTCCAGCATCTCCTTGTGCGTGACCACCGGGCGTTTCTCGGCGGGCGTCTCCAGCAGGTCGGCCTCGGCGTCCGGCCTGCGGCGACTGTGCGCGATCTGCCGCGCCTGCCGCTTCTGGAGCAGCATCTGCACCTGGTCCGGTTCCAGCAGTCCGGGGATGCCCAGGTAGTCCTGCTCCTCCTCGCTGCCGGGGTGGGCCTGCATCCCGAACTCGGCGCCGTCGTACATCACCCGGTCGAAGACCGCGTCCGACTCCAGTGCCTCGAAGGGCAGCTGGTCCTGCTCGCCGGTGTCCTCGTCCTGCTGCCGCTCGGCCTCCTTGAGGAGGTCGGTCTCCTCCGCGTACGGGTCGGCGTCCTCCCCGCCCTTCTTGGGCTTGTCCAGGACGTGGTCGCGCTCGACCTCCATCTCGTGCGCGAAGCCCAGCAGCATGGGGATGGTCGGCAGGAAGACCGAGGCGGTCTCGCCGCGCCGCCGGGAGCGCACGAAGCGGCCGACGGCCTGGGCGAAGAACAGCGGCGTGGAGATGGTCGTGGCGTAGACCCCGACCGCCAGGCGGGGGACATCCACGCCCTCGGACACCATGCGCACCGCCACCATCCAGCGGTCGTCGCTCCGGCTGAACTCATCGATCCGCCCGGAGGCGCCGGCGTCGTCGGAGAGCACGACGGTCGCGGCGCTGCCGGTGATCTCGCGGATCAGCCCGGCGTAGGCGCGCGCCGAGTCCTGGTCGGCGGCGATCACCAGCCCGCCCGCGTCCGGGATCGCCTTGCGGACCTCCGACAGCCGGGTGTCGGCCGCGCGCAGCACACTGGGCATCCAGTCACCGCGCGGGTCGAGCGCGGTGCGCCACGCCTGGGAGATCGCGTCCTTGGTCATCGGCTCGCCGAGCCTGGCCTCCAGCTCGTCGCCCGCCTTGCTGCGCCAGCGCATGTTGCCGCTGTAGGACAGGAAGATCACCGGGCGCACGACGCCGTCGTCCAGCGCCTTGCCGTAGCCGTAGGTGTAGTCGGCCACCGAGCGGCGGATCCCCTCGCCGTCCTCGGCGTAGGCGACGAACGGGATGGGGTTGGTGTCCGAGCGGAAGGGTGTACCGGTCAGGGCCAGGCGGCGGGTGGCCGGCTCGAAGGCCTCGAAGCACGCCTCGCCCCAGGAGCGGGTGTCGCCGGCGTGGTGGATCTCGTCCAGGATGACCAGCGTCTTGCGCTGCTCGCAGCGGTTGCGGTGCAGCATCGGGCGCACCCCGACGCCGGCGTAGGTCACCGCCACTCCGTGGTACTCCCGGCCCAGCGGGCCCGCGCTGTACTCGGGGTCCAGTTTGACGCCCACTCTCGCCGCCGCCTCGGCCCACTGCTTCTTCAGGTGCTCGGTCGGCGCGACGACCGTCACCTGCTGGACGACGTGGTGGTGCAGCAGCCAGGAGGCCAGGGTGAGGGCGAAGGTCGTCTTTCCGGCGCCCGGGGTCGCGACGGCGAGGAAGTCGCGCGGCTGCTTCTCGATGTACGAGTCCATCGCGGCCTGCTGCCAGGCGCGCAGCTTGCCCGCCGTGCCCCAAGGGGCGCGGCCGGGGAACGCGGGCGAGAGGTGTTGGGACGTGGTCGTGGTAGTCACGGTCTCCGCTGAACTGGGTCGGCGATCGGCAACCGCGTCAGACTACCGGGGCGCCCGGTCCGCCATCCGGGTGACATCCCGGACGGCGGACCGGGGTGCGGTCCACGTCACAGATCGCCGGTGTCCCGGAGCAGGCGCAGCCGCTCGCCGGTCAACTTGACAGCCTCAAGCTCCCCGGTCGCCACCGCGATCACCAACTCCTCCGCGGCGCCGATGTCGGGGCGCGGCCGCTCCCCGTTCAGCGACAGGAAGGTCACGCACGACAGTCACACCGTCCGCTTGTCGCCGTCGGCGAGCGGGGGGCGATCGCCAGGGACTGAAGGAGCGCGGCCGCTTTGTCGAACAGGTCCGCACACGCCTCGGTCCCGAACATCGAAGCCGAGGGGCGGTGCGCCGCCGACTCGAGCAGCCCGATGTCGCGTACCACCACACACATGTCGCCGCACGCGTGCTCGGCAACGGCCAGGACCTCCTCGGCCGTGAGGTGGAAGAAGGTCACCTGAGCCGCTCCATGAGCTCGTGCCACTTGGCCGCTTCCCGCTTCGCCGTCTCGCGGACCATGGCCTCACGTGCGTTCCGCGCCAGGTAGCCGTCCACCGCTCGGAGCACTATGGCATGCATGCCGCGCCCTTCCAGCCCAGCCTGCCTCCTGAGAGCTTCGGTGCGGTCATTGTCGAGGCGGAGATTCATGGCCATGCCAGAACGGCACCATCGGGTGACACCCCTTTGGTACCGACTACCTCTCCGCCCGCAGCCGCCCCGCCACCAGGGCGCCCGCCAGGGCGACCGCCGCCGCCGGGAGGTAGACCGCCACGAACGCCGCCGGGTGGGAGGCCGAGACGGCGCCCGCCGCCTCCTCCGCGCCGTGCGCCGCCGACACCGCGCCGCCGCCCAGTCCCGCGAAGAGCGCGCCGCAGGCGGCGAGCAGCACGATGTTGGACAGTCCGTCGCTCAGCTGGAGGGCGGCGGAGTTGGCGCCCGCCTCGTCCGGCTTGGACAGCTTCAGCAGCAGCACGCTCGTGGACGAGATCACCACGCCCATCCCGAAGCAGCCCACCGCCTGCGCGACCGCCGCCGTCCACACCGGCACGGACTCCAGCAGCACCATCGGTGTGGCCGCGATCCCCGCCGTCACCAGCACCATGCCGTACCGCACCAGCCGTTCCCGGTGCGCCTCGGCGAACGGCCGGGACTGGAGGAAGGAGCCCAGCGCCCAGGTCGCGCCGCCCGCCGCGAGGGAGAGGCCGGCCATCGTCACCGACAGCCCGCGCTGGCTCACCAGCATCAGCGGCACGAAGCTCTCCGCGACGATGAACGCCCCCGCCGCGATGCCGCGCATCAGCACCACCGTCGGCAGCCCGCGCGCGGCGCGGAACGTACCGCGCGGCAGCAGTCCGAGTGCGCCCGGGACCATCAGGGCCGCGCCGGCCGCGGCGGGGACCAGGGAGACCCAGCGCGGGTCCTGGCCGGCGTACTGGAGCAGTCCGGCCCCCAGCGACACCGCCACCGCCAGCCGCATCAGCCGCCTGTCCAGCGGCCTCGCCCCGCCGGGCGGTGGCCCCGAGGCGGCCCGCCGCAGAGGCGGCAGCATGGCCGCGATGGGCAGGACGGCCAGGGCGGGAATGCCCAGGAACACCCAGCGCCAGCCGAGCTGCTCGGTGACCGTGCCGGCGATCAGCGGCCCGACGACGGCCGGGATCACCCAGGAGGCCGCGAAGGCGGCCATCACCGTGGGCCGCAGCCGCTCGGGGTAGGCACGGCTGACGGTGACGTACAGCGCGACGATCACCAGCCCGCCGCCGACGCCCTGCACCGCGCGGCCGAGGACGAAGACCCACATCTGCGCCGCCGTGCCCGACAGCAGCAGCCCGGTGGCGAAGGCCCCGATCCCGGCGGCCAGCGGGGCCGTCGGCCCGCCGCGGTCGCACCACTGGCCGGCGGCGACCATGCCCAGCAGGCTGGTGGTGAAGTACGCGGAGAAGGCGAAGGCGTACAGCGACACCCCGTCGAGCCGGTCGGCCGCCACGGGCATGGCCGTGCCGACGGCGGTCGCCTCGAAGGCGATGAGGAGGACGACGGAGACGATGCCCAGGGTCAGCGCCCGGTAGGCGCGGCCCAGCACTCCGCCATCCGCCTCGGGCATGGGCACCGGAGTGAGGACGGAGGTGATGGGGGCCACTGCGCCGAGGTCTGCGCCCGAGGGGCCGTCGAGCTCGTCGTCGAGTGCGGTCATGTGCTCACAGTAAGGCCCGTCACCGACACTGGCACCTGTCGCAAGGCTTTGACCGGCTCGTCTTCCGGATCCAGGTCCTCGGGAGGAGTCCTCCATCGGTCGGAGGAAGTACCTTCCCGGGCGGTCCGGCCGCTCGGGCGGCGCGCACACGGCCCGCCCCGCGACCGCCGCACGCACTGAAACCGAAAGCCGGGGCATACGGACCACAGAAGGCACGGAAGCGGACCTTGACAGGTGCGGAGTCCGGGGTGGAGGTCCGGAGCGCGCCCACGACGGCCCGGAACGAGCGCGTTCCGGCGAGGGGAGTTGACGATGACGGTCGAGTACGACACCGAACGGGGCACCCGCACGGGGATCCTGGCGGCGGCGGAGGCCGCGTCGCCGGTGGAGTCCGTCGACGTGGTGGCCCGGGAGCTCAAGCGGCGCTTCGGCGCGACCTCGGTGTCGTTCCTCATCACCGACCTGGCACGGCAGTCGGTGGTGCGGATGAGCACGGCGGGAGAGGTGGGGGCGGGCGAGAGCACGGAGACCGTTCCGCTGTTCGGGACCGTCTACGGCGATGTGATCCGCACCCAGCGGCTGCGGCTGGCGGACTCCGTCGACGGGGACGGCGGGCAGCGGGTGATCGCCCCGGTCACCAATCGCGGGGACTCCATCGGCCTGCTGGAGGTGCGTGTCCCGGCGGACCCGGACCGCAGAACGCTGCGGGAGATCAGCCGGGCCGCGCACACGCTGGCCTACATCGTCATCGCCAACCAGCGCTTCACCGATCTCTACCAGTGGGGGCAGCGGACCGCCCCGCTCAGCCTGGCCGCCGAGATCCAGCACAATCTGCTGCCCTCCTCCCTGTCGTGCGAGGCCGCGCAGTTCGCTGTGGCCGGGGCGCTGGAGCCGGCGGGCAACGTCGGCGGCGACACCTTCGACTACGCCCTGGACCGCGACACCCTGCACCTGTCCGTCACCGACGCCATGGGCCACGAGGTGAACGCCGCCATGCTCGCCACCCTGCTGGTCGGCGCCCTGCGGGGCGCGCGCCGCGCGGGCTGCGACCTGACCGAGCAGGCGCGGCGGGCCCACCAGGCCATGCTCGACCACAGCGGCGGCGCCATGGCGACGGGGCTGCTGCTGCGGGTGGGCCTGCGCGAGGGCCGGATCACGCTCGTCAACGCGGGCCACCCCTGGCCCCTGCGGCTGCGGGACGGCCGGGTGGAGGAGGTCGGGCTGCGGGTGAACCTGCCCTTCGGGGTCCAGACGCGGCGCCCGTACGAGGTGCAGGAGACGGAGCTGCGGCCGGGCGACCGGCTGGTCATCCTCACCGACGGGATGCTGGACCGCCGCTCCCGGCTCGTCGACCTGCCCGCTCTGCTCAAGGACACCCAGGGGCTCCATCCCCGCGAGGCGACCCAGATCCTGACCATGGCCGTCCTGGACGCCAACAGGGGCGAGCTGAAGGACGACGCGACCGTGATGTGCCTGGACTGGTACGGCCCCGAGCCGGTGCGCCGCGACGCGCACACCGGCGCCAGCCTCACCCAGGCATCCCCCGCCCTGTTCCCCCGCCCCCGGAACTGAGCAGGGCCGGGAGCGGGGGAACAGGGCGGGGCTCCGGACAGGCGGACAGTACGGGCCGACAGGACGGGGGCCTGCGGGAGGTCACGGGCCGGCCACCGCGGCCTGCGGGCGGATCGGCAGCCGGTTGACCGGGCGGCCGGTCGCCGCGCGCACCGCCGCCGCCACCGCCGCCGGGGAGACCACCACCGGCACCGCGCTGACCGACTTCGCCCCGAAGGGCGCGACCACGTCCCGCTCCTCGACCAGCTTCACGATCTGGATGTCCGGGACGTCCAGCGCGGTCGGCAGCGGATAGGCCGTCAGGTCGGGGTGGCGCACCACACCGCGCGAGACCCTCAGATGCTCGGTGAGGGCCGCGCCGACGCCCTGGGTGACGCCCGCCTCGATCCGGGCGCGCAGCTGCTGGGGGTTGAGGACCCGGCCCACGTCCTGGGCCACGGCCATCTCCACCACCCGGACCGTGCCCAGCTCCACGTCCACGTCCACCACGGCCCGGACGGCGGCGAAGGCCAGGCTGACGAAGGCGTCGCCCTGACCGGTGTCGTCCAGCGGCTCGGTGGGGTGGGGGCGGCACTGGGCGGTGGCCCACAGCTCCTTGCCCTCCAGCGCCTCGGCGACGGTGGTGCTGAGCACTCCGTCGTAGGAGGTGATCTTCCCGTCCGCGACGGTCAGCAGCTCTGTGGACATCCCGAACTTCGCGGCCAGCGGCTGGAGGAGCTGGGTGCGGACCATCTTGGCGGCCCGTTCCACCGCGCCGCCCGAGACCCAGGTGTGGCGCCCGCGCGCGCCCGGTCCGGCCGGGGGCTGGTCGGTGTCGACGGAGACGACGTGCACCTCCTCGACGCCGAGGACCTCCTGGACGATCTGCCGGGCGAGGGTGGAGAAGCCCTGGCCCGTCTCCACGGCCGCGCACATCACCGTGGCGACGGGGCCGTCGACCTTCACGGTGGCCGTGGAGACCTCGTCGGCTCCCTCCGCCCCCAGCATGTGGACCATGCCCAGCGCGAAGCCGATCCCGCGGCGTACCGCGCCCGGGTCGCCGGCGCCCTCGGGGCCGCCGGGCAGCAGCCACTCCTCCGGGCCCGGGGCGCCGTCCTCGCCCTCGACGGGCAGCGGAGGCAGGGGCGCCTGACGCACCGCGTGCAGCAGTTCGGCCACGGGAGCGGGGCAGGTGACGGTCTGCCCGGTGGGCAGCAGATCGCCGGTGGCCATGACGTTGCGCATCCGCAGCTCGACCGGGTCCATGCCCAGCCTGGCGGCGAGCTTGTCCATCTGGCCCTCGTACGCGGCGCACACCTGCATCGCGCCCTCGCCGCGCACATGGCCCGACGGGGGGTTGTTGGTGCGCACGGCCCAGCCGTCGATCGCGGCGTGCGGCACCACGTACGGGCCGGCCGCGAAGGAGACGGCGGCGGCCAGCGCGTCGGCGGAGTCGTCGGCGTAGGCGCCGGCGTCCAGCAGTATCTGCGCCTCGACCTTGAGCAGCCGGCCCTCGGAGTCGGCGTGGTGGCGGTAGCGCAGCAGGGTGGGGTGGCGGTGGGCGTGGCCGAGGAAGGACTCCTCGCGGCTGGCCGTGAGCTTGACCGGGCAGCCCGTCCTCATCGCCAGCAGGCCGAGCGGGAGCTGCGCACTCAGGTCCTCGCGGTCGGCCGCGGCTCCGGGGACACCGGTGACGACCACCTTGACCTGCTCGGGGCTGAGTCCGAAGCAGGCGGCGGCCCGGTCCCGGTCGGTGTGCGGGTCGGTGGAGGCGGTGTAGATCTCCACCCCGCCGTCGGCGCGCGGCACTGCGAGGGCGGCCTCGGCGCCGATGGGAGCGGGATCCTGGCGGCCGATGCGGTACAGGCCCTCGACGACCACCTCCCCGGTGGCGGACTCGTCGCCGTAGCGCAGGGGGATGTGCCGGATCAGGTTGCCGTCGGGGTGGATCGGCTCGGCCTCGAATGCCTTCTCCGGATCGGTGACCGGTTCCAGGACCTCGTACTCGACCGCGATGGCGGCGGCGGCCAGCCGCGCGGTGTCGGGGTGGTCGGCCGCGACGGCGGCGATGGGCTCGCCGTGGTGGCGCACCGTGTCGCGGGCGAAGGCGGGCCGGTCGGCCACCCGCCGGCCGTGGGTGGCGTCGCCCGGCACGTCCTCGTGGGTGATGACGGACCGCACCCCGGGCATCTCGGCGGCCGGCGCGGTGTCGATGGACAGGATGCGGGCGCGCGGGTGCGGGGAGCGCAGCACCGCGGCCCACAGCAGCCCCTCGGCCCACAGGTCGGCGGCATAGGGGAAGGTCCCCTGGACCTTGGCGAGCGCGTCGGCGGGCTGGAGCGAGGCACCGAGTCCGTGCCGCGTCCGCTCGGCCTCGTCCCCCGCGGCCGTACCGGTGGGAGGCACTCCTCCGGCCAAGGTGGCGGTCACCGCATCTCTGCTCACTGCGCGCCTCCGTCCTGCGGCGGGTCGTGGTGGGTGCGGCCCGAGGCCGGTCCGGCCTGGTGCGGGATGTGGATGCGGGGGCCTTCGCCCCGTTCGCCGCCGTCGCCGGCGCGGCGGCCTCCGGC
>NZ_JAJFAU010000146.1 GCF_022614595.1 Streptomyces sp. CNQ085
CCTCGGCGCCGAACGTGCCGCCGCCGGGCGTCTCCTCGAAGGCGCTGCCCACCGTCACCGGCGCAACCGCGAGGGCGGGCGGAAGCTTGTCGGACGCCGGTGTGCCGCCGGTGCTCTGCGGCCCGGACGGGGCCGGCGCCACGGGCGTCGGCACCAAGGCCCCGGACGGCTTCGCCGGAGTCGGACGCCTGGGGAGTGCGGGCGGAGCAAGGGCGCCGGGCTCGGCGGGTGGTACGGCGACGGCCGGCAGCGCCCCGCCGGGGGCCTTGCCGCCGTCCCCGTACCCTGCGGCGGCCTTGTCCGGGCCGCCCTCGGCCCCGATCGCGAGGCGGTCCTCGACCAGTGCCAGCGCGCGCCGTCCGGCGACCGTGCCCCGGCGGTCCGCGAGCACTCCGCGCAGCCCGATGGACGCCTCGAGTTCGACGCGGGCCCGGTCCAGGTGGGCGGTACACAGGGCGAGCACACCGAGGTCGTGGTGGAAGTACGCCTCCTCGGCGACCTCGCCCGCGGTGCGCGCGGCCTCCTGGCCGCCGCGCAGGATCCGCTCCCAGGGGCCCCAGTGCAGCGAGGCGGCGAGAACGGGCGCGGCGGTACGGGCCAGCAGCACGGCCGCGCTCGCGTGACCGCCGCGCTGGGCGCCCTGGACCGCGGCGAGCACCGCCTCGGCCTCCTGCGCCACCCGCTCCGGGGTGACCGAGGGGTGGCCGGTCCACCAGGCGTAGTGCTGGGCGGCGGTACGGGCGCGGTCGTCGGCTCCGTCGGCGTATCCGGCGTCGGCCAGCTGCCCGGTCACGTCCGGGGCGAGCCGGTAGTACGTCCCGGCGGTGGTGACCAGACCGCAGGCGAGCAGCTCGCCCAGGGAGGCGTCGGCGTCGGCATCGTCCACCAGCGCGGGCAGGTGGGCCGGGTGCGGCAGCACGCCGCCGAGCGCCACGGCGAAGCGCAGCACCTCGCGGGTGCTCCCGGAGAGCCGGGCGGCCAGGAGAGCGGCGGGGGCCGCGCCCTCGGCGAGCGTCGGCAGCCGTACGCCGGTCCGGCCGCTCCCCCCGGCGCTTCCGGTGTCCCCGGCGCTCCCGGCGTCCGCCTCGCCGCCGGCCCCGCCGGCCCGGGCTTCCGCCGCCTCCGCGTCGCGCTGCCGCAGCAGTGCGCCGGCCTGGACGAAGCGCAGCGGCAGTCCCTCGGACTCGAACCACAGGTCCCCGACCCAGCCGGCCTCGTCCTCGGTCAGCGGACGGCGGACGATGTGCTCCATCAGCTCCCGGCAGGCCGCGCGGCTGATGCCCGAGAGGGTGACCTCCTCAAGGGGGGCTCCGGCCGAGGGCGCGGGGGCGCCGGGCGCGGCCGTGATCAGGAAGGCGCACTCGGGGGTGACGTCGAGGAGGGAGTCGAGCGCCTGGCCGCCGAACTCGGCGTCGTCCAGCAGGACGACCGCGCCGACACCGCGCACCGCCTCCTCCAGCTCGGCGCGTTCGGGGCGGTTACGGGGTGCGTCGTGGACGGCGGCGAACAGCTCGTACAGCACGTCCGCGGCCGTGCGCCGGCAGCCGCTGAGGCGGATGACGCCGTCCGGGGCGAGGTCGGCGCACTCGGTGGCGACGGCGGCCAGCAGGGAACTGCGTCCGGAGCCCGGCGCCCCGGTGAGCCGGACCGAGCGTCCGTGCCTGAGCAGTTGGAGGAGGCGCTCGCGCTCCGCGGTACGCTCCAGCAGCGGCAGGTCCGGCAGGGAGATTCCGGCCGGGAGCGGGGCCACGGAGGCGCGCTCCCGCTCGGCGCGGGACTCCGGGGTGCGCCTGCGGGGCGTGCCGGGGTGCCCGCCGGGCGGGCACGGTTCGATCTCGCTGCCGTCGACGGGATTGACGGTCAGCAGGTACTCACCCGCTATGAGCGGGATCGCGCGGGTGGTGCTCCCGCTGTCCTGTTCCTCGGATCCCCGGTTGTTCGGGTCCATGGTGGTGCCCCCAGATGCGGTGCGTACTCGAAGCTCAGCTCGCCAGGGCCGACCGTACGCTGGCCTTCGCCCGTGGTCCGGCGGCCGTCCGCAGCGCAGTGTAGGCGGCGGGTTCCAGAACCCTATTGCCCGGCCCGGGAGTGGGGGCAAGCCCGGACGGGGCCCCCGACCCGGCAGTTACGGCTTGGCCAGGGTCCCGCCCTCGGCGAGCCCGCCTCCCTCGATGGCCAGGATGCGGTGCAGACGGGTGGCCACCAGCAGGCGCTGCATCTGCGGCGGCACGTCCCGCAGGACGAGCCGCCGCCCGCACCGGCCCGCCCGCCGGTGCGCGCCCATGATCACGCCGAGACCGGTCGCGTCCCACGAGTCCAGCTCGGCGAGGTCCAGTACGAGATCGCCCTCCCCGGAGTCGACCGCGGTGTGCAGGACCGAACGGGCGTCCGCCGCGTTGCGGACGTCGAGGCGGCCTCCGACGACCAGTTCAGCGTGGTCGCCCCTGATATGCATATCCGCTCCCCCGGAAAAGAAGTGGTCCGTCCGTGGCTGTTGTCCGCCCATGCCTCACCACAACTGACCGCCTGTTCGGCGACGGAGTCGCCGTCCATTCCCGAATCGGCGCCGAATTCATCCGAAGGGGTGACCCTCATGTGCGCCGTACGGGCTCGTTCAGTAGCGGTAGAAACCCTGGCCGCTCTTGCGGCCGATGTCCCCGGCGTCCACCATCCGCCGCATCCCCTCCGGCGGGGCGAACTTCTCGTCCTGCGACTCGGTGTAGATGTTCTCCGTGGCGTGCAGCAGGATGTCGACGCCGGTCAGGTCCGCGGTGGCCAGTGGGCCCATGGTGTGCCCGAAGCCCAGCTTGCAGGCGATGTCGATGTCCTCGGCGGTCGCCACGCCCGACTCGTGGAGCTTGGCGGCCTCGACGACCAGGGCGGAGATCAGCCGGGTGGTGACGAAGCCCGCGACATCCCGGTTGACGACGATACAGGTCTTGCCGATGCCTTCGGCGAACTCCTTTGCCACGGACAGGGTTTCGTCGCTCGTCTTGTATCCGCGCACCAGCTCGCACAGCTGCATCATCGGCACCGGCGAGAAGAAGTGGGTGCCCACGACCCGCTCGGGGCGCTCCGTCACCGCCGCGATCTTGGTGATCGGGATGGCGGAGGTGTTGGAGGCGAGTACGGCCTCCTCCTTCACCATGCCGTCGAGCGCCCGGAAGATCTCCCGTTTGACGTCGATCCGCTCGAAGACGGCCTCGACCACGATGTCGGCGTCGGACGCGGCGTCGAGGTCGGTGGTGGCGGTGATGCGGCCGAGCGCCGCCTCCGCGTCCCGGGCGCTCAGCTTCCCCTTCGAGACGAACTTGTCGTACGAGGCCCGGATCCCGTCCGTGCCGCGCGTGAGCGCCTCGTCGGTGACATCGCGCAGCACCACGTCCCAGCCTGCCTGGGCGGAGACCTGGGCGATGCCCGACCCCATGAGTCCGGCTCCGATGACGGCGAGCTTCTTGACCACGTGTATGTCCCCTCTGCGGCTTTGCGGTACGACTCTCAGGCGGACCCTAGCGCCCGTGAGCGCGCGGTGGGCGGGGAAGAGATGCGCGTCACGTCTCACATGGCGGACATCACACTCGCGCGGGTCATTCGGCGGTCCACCGCGCGCAGTTGGACGGTACGGGGGCAGGGCGCGCGGCGGGCCCCGTGACGGTGGGCACACCTGCGCTCCGCGAAGCCCCGGCGTGGCTAGGCTCGGTCCATGGTCAACCTGACACGCATCTACACGCGCACCGGCGACGACGGCACCACGGCCCTCGGCGACATGAGCCGCACCGCCAAGACCGACTCCCGTATCTCCGCCTACGCCGACGCCAACGAGGCCAACGCCGCGATCGGGGTGGCCATCGCGCTCGGCGACCTGCCCGAGGGGATCACCAAGGTCCTGGTCCGGGTGCAGAACGACCTGTTCGACGTGGGTGCGGACCTGGCCACGCCGGTGGCGGAGAACCCCGAGTACCCGCCGCTGCGGGTGCGGCAGGGCTACATCGACAAACTGGAGGCGGACTGCGACCGCTTCCTGGCCGATCTGGAGAAGCTGCGCAGTTTCATCCTCCCGGGCGGCACCCCGGGCGCGGCCCTGCTCCACCAGGCGTGCACGGTCGTCCGCCGTGCCGAGCGCTCGACGTGGGCGGCGCTGGAGGAGCACGGCGAGATCATGAACCGTCTGACGGCCACCTACCTCAACCGGCTGTCGGACCTGTTGTTCATCCTCGCCAGGTCCGCCAACAAGGAGGTTGGCGACATCCTCTGGGTCCCCGGCGAGAACCGCTGACGCGGCCCGCGGAGGCCGCCGCGCGGTCGTCGATGGCGGAGGCGACGGTGAAGACGCACGTCAGCAGGGTGCAGGCGAAGCCGGAGCCGCGCAGCAGGGTGCAGGCCGCGGGACCGGCGCGGGAGCTGGGGTGACCGGGGAATGAATTCCTCATTGGTGCATACCTGTTGACCGGTGGTCCAGACCAATCTACGCTCCAGGTCAACTGCACGCCCATGCCATGCACATGGCACTCTTCACGAGCGGCGCAGGAGACCCCCAACGGTCCGGTCCGGCACCGGGCCCTGTGCGAGGAGCGCTCTTGAGAACGAACACCACCGCACACCGCATCAGACGGAAAGCCGTAGCGGCCGCGGCCGCGATGCTGATGCCGCTTGGCGCCCTGGTCGCCCTGGCCTCCCCGGCCCAGGCCGCCGAACAGGCGACCGCCGCCTTCTCCAAGCCATCCGACTGGGGCAGCGGCTTCGAGGGCAAGTGGACGATCAAGAACACCGGTGACACCACCATCAGCGGCTGGACGCTCAAGTGGGACTTCCCCACCGGCACCAGGGTCGGCTCCGCCTGGGACGCCGCCGTCACCAACTCCGGCAACACCTACACCGCCAAGAACATGAGCTGGAACGGCACCCTGTCCCCCGGGGCCAGCGTCAGCTTCGGCTTCAACGGCACCGGTACCGGCTCCCCCTCCGACTGCACCCTCAACGGCCGCCCGTGCGACGGCTCGGGCGGCGGAACTCCCGGCGACGCCCCGCCCGGCGCACCCGGCACCCCCACCGCGAGCGGCATCACCGACACCTCGGTCAAGCTGAACTGGGGTGCCGCGAGCGACGACAAGGGCGTCAAGAACTACGACGTCCTGCGCGGCGGAACCGAGGTCGCCACCGTCACCGGCACCACGTACACCGACTCCGGCCTGAAGGCCGGCACCAGTTACACCTACTCGGTGGTGGCGCGCGACACCGCGGACCAGACCGGACCGGCCAGTGGTTCCGTCACGGTCAAGACCACCGGCGGCGGTGGCGGCACTCCTCCGGGGCAGCACATCAACCTCGGCTACTTCACCGAGTGGGGCGTCTACGGCCGCGACTACCACGTGAAGGACATCGTCACCTCCGGCTCCGCCGAGAAGCTGACCCACATCAACTACTCCTTCGGCAACGTCCAGAACGGCAGGTGCACCATCGGCGACGCCTACGCCGCGACCGACAAGGCCTACACCGCCGAGCAGAGCGTCGACGGCGAGGCCGACACCTGGGACCAGCCGCTGCGAGGCAATTTCAACCAGCTGCTGAAGCTGAAGAAGATGTACCCGCACATCAAGGTCCTGTGGTCCTTCGGCGGCTGGACCTGGTCCGGCGGCTTCCCCGACGCCATGAGGAACCCGGCCGCGTTCGCCAAGTCCTGCGACCAGCTGGTCAACGACCCGCGCTGGCAGGGCCTGTTCGACGGCATCGACCTGGACTGGGAGTACCCCAACGCCTGCGGCCTGACCTGTGACACCAGCGGCCCGGCCGTGATGAGGACCATGGCCCAGGCGTTCCGCGCCGAGTTCGGCAACCAGCTCGTGACCGCTGCGATCACCGCCGACGCCTCCAGCGGCGGCAAGATCGACTCCGCCGACTACGGCGGCGCGGCGCAGTACCTCGACTGGTACAACGTGATGACGTACGACTACTTCGGCGCCTGGGACAAGACCGGGCCGACCGCCCCGCACTCGCCGCTGACCGCATACCCCGGCATCCCGAACCAGGCGTTCAACTCCGATGCCGCGATCCAGAAGCTCAAGGCCAAGGGTGTCCCGGCCGAGAAGCTGCTGCTCGGCATCGGCTTCTACGGCCGCGGCTGGACCGGCGTGACCCAGAAGGAGCCCGGCGGCACCGCGACCGGCGCCGCGCCGGGCAAGTACGAGACGGGCATCGAGGACTACAAGATCCTCAAGGAGCGCTGCCCGGCCAACGGGACCGTAGCCGGCACCGCGTACGCGCACTGCGGCGACGAGTGGTGGAGCTACGACACCCCGGCCACCATCGCGGGGAAGATGGACTACGCCAAGCAGCAGAAGCTCGGCGGAGCCTTCTTCTGGGAGATCAGCGGAGACACCGCGAACGGCGAGCTGGTCACCGCCATCCACAACGGGCTGAACGAGTGACGCCCGGGCGGTGACCCGCCCCATGCGCCACCGGAAGTGACAGAACCGGGGAGACGGCCCGTAGGCCGCCTCCCCGGTTCCGCTGTCCGTCCGCTCCCCCCGGGCACCGGAGGCGCCACTCAGGCGACATTGACCCTCTGACCGGGGGGGGCCGCTTCGAGCCAGGCGAGGAAGCCGGTCAGGGCGTCCTCGCTCATCGCCAGCTCCACCCGGGCTCCGCGGTGCGAGCAGGCCAGGACCACCGAGTCCGACAGGAGCGCCAGCTCCTCGTCCCCCTCGGGCCTGCGGCGCTCCAGCACCTCGATCGCCTCGCGCTCCAGCAGCCGGCGTGGCCGCGGTGCGTAGGAGAAGACCCGGAACCACTCGACCCGGTCCCCGCTGTAGCGGGAGACGCCGTACACCCAGCCCTTGCCTCCGGCATCGGCGCCCTCGCCGGAATACGGCGCGTCCCACCGCAGACTGCAGTCGAAGGTGCCCCCCGGCCGCTGGATCAGCCGCCGCCGCAGCCCGAAGGCGAACAGTCCCAGCAGCACCAGAGCCAGCACCGCCCCGGACAGCACGAGAGCGAGGACCATCTTCACCGACCTCCTCGCCTCGTCCGTCCGTACAGCCCGTACGGCAGCCAGCAATCGCCTCAGCCGCGGACCGCTGTGGAGCGATGCTCCGGTGCGGTCCGCGGCTGAGGCACGTACATGTGCGCGGGTCTCAGTGCGCGCTCGCCAAGGCGGCCCGAAGCCGGATCTCGGCGCGGCGCTCGGCGGCGGCGTCCGCCTCCGACTTCGCCCGCTCCAGCGCACGCTCGGCGCGCTGGACATCGATCTCCTCCGACAGCTCCGCGATCTCCGCGAGCAGGGACAGCTTGTTGTCCGCGAAGGAGATGAAGCCGCCGTGCACCGCGGCGACGACGGTGCCGCCCCCGCTCTCGCCGGTCGTACGGATCGTCACCGGGCCCGGCTTCAGCACACCGAGCAGCGGCTGGTGGCCGGGCATGACGCCGATATCACCCGACGAGGTGCGCGCGACGACCAGGCTGGCCTCGCCCGACCAGACCCTGCGGTCCGCGGCGACCAACTCGACGTGCAGCTCAGCCACAGTGACTCCTCGAAACTGGGGTTTTCACAGAATAACGGTGCGCGGGGACAGGGGGCGGACGGACCCGCCCCCTGTCGTGAAGCGCGGACGTCAGGAGACGCCCAGCTCCTTGGCCTTGGTCTTGAGGTCGTCCAGGCCGCCGCACATGAAGAACGCCTGCTCCGGGAAGTGGTCGTACTCGCCGTCGGCGATCGCGTTGAACGCCGCGATCGACTCGTCCAGCGGAACGTCCGATCCGTCCAGGCCGGTGAACTGCTTCGCCGCGTGGGTGTTCTGCGACAGGAAGCGCTCGATACGGCGGGCGCGGTGGACGACCAGCTTGTCCTCCTCACCGAGCTCGTCGATGCCGAGGATGGCGATGATGTCCTGAAGGTCCTTGTACTTCTGCAGGATCCCCTTGACGCGGGAGGCGCACTCGTAGTGGTCCTTGGAGATGTACCGGGGGTCCAGGATCCGGGAGGTGGAGTCCAGCGGGTCCACCGCCGGGTAGATGCCCTTCTCCGAGATCGGGCGCGACAGAACGGTGGTCGCGTCCAGGTGGGCGAAGGTCGTCGCCGGAGCCGGGTCGGTCAGGTCGTCCGCGGGCACGTAGATCGCCTGCATCGAGGTGATCGAGTGACCGCGGGTGGAGGTGATGCGCTCCTGGAGGAGACCCATCTCGTCCGCCAGGTTCGGCTGGTAGCCCACCGCGGAGGGCATGCGGCCCAGCAGGGTGGAGACCTCGGAACCGGCCTGGGTGAAGCGGAAGATGTTGTCGATGAAGAACAGCACGTCCTGCTTCTGGACGTCGCGGAAGTACTCCGCCATCGTCAGACCGGCCAGGGCCACGCGCAGACGGGTGCCCGGGGGCTCGTCCATCTGGCCGAAGACCAGCGCGGTCTGCGGGAGAACGCCGGACTCGGCCATCTCCTCGATGAGGTCGTTGCCCTCACGGGTACGCTCGCCGACGCCGGCGAACACGGAAACGCCCTCGTGCAGCTTGGCCACACGCATGATCATTTCCTGGATGAGGACGGTCTTGCCGACGCCCGCGCCGCCGAACAGACCGATCTTGCCGCCCTTGACGTACGGGGTCAGCAGGTCGACGACCTTCAGGCCGGTCTCGAACATCTCGGTCTTGGACTCGAGCTGGTCGAAGGCCGGGGCCTTGCGGTGGATCTCCCAGCGCTCGGTGACCTCGGACTCGGCCTCCGGCTCGTTCAGAATGCGGCCCAGGGTGTTGAACACCCGGCCCTTGGTGACGTCGCCGACAGGCACGGTGATGCCGTGGCCGCTGTCGGTCACCGGGGCCTGGCGGACCAGGCCGTCGGTCGGCTCCATGGAGATCGCACGGACCAGGCCCTCGCCCAGGTGCTGGGCGACCTCGAGGGTGAGGGTCTTCTTCGCGCCCTCCTCGGCCGGGTCGGCGACCTCGACGGTCAGCGCGTTGTAGATCTCCGGCATCGCGTCGACGGGGAACTCCACGTCGACGACCGGGCCGATGACCCGCGCGACGCGGCCGGTGGCCACGCCCGCCGCAGCGGTCGGCTCAACAGTGGTGGTCATAGTTGTCAGTCACTCCCCGCAGAAGCGTCGGCCAGCGCGCTGGCACCACCGACGATCTCGCTGATTTCCTGGGTGATGTCGGCCTGGCGGGCCTGGTTGGCAAGCCGCGTGAGCGACTTGATGAGGTCCTCGGCGTTGTCCGTCGCCGACTTCATCGCACGCCGGCGGGCGGCGTGCTCGGAGGCGGCGGACTGGAGCAGCGCATTGTAGATCCGGCTCTCGACGTACCGCGGCAGCAGCGCGTCCAGAACCTCCTCCGCGGACGGCTCGAAGTCGTACAGCGGACGGATCCGCTCCTCCTTCTCCGCCTGCCGCGTGACCTCGTCGAGGCTGAGCGGCAGCATCCGCTTCTCCACCGGGTTCTGCGTCATCATCGACACGAACTCCGTGAAGACGATGTGCAGCTCGTCCACGCCGCCCTCGGCCGTGTCCCTGCGGACCGCCTCGATCAGCGGCCCGGAGACGGCCTTGGCGTCGGCGTACGACGGCCGGTCGGTGAAGCCCGTCCACGACCGGGCGACCTTCCGGTCGCGGAAGCCGTAGTAGGCCACGCCCTTGCGGCCGACGATGTAGGAGTCGACCTCCTTGCCCTCGGCCCGCAGCCGCTCGGTCAGCCGGTCGGCCGCCTTGATCGCGTTGGCCGAGTAACCGCCCGCCAGACCGCGGTCGCTCGTGACGAGCAGGACCGCGGCCCGGGCCGGCTTCTCGGTCTCGGTGGTCAGCGGGTGCTGGGTGCTGGAGCCGGTGGCGACGGCGGCGACGGCCCGGGTCAGCTCCTCGGCGTACGGAGTCGACGCGGCCACCTGGCGCTGGGCCTTGACGATGCGCGACGCGGAGATCATCTCCATCGCCTTGGTGATCTTCTTGGTCGCGCTGACGGAGCGAATCCGCCGCTTGTAGATCCTGACCTGCGCGCCCATGCTCAGACCTCGCCCAGCAGCTTGCCGTCCGAGGTCTCGAACTGCTTCTTGAAGGAGGCGATGGCGTCCGACAGCGACTGGAGGGTGTCGTCGGACATCTTGCCGCCCTCGCGGATGCCGGTCATCAGATCCTTGCGCTCGCGGTGCAGGTGCTCCAGCAGGTCGCTCTCGAAGCGCCGGATGTCCTCGGCGGGGACGTCGTCCATGCGGCCGGTGGTGCCCGCCCAGATGGAGACGACCTGGTCCTCGGTCGGGTACGGCGCGTACTGCGACTGCTTGAGCAGTTCGACCATGCGCTTGCCGCGCTCCAGCGCCGCCTTGGAGGCGTCGTCCAGGTCGGAGCCGAAGGCGGCGAACGCCTCCAGCTCACGGAACTGGGCCAGGTCCACACGCAGCCGGCCGGAGACCTGCTTCATGGCCTTGTGCTGGGCCGAGCCACCGACTCGGGAGACGGAGATACCGACGTTCAGTGCCGGGCGCTGGCCCGCGTTGAACAGGTCGGATTCCAGGAAGCACTGGCCGTCGGTGATGGAGATGACGTTGGTCGGGATGAACGCCGACACGTCGTTGGCCTTGGTCTCGATGATCGGCAGACCGGTCATCGAGCCGGCGCCCATCTCGTCCGAGAGCTTGGCGCAGCGCTCCAGCAGCCGGGAGTGCAGGTAGAAGACGTCGCCCGGGTAGGCCTCGCGGCCCGGCGGGCGGCGCAGCAGCAGGGACACTGCGCGGTAGGCGTCGGCCTGCTTGGACAGGTCGTCGAAGATGATCAGGACGTGCTTGCCCTGGTACATCCAGTGCTGGCCGATGGCCGAGCCGGTGTAGGGCGCCAGGTACTTGAAGCCCGCCGGGTCGGACGCCGGGGCGGCGACGATGGTGGTGTACTCCAGCGCGCCGTTCTCCTCCAGCGCCGCGCGCACGGAGGCGATGGTGGAGCCCTTCTGGCCGACGGCGACGTAGATGCAGCGGACCTGCTTGCTCGGGTCGCCGGAGCGCCAGTTGTCGCGCTGGTTGATGATCGTGTCGATCGCCAGGGCGGTCTTGCCGGTCTGGCGGTCGCCGATGATCAGCTGGCGCTGGCCCCGGCCGATCGGGGTCATCGCGTCGACGGCCTTGTAGCCCGTCTCCATCGGCTCGTGCACCGACTTGCGCTGCATGACCGTGGGGGCCTGCAGTTCGAGGGCGCGGCGGCCCTCGGTCTCGATCTCGCCGAGGCCGTCGACCGGGTTGCCCAGCGGATCGACGACACGGCCGAGGTAACCATCGCCGACCGCGACGGAGAGGACCTCGCCGGTGCGGCGCACCGTCTGGCCCTCCTCGATGCCGCTGAACTCGCCGAGGACGACCGCACCGATCTCGCGCTCCTCGAGGTTGAGGGCGAGGCCGAGGGTGCCGTCCTCGAACTTCAGCAGCTCGTTCGCCATGGTCGAGGGAAGACCCTCGACCTTCGCAATGCCGTCACCGGCAAGGCTGACCGTCCCGACCTCTTCGCGCGAGGCCGCGTCCGGCTTGTACGACTGGACGAAGTTCTCCAGCGCGTCCCGGATCTCATCCGGCCGGATCGTGAGCTCCGCCATCTGGGTTCCCTGCTCTCCTTGTTGGGCCCGTATGTGTCTGCTACGGCCCAACTCGGGCCGCCAGTACTGCTTCTTGAGTTGGTGTGGCCTACGGCCCGCGGTGTCCGCCGGCCGTGGGCTCAGCCGGCCATCCGCCGGGTCGCCCCTTCGAGGCGCTCCGAGACGGTGCCGTCGATGACCTCGTCGCCGACCCGCACCCGGATCCCGCCGAGGACCGCCGGGTCCACGTCCAGGTTGAGGTGCATCTCGCGTCCGAAGAGCCTCGCCAGGGCGGCGCCCAGGCGCTGCTTCTGGCGGTCGCCGAGCGGTACGGCCGAGGTGACCACCGCCACCGAGCGGTTGCGACGCTCGGCGGCCAGCCTGGAGAGGGCTTCGAGCCCTCCTTCAAGACTACGTCCACGCGGCTGGCGCGCGAGGCGGACGACCAGTCGCTCGGTGGCGGGCTTGGCCCGGCCCCCCAGCAGCCGCCGCAGCAGCTCGGTCTTGGCCGCCTTCACGGTGTCGTCGGTGATCTTGCCGCCGAGAGCCGCACGCAGCTCCGGGGAGGAGGCCACCGTCCGGGAGAACCGGAACAGTTCGTCCTCCACGTCGTCCAGCGTGCCGTCACGCTCGGCCGCGGTGAGGTCGGCGACGTCGGCGAGCTGCTCGACCGCGTCCACCAGGTCGCGCGAGCGCGACCAGCGGGAGCGGACCATGCCGGAGACCAGATCGACGGCCTCGCCGCCGACCTGGCCGCTCAGCAGGCGCCCGACCAGCTCGGCCTTGGCCTCGCCGGGCTGCGCCGGGTCGGTCAGGACCCGGC
>NZ_JAJFAU010000147.1 GCF_022614595.1 Streptomyces sp. CNQ085
GAGACGGCGCGGGCCAGGGCCTCGCGCGCCCCGGGCCGGACGGCCAGCGCGCCGGGGATCGCGGCGGCGGGGAAGCGCGGGTCGGTCAGGGCCAGCCGCAGGCTGTGGGTGTGCCCGACGAAGCGGGAGTCGACGAGGGCGACGCGCTCACCGGCCGGGACGGCCGCCAGGGCCGCCTCCGCTCCGGCGGCGTCCTGCGCCACCCGCACGTCGAAACCCAGCGATCGCAGACTGCCCTCCAGGGGCGCCCCCGCGACCGGCGGACCGGTGAGAATGGCGGTCGACAAGAACGAACTCACTCCTTGGAAGCCGTACCGTCCGCGGCGCGGTCCGTAAGCGAGCGGCGTCCGGGCAGCGGTCACAGTGCGCCGTCACCCGTTCGGGGCGGGCAGCACGTGGCCAGAGGTTATCGGATAGGTGGAAGCTTCCGTTCACCCCGCATTCACCGGGCGGGGCCGTCCCGCCGTCACGAAAGGTGACAGAACAACACGAACCACGTTCCAGGATCCTCGATCCCGGCGACTCGCACAAGGAGCGCGCCCACGACGGCCCGCGGCCGCTGGTTAGGCTGCGACCATGACATGGCTGGTGACCGGGGGGATCGGATACGTCGGCGCGCATGTGGCGCGGGCGATGGCGGAAGCCGGCGAGGGGGTCGTCGTGCTCGACGACGTCTCCAGCGGCCTGCCCGAGCGGCTGCCCCCCGGCGTGCCCCTGGTGCGCGGCTCGGTCGCCGACCGCGCTCTGCTCGACAGCACGATCGCCGGGCACGGTGTCACGGGCGTGGTGCACCTGGCGGCGAAGAAGCAGGTGGGCGAGTCGGTGGAGCATCCGCTGACGTACTACCGGGAGAACCTGTACGGGCTCACGGTGCTACTGGAGGCCGTGGCCGCCGCCGGGGTGCGGCGGTTCGTGTTCTCCTCCTCCGCGGCCGTCTACGGCATGCCGGAGGTGGACTCGGTCACCGAGGACACCGCATGCGTCCCGCTGAACCCCTACGGCGAGACGAAGCTGGCGGGCGAGTGGCTGGTGCGCGCCGCGGGGCGGGCGCACGGGCTGTCCACCGCCTGCCTGCGCTACTTCAACGTGGCGGGGGCCGCGCGGCCCGAACTGGTCGACATCGGCGTCTCCAACGTCATCCCGACGTTCTTCGACGCCCTCACCCGCGGTGAGGCCCCGCGGATCTTCGGCGACGACTATCCCACCCCCGACGGCACCTGCGTGCGCGACTACATCCACGTCGCCGACCTGGCCCAGGCCCATCTGACCGCCGCCCGCCGTCTGGCCGAACGCCCGGCCGGCGGGGACCTGACGGTGAACGTGGGCACCGGCGAGGGCGTGTCGGTGCGGGAGCTGGCCGATCTCGTCGCCGAGACCACCGGCATCCGCGATCCCGCCCCGGTGGTCGTCCCGCGCCGCCCGGGGGATCCCGCGCGGGTGGTCGCCTCGGCCGAGCGGATCGGCGGGGAACTGGGCTGGGCACCCCGGTACGGGGTACGGGAGATGGTGGCCTCGGCCTGGGAGGGCTGGCGCCTGCGCCGGCCCGGCCCCCGCGCCGGAGGCCCCCGGCGGGACGCGGACGCGCTCCCCGGGTGATCCGGGCCGCTCCCCCGAACGGGCGTGCGCCATCCGCCAGATGAATGGAAAGGGCAGGTCAGAGGGGATGACAACGGTGTTCAGTGTCGCGTTGCCCCATGCCCCCGCCCGTAGTTCACTGGGACCCGTCCGCACCGGTCCTACGCGGCGCCGGCCGCTGTACGGGAGGCATCATCCATGGGCGCAGGGCACAACCACGGCGGGGCGCGGCCGGCCGGTCCGGGCACGGCGGGAGCCGCGTACCGGGGGCGGCTGCGCGCCGCTCTGGCCATCGCGGTCGTCCTGCTGCTCGCCGAACTCGCGGGCGCCGCGCTGACCGGTTCGCTGGCGCTGCTGGCGGACGCCGGCCATGTGGCCACCGACGCGGTCGGCATCGGGATGGCGCTGCTGGCGATCCATGTCGCCAACCGGCCCGGCAGTGAGCGGCGGACCTTCGGTCTCGCCCGCGCCGAGATCCTCGCCGCACTGCTCAACGCCCTGCTGCTGCTCGGGGTGGGCGGCTACATCCTGGTGGAGGCCGTCGAGCGGCTACGCCGTCCCGAGGAGGTCCCCGGCGGGCTGACGGTCCTGTTCGGCGTCGTCGGCCTGGCCCTCAACGGCCTGTCCCTGGCCCTGCTGACGCGCGGGCAGCGGGAGAGCCTGAACGTGCGGGGCGCCTTCCTGGAGGTGGCGGCGGACGCCCTGGGTTCCCTGGCGGTGATCGCCGCCGCGCTGGTGATCATGTTCACCGGCTGGCGGCAGGCCGACCCCGTCGCCTCGCTGCTGATCGCGGTGCTGATCGTGCCGCGGACGGTGAGGCTGGCGCGCGAGGCGATCGACGTCCTGCTGGAGGCCGCCCCCCGGCATGTGGACATGGCCGGGGTGCGGGCGCACATCCTGGGCGTGCCCGGGGTGGAGGAGCTGCACGACCTGCACGTGTGGACCATCACCTCCGGCATGCCGGTGCTCTCCGCGCACGTGGTGGTCGGCCGGGAGGCGCTGGAGGCCGAAGGGGGCCACGACAGGATCCTGCGGGACCTCCACAGCTGCCTGGGGCGGCACTTCGACGTCGAGCACTGCACCTTCCAGCTGGAGCCGCACGGGCACGCGGCGCGCGAGGGGCGGCTGTGCCACTGACGCCCCGCCACCGCCACCGCCACCCACGGGGATCCCGTACCGCCCGCCCGGCGAGCGGTCCCCGTCCGTGTACGGCACACTGGAGCGGACGGTCGGAACACGGGAACAACGCCGTTCCGACACATGCGCGGTGAAGGGCGGACATGACCAACGGCACGGCGGACCCGATCATGCTCGAGCTGGTCGACGAGGACGGCAGAACGATCGGGACCGCGGAGAAGCTCTCCGCCCACCGAGCCCCGGGCCGGCTGCACCGGGCGTTCTCCGTCTTCCTCTTCGACGACATGGGCCGACTGCTGCTCCAGCGCAGGGCGCTGGGCAAGTACCACTCCCCCGGGGTGTGGTCCAACACCTGCTGCGGCCATCCCTACCCCGGCGAGCCGCCCTTCGTCGCCGCCGCGCGGCGGGTCGGCGAGGAACTGGGCGTGGCGCCCCGTCTGATGCGGGAGGCGGGGACTGTGCGCTACAACCATCCGGACCCGGCCTCGGGCCTGGTCGAGCAGGAGTACAACCACCTCTTCGCGGGCCTGGTGTCCGACACACTCCGGCCGGACCCGGAGGAGATCGCGGAGACGGCGTTCGTGACGCCCGGTGAACTGCTCAAGCGGCACGGGGCGGAGCCGTTCTCGGCCTGGTTCATGACGGTGCTGGACGCGGCACGGGGAGGCATCCGCGAGGTGACCGGGGCCTCGGCCGGCTGGTGAAGCGACCGCCGCCGGACCGCACGGTCGCGGTTCAGCGGGCCGGTGGCACCGACGGCGGCAGAGGGGGCAGCGGCAGGGCGACCCGGACCACCTTGCCCCCGAAGGCGGTCCGCTCGGTCTCGCAGGAGCCGCCCGCCTCGGCGACGACGGCTTTGACCAGGAGCAGCCCCCGCCCCCCGGTGTGATCGTGCCCCGGGACGGCGGCCAGCGCCGCCGGGCGGTAGGGATGGCCGTCCTCGACCCCCAGGCGTATCCGGCCGGCGTCGAGGGATATCTCGACGCCGATCTCCGCGGAGAGCAGGGCCGCGTGCCGCACCGCGTTGGTGACCAGTTCGGAGAGGACCAGCAGCAGGCCGTCCATCAGCTCGCCGACGACCGGGGCGCCCCTGCGGCCGACGAGGTCCCGCACCGCGCGGCGCGCCCGGGGCACGGAGGACTCGTGCACCGGGACGGTGAACCGCCAGGCGCCGTCGTACGACCGTGGCCCCTCGTACGGCTGCGGCCGCTCCCTCGGCTGCGGGAGGGGTCGCGGTGGCGCGGCCCGAGGGTCCGGCGCCGTGGCCGGCGTCCGTCCGTACCGGTCAGGGAGGGGATCCCCGAGGATGTCCATCTGCCGCACCCCGCTATCGGCTCTCGCCGGCCGTTTCCGTCCGACCCGGTTCCGGACCGGTTTCTCGCGACGAGTGTCGGCCCCCCGCGCGCGCGGCCCGGCCCTGTGACTGCAAGTCGACACTTTTCGATGGCAATTGACAGAAGGCTTACGCGCCGTTCGCGGCGGCGACTGACCCTGCGCGATCGTTTCTGCGAACCCCGTCCCGGCCACCGGTCCCCCTGCCGCTACGATCCGGCCCATGTCCGCGCACACCCCGCCGGCCGGCGGTCCGGCCCTGTCGGTCTCCGTCCGGGACGGCGTCGCCACCCTCACCATCGGCAATCCGGCCAAGCGCAACGCGATGACACCGGACATGTGGCGCCGGATGCCCGCCGTGCTGGAGCGGCTCGCCGCCGACCCCGCCGTACGGGCCCTGGTCCTCACCGGCGAGGGCGACACCTTCTGCGCGGGCGCCGACATCTCCGCCCTGCGCGAGGGCGACGAGGAGTCCCGCCGTCTGGCGGTGGCCGCCGAGGAGGCGCTGGCGGCCTTCCCCCGGCCCACGCTCGCGGCCGTGCGCGGACACTGCGTGGGCGGCGGCTGCCAGCTCGCCGTCGCCTGCGACCTGCGCTTCGCCGCCGAGAGCGCCCTGTTCGGCATCACGCCCGCGAAGCTCGGCGTCGTCTACGGCGCCTCCTCCACCCGGCGCCTGGTCTGCCTGGTCGGCCCGGCCACCGCCAAGTACCTGCTGTTCTCCGGCGAGCTGATCGGCGCCGAGCGGGCCCTGCGCACCGGGCTGGTCGACGAGGTGCACCCGGAGGGCGAACTGGACGGGCGGGTCGCGGCGTTCGCGCGACTGCTCGTCTCGCGCTCGCAGCTCACCCAGGTGGCCGCCAAGGAGTTCGCGAACGGAGCCTGGGACGGCCCCGTGCCGCCGGAGCGGGTCGCCCACTGGGAGGAGCGCGCCAGGGAGAGCGGCGAGCGGGCCGAAGGGGTGGCCGCTTTCCTGGAACGGCGTCCTCCGGTCTTCACCTGGCAACTTACCGACGGGTAGCGTGCGGGTATGACGTCCCTTCCCGCCAAAGCCGGACGGCGCTGCCACAACGTCGTCAACCCGCTGCACTCGGCTCTCTACTTCGCCCCCGACCTGGCGCACGAGCTGGCCCCCTACGGCATCGAGGACCCCTCCGCGGTCTATTTCGCGGGCCGCGCCGCGGCGCTGGGCCGGGTCGGCCCCGGGGTCGTCACCGCCACCTTCCACAACTTCCACCACACCCTCGTCGCCCGCCATCTGCCGGCCGTGTGGGAGCTGGCCGCCCCCGAGACCGTGCTCGCCGCCCGGCTGCGCGCCGCCGACTCCATGCTGCGGCGCCTGCTGGGCGAGGAGGCGGTGGCGTCGAAGGAGACGGCCGAGGCCGCCGAACTCGCGCTGCGCGCCGCCGAGGGGTGCGTCCGACCGGGCCGTCCGCTGTACGCGGCGCTCGCCGACCTCCCCGTGCCCGAGGCCCCGCACCTGGCCCTGTGGCACGGCGCCTCGCTGCTGCGCGAGCACCGCGGCGACGCTCATGTCGCCGTCCTCCAGCACGCCGGGCTGGACCCGCTGGAGGCGCTGGTCAGTCACACCGCCGGCGGCCGCGGCATGAGCCCGAGATGGGCGCTGGCCACCCGCGGCTGGAGCCGCCGGGACTGGGAGGAGGCCCAGGAGCGGCTGCGGGGACGCGGGCTGCTGGACGGCGACGGCGAGCTGACCGGGGCCGGCGCCGCGCTGCGCGGGGAGCTGGAGGCGGAGACCGACCGGCTCGACGCCGCGCCGTACGAGCACCTGGGCGCGGCGGGCACCGAGCGGCTGACCGAGCTGTGCGGCGCCCTCACCGGCGCGGCCCTCGCCGCGGGCGCCTTCCCCGCGGACGCGTTCGGCAAGGGCTGAGGGGGAAGCCGAGAGGGAGGAAGCCGGACGAAAGGGGAACGGAACGGGTTTGCCCGGCGCGAAAGCGGCCACGCGGTTGGCATGTTCAAAGCCATAGCAGACGCGCTCCGTACCGTCGGCGGCGCCATCGCGACCGTGGTGACGCTGCCCTTCCGCCTCCTGGCCCGCCTCTTCGGCGGGGCTTCACGCACCGGACGCCGCGCCTGACCGTCCGCCTGCCGGTGCGGCCTGTAACAATGCGGGCTACCGGGGGAGCACCCAGCACCGAGTAAGGCGGAACGGATCGTGACACAGTCCATCGGAGAGACGCCCGTCGAGGGCGCGGCACCGGCCGGCACGTCCGGCGCGGCGTCCGTCGAGGGCAGGATCGCCGAGGAACTCGGCGTACGGGAACGGCAGGTCAGGGCCGCCGTCGAGCTGTTCGACGGCGGCTCGACCGTGCCGTTCGTCGCGCGCTACCGCAAGGAGGCCACCGGCGGTCTGGACGACGCGCAACTACGCGCCCTGGAGGAGCGGCTGCGCTACCTGCGGGAGCTGGAGGAGCGGCGGGCGGCGATCCTGGAGTCCGTGCGCTCCCAGGGCAGGCTCGACGCCGAGCTGGAGGCCCGCATCCTGGCCGCCGACTCCAAGGCGCGCCTGGAGGACGTCTACCTGCCCTACAAGCCCAAGCGGCGCACCAAGGCGCAGATCGCCCGCGAGGCGGGCCTGGAGCCGCTGGCCGACGGTCTGCTCGCCGACCCGTCCGTGGCCCCGTCCGCCGCCGCGGCGGCGTTCGTCGATCCGGACAGGGGGGTGGCCGACGCCTCCGCCGCGCTGGAGGGCGCCCGCGCGATCCTGACCGAGCGCTTCGGCGAGGACGCCGACCTGATCGGCGAGCTGCGCGAGACGATGTGGCGGCGCGGCAGGCTGGTGGCGAAGGTGCGCGAGGGCAGGCAGGAGCAGGGCGCCAAGTTCGCCGACTACTTCGACTTCTCCGAGCCCTTCACCGAGCTGCCCTCGCACCGGGTGCTGGCGATGCTGCGCGGTGAGAAGGAGGAGGTCCTCGACCTCTCCCTGGAGCCGGAGCCCGAGCCCGCCGGGGAGGGTTCGGAGGGCGGGGCCCCTCGTGAGACCGCCGGCCCCTCCGACTACGAGCGCGCGATCGCCCGCCGGTTCGGCGTCGAGGACCGCGGCCGTCCGGCCGACCGCTGGCTCGCCGACACCGTGCGCTGGGCCTGGCGCACCCGCGTCCTGGTGCACCTGGGCATCGACCTGCGGCTGCGGCTGCGAACCGCCGCCGAGGACGAGGCGGTCGCGGTGTTCGCGGCCAACCTGCGCGACCTGCTGCTGGCCGCCCCCGCCGGCACCCGCCCCACCATGGGCCTGGACCCGGGCTTCCGCACGGGTGTGAAGGTCGCCGTCGTCGACGCCACCGGCAAGGTCGCCGCCACCGAGACGATCCACCCCCACGTCCCGCAGAACCGCTGGAAGGAGTCGCTGGCGACGCTGACACGGCTGGCGCGGGAGCACCGGGTGGAGCTGATCGCCGTGGGCAACGGCACCGCCTCCCGCGAGACGGACCGGCTGGCCGCCGAACTGTGCGCCGCGAACCCGGAGCTGAAGCTGACGAAGGTGATGGTCTCGGAGGCGGGCGCTTCGGTGTACTCCGCCTCCGCCTTCGCCTCCCGTGAGCTGCCGGACCTGGACGTCTCGCTGCGCGGCGCGGTCTCCATCGCCCGGCGCCTGCAGGACCCGCTGGCCGAACTGGTCAAGATCGACCCCAAGTCGATCGGGGTGGGCCAGTACCAGCACGACGTCTCCGAGGTGAAGCTGTCGCGCTCGCTGGACGCGGTGGTGGAGGACTGCGTCAACGGCGTCGGCGTGGACGTCAACACCGCGTCCGCGCCGCTGCTGTCCCGGGTGTCGGGCATCGGCGCGGGCCTGGCGGAGAACATCGTCGCCCACCGTGACGCCAACGGCCCCTTCCGCGGCCGCAGGGCACTCAAGGACGTCCCCCGGCTCGGCCCCAAGGCGTACGAGCAGTGCGCGGGCTTCCTGCGCGTCCGCGGCGGGGACGACCCGCTGGACGCCTCCGCCGTCCACCCCGAGGCGTACCCGGTGGTACGCCGGATGGTGAAGACGACGGGCAGCGACGTAGCGGCGCTGATCGGCAACACCACGGTGCTGCGCGGCCTGCGGCCGCAGGAGTTCGTGGACGACACCTTCGGCCTGCCGACGGTGACCGACATCATCAGGGAGCTGGAGAAGCCCGGCCGCGACCCGCGCCCGGCGTTCCGCACGGCCACCTTCAGGGAGGGCGTGGAGAAACTCGGCGACCTGGAGCCGGGCATGGTCCTGGAGGGCGTGGTCACCAACGTCGCCGCGTTCGGCGCCTTCGTGGACGTCGGCGTCCACCAGGACGGCCTGGTCCATGTCTCGGCGATGTCGAAGGCGTTCGTGAAGGACCCGCGCGAGGTGGTGAAGTCCGGCGACGTGGTGAGGGTCAAGGTGCTGGACGTGGACGTGCCGCGCAAGCGGATCTCGCTGACGCTGCGGCTGGACGACGAGACCGGTCCCGGCGCGGGCGACGGCGGCGGCCCGGCCGGCGCTCGGCGCGAGGGCGGCCGGCGTGCCTCCGCTCCGCGCCCGCGCCGGGGCGACCGGCGTGGCGGGGGCGGACGGGGCCGTGAGGCGGCTCCGGCCAACAGCGAGATGGCCGAGGCCCTGCGCCGCGCGGGCCTGCTCTGACCGACCGGACGGCCCGGGGGGGGCGGAGCTGTGCGCCGCCCCCGCCGTTCCGCGCCCTCTCCACGGCTCCGCCGGCTCCGTGGTCCCGCCCCGGGCACGCACCGTCCACGCCTGCCCACGGAACCGATATTGTCTTTTTCGGGCCCGCCAACCTACGGTTTCGTAACCTACGCTCTCGTAGGTATCGTTTCCCGTCGTTGCCCCCGTGGAGCCTTCATGACCCTCGCCACCCCGCACGTCCCCGGCTCGGAGCAGTGGACGGACACCCGTCTGCTCTATGCCCTGGAAGAGGTGGTGGAGAAGGAGCTCAACCGTCATCTGAAGGTCGCCAAGGACTGGATGCCGCACGAGTACGTTCCCTGGAGCGACGGCCGCGACTTCGACGGCCCGCTCGGCGGCGACCCCTGGGGGCCGGAGCAGTCCAAGGTCACCGACATCGGCCGCACCGCCCTGGTGGTCAACCTGCTGACCGAGGACAACCTCCCCAGCTACCACCACGAGATCGCCACCCTCTTCGGCCGCGACGGCGCCTGGGGCACCTGGGTACACCGCTGGACCGCCGAGGAGGGACGGCACGGCATCGTGATGCGCGACTACCTGCTGACCTCCCGCGCCGTGGACCCGGTGAAGCTGGAGGAGTTCCGGATGGCGCACATGTCGGAGGGGTTCGAGTCCGACAACCGGCACTCGATGCTCCACTCCGTCGCCTATGTCGCCTTCCAGGAACTGGCCACCCGCATCTCCCACCGCAACACCGGCCACCAGTCCGGCGACCCGGTCTGCGACCGGATGCTCGCCCGCATCGCCACCGACGAGAACCTGCACATGGTCTTCTACCGCAACCTGCTGCGGGCGGCCTTCGAGCTGGCCCCGGACCGGACGATGTCGTCGGTGCGCGACGTGGTGGTGGGCTTCCGGATGCCCGGCCACGGCATGCCCGGCTTCGAGCGGGCCGCCGCGCAGATGGCGATCGGCGGAATATACAACCTGCGCATCCACCACGACGACGTGCTCCAGCCGGTGCTGCGCCATCTGAGGGTCATGGAGATCGGCGGACTCGGCCCAGAGGGCCTGAAGGCCCAGGAGGAGCTGGGCCTGTACCTGGACGGTCTGGACGAAGAGGCCCGAAGGCTGGACGAGCGCCTGGCCGCCCGCCGCGCCCGTATCGAGGCCCGCAAGGCGGCCGCCGCCTCCTGAACGGCCCCCGCCCCTGGGGTGCGGACGGTCCGGGCGCCTCCCCACACGGACGCGTCCGGGCCGCCCCGGTTAGATAGGTCAGCCGGTCCGGCTCCGGGTCAGATCCCGACGGCGCCGACCTGCCGCAGCAGCCCGAGGTCGTCCCAGTTCCACCAGCTCTCCGCGATCTTCCCGTCCTCGAAGCGGAAGGTGACGTGGCCGGTCCCGGTGATCTCCTTGCCGGTGGGGTCCAGCCCCTGGTACGGCCCGGAGTGGCGCCCGGTGTAGGACAGCCGCGCGCAGACCCTGTCGCCCTCGGCGAACAGGTCCTCGACGACCATCACCGGCTGGAACGCCTCCAGGATCTCCTGGTTCTCCTCCTTGGCCTGCGCGAGCCTGACCTCGTAGGAGGAGAGCGAGGGGTCGTGCTCGCGGTAGTCGTCGGTGCACAGCCCGTCGGCCGCGTCCAGGTTCCGCCCGTTGACCACCTCCTCGACGAAGGTGCGGGCCACACCGGTGTTGAGCTGCTCGTCCCGGGAGACCTCCAGATCGGTGAAGGTCGGCTCCCCCTCGCAGGCCGCCACCAGCCGGTGGAAGACCCGGTCGGTCTCGGGCAGGTGGGAGTTGCGCATCGCCTCCTCGTAGGAGGGGAATTCCACGATCTCCACCACGTGGTCGGGGTCGGAGCGGTCGCGCGCGACGACCGAGTGGGTGGCCGTCCGCTTGCCCTGGGTCGCCTGCACCCAGTCGTCCATCAGCCGGTCCAGCTCGTCGGCCTGGTGGGTCCTGCAGTCGATGACCTGGATGAACGTCATGTTGTCGCCTCCCGCCGTCGAAAGAGTCCGAGGCAGTTCCAGGCTATCGCCGCCATGCGCCGTATGTCCTCATCTGCCGCTTGAACCCCTCTCCTCCGAGAGGTCTTCCACAGCTGAGGACCGGATGCCCGGCACCGCGTGGGGATCCCGCTCCCCGCCCCGGTCGTGCGACGGATTCCGTAGACAAGGTCCCGTGAGCTTGCGACCACCCGACCGGGCCGGCCCCCGCCCGCGCGTCGGCGCGCCCGCCGGGGGCAGACGGGGCGGTATGAGGACATCGACATCGACATCGGCATCGATACGCGGAGGCGCCAGACGGGCCGCGCACAGCTCCGCCATGACGGCCGCCGCCCGCTGGGGGCTGGCCGCCTACGGCGTGATCTACCTGCTGATCGGTCTGCTGGCCCTGCGGATCGCCCTCGGGGAGCGGGAAGGCGAGGCGAACAGCGACGGCGCGTTGCGGGAGCTGGCGCAGCAGCCGTTCGGGAACTTCCTGGTGTGGGCGGTCGGCATCGGGCTGGCCGGGCTGGCCCTGTGGCGGCTTTCGGAGGCCGTACTGGGCGCGGCGCGCCCGAAGGGCCACACGCCCAAGGAGCGGCTGCGCTCGGCCGCCCGGTTCGCGGCGCTCGCCGTCCTGGCCGCTTCGGCGATCACCTTCGCCGCGGGAACCGGGAACGGCGGGACGAGCGGCGACCGGCCCGAGGATCTCACCTCCCGGGTGTTCGAGCTGCCGGCGGGGCGCTGGCTGGTCGGCGCGCTGGGCCTGGCGGTCGTCGCGGTCGGCGTGTGGAGCGGGGTGCGGGCGCTGCGGCACAGGTTCCGCGAGGAGCTGGGCCCGGTTCCGGCGCGCGTGCGCCGCGCCGTGGACGTGCTGGGTGTGGCGGGCGGCCTCGCGCGCGGGGTGGTGTTCGCGGTGGCGGGCGGCTTCGTGGTCCTGGCGGCCGTGCGGTACGACCCGGACGAGGCCAAGGGCCTGGACGAGTCCCTGCGCACCCTGGCCGCCGCCCCGGCCGGCCCGTGGCTGCTGGCGGCGGTCGCCACGGGGCTGGCGCTGTACGGGCTGTTCCTGTTCGCCCTGGCCCGCTGGCACAAGGGCTGATTGAGGGCCGGAGAACGGGACGGCCGGCCTCCGGCCCCGGGCGCCGGCGGCCCTGCCGGGCGACGGCGGGTCAGCCGGTCCAGGCCGGGTGGCGGGGGTCGTCGGCGCGGACGACCACGTCGGCGGCCCGTCCCGGCCGCGCCTCCTCCTCGTAGCGGGCGAAGGCGGGCAGCGTCCAGTGGTCCTCGGCCGGCGTACGGCGGGCCAGGGCGGCGGGGGTGAGCAGCAGGTGGACCGCCAGGTCGAAGGGGAAGCCACGGCCGAGCAGCAGCCGACCGTCCATCACCAGTACGCCGCCGGACGGCAGTTCGGCGTACGGGCTGCGGGTGGCGCGGTCGGTGGCCGGATCCCACAGGTCGGGCAGCACCCGGCCGGTGCCGCCGGGGCCCAGCGGGCCGAACACCTCGCGCCACAGGGCGCCGTCGTCCAGCCACAGGTCGTAGTACGCGTCCGGGTCCCGGTGGCCGTACTCCAGGCGCAGGGAGGCGGGCCGCAGGAAGCCGGCCGCGCTCACCCGGTGCACCGGGCGGCCGCGCAGCCGCAGCGCCTCGGCCAGGTCGTCCGCCCACTGCCGCGGCAGGGCGGCCGGGGCGCCGTCCACGGC
>NZ_JAJFAU010000148.1 GCF_022614595.1 Streptomyces sp. CNQ085
CATCGGCATCGACGCCCGGCTGCTGGACTACACCGAGCACACCATGAGCGAGGGCGCCTCCGCGCGGGCCGCCTCGTACATCGAGTGCGCCATCGACGGCAAGGTGCTGTGGGGCATCGGCATCGACCCCAACACCACCCGCGCCTCCCTGAGGGCGATCGTCTCCGCCGTCAACCGCGCCTTCCGCTGACGGCCCGCCCTCCGCGGCGTGCTCCGCCCGTCTCCACGAGGTCACCGCAGAGCTCCGGGTGTCCTCGGCGCCCCATGCTTTCGCAAAGGTTTCCGCCCGGCACGCGGGGACCGCGGGACCCCTTCCGACCTGCGTGTACGCTCCCCGGCCCGGCCCGCAGGGGCCGAAGGGGGAAGGAACCGGTGCCTTCCGGGGTACTGACGGCACCTCATCGATGTGGTTAACATCACGCCCACGCGGCAATGGTGGCGCAGGAGCGTGACGGAGGTACGGCAGTGGTGCACCCCCGGGGCCGGGACGGCCGGAGACTGCGGCTGGCGGGCGTCCGCACGGCCTGGCACACGGTCGACGACGGTGAGTTCTTCTGTCCCTCCTGCGGCGGCGACCGCAACTACAGGCGCCGCACCGGGCGCCGCCGCCTGGTGGTGCTCGGTCTTCCCGTGCTACCGCGCGGCGAGGCCGGGCCCGTCCTGGAGTGCGCCTCCTGCGAGGGGCACTTCGGCACCGACACCCTCGACCACCCCACCACCATCCAGCTGGGCGCCATGCTCCGCGACGCCGTGCACGCCGTCGCGCTGGCGGTGCTGACGGTGGGCGGCTACGAGGCGCGGTCGGCCCGGGAGACGGCTGTGGAGGGCGTGCGGGCGGCCGGCTTCACCGGCTGCTCCGAGGAGCAGCTGGTCGCCCTGCTCGCGGCGGTGGGAGCCGAGGGGGTCACCATGGAGATAGAACTGCACGAGGCCCTGGCCCCGCTCGCTCCTCACCTGGCCGGTCCCGGCCGCGAGAGCCTGCTGCTGCTGGGCGCCCGTATCGCGCTCGCCGACGGCCCGTACACCCCCGGCGAGCGCAGGACGCTGGGCCTGGTCGGGCGGACCCTGCGGCTGTGCGGGGAGGAGACCGACCGGCTGCTGGACGCCGCCCGCACCACTCCTTCCTGACGCTTCCCGGCCCCGCCCGGCCCACCCGTCCCCCGGCCGGGGGACGGGTGGGGGACAATGGGGGAATGAGCCTGTTCCGCGACGACGGCGTGGTCCTGCGCACCCAGAAGCTGGGCGAGGCCGACCGCATCATCACGCTGCTCACGCGCGGGCACGGACGGGTGCGGGCCGTGGCGCGGGGCGTGCGGCGCACCAAGTCGAAGTTCGGGGCGCGGCTGGAGCCGTTCTCCCACGCCGACATCCAGTTCTTCGCGCGCGGCAGCGATCTGGTCGGCCGCGGTCTGCCGCTGTGCACCCAGACCGAGACCATCGCGCCCTACGGGCGGAACATCGTCATCGACTACGCCCGCTACACCGCCGGGACGGCCATGCTGGAGACGGCCGAGCGGTTCACCGACCACGAGGGCGAGCCCAACGTCCAGCAGTACCTGCTGCTGATCGGTGGCCTGCGCACCCTCGCCGCCGGCGAGCACGCCCCGGCGCTGGTGCTGGACGCCTTCCTGCTGCGCTCCCTGGCAGTGGGCGGCTACGCGCCCAGTTTCGAGGCGTGCGCCCAGTGCGGGATGCCCGGCCCCAACCGGTTCTTCTCCGTCGCCGCCGGCGGGGTGGTGTGCGCCGACTGCCGCCGGCCGGGCAGCGTCGTGCCGTCCCCCGAGGCGCTACGGCTGCTGGGCGCGCTGCTGACGGGCGACTGGGCGACGGCCGACGCGGCCGAGGCCCGGCACGTGCGCGAGGGCAGCGGACTGGTGTCGGGGTATCTGCACTGGCACCTGGAGCGGGGCCTGCGCTCCCTGCGCTACGTCGAGAAGACCTGAGGGAGCGGACCGGTTACGCTCCCGGTATCCCTTCACCGTCCTCACCCAGGGCGCGGCCTTCCCGGCTCCCGCCCGACTGGAGATGAACCGCATGGCACGGCGCGGAATGCTGTCCCGGCAGCGTCGCGAGTACCTCACCCCCGAACCGCACCCCTCCGGCGCGCGCCCGCCGAGCATCCCCGCCGACCTGGTGCCCAGGCACGTGGCGGTCGTGATGGACGGCAACGGGCGCTGGGCCAAGCAGCGCGGGCTGCCGCGCACCGAGGGGCACAAGGTCGGCGAGGGCGTCGTGATGGACGTACTCAAGGGCTGCCTGGAGATGGGCGTGAGGAACCTCTCCCTGTACGCCTTCTCCACCGAGAACTGGAAGCGGTCCCCCGAGGAGGTCCGTTTCCTGATGAACTTCAACCGCGACGTCATCCGCCGCCGCCGCGACGAGATGGACGCGCTCGGCGTCCGCGTACGCTGGGTCGGCCGGATGCCCAAGCTGTGGAAGTCGGTCGTCCAGGAGCTCCAGGTGGCGCAGGAGCAGACGAAGGACAACGACGCCATGACGCTGTACTTCTGCGTCAACTACGGCGGCCGGGCCGAGATCGCCGACGCGGTGGCGGCCATCGCGGCGGATGTGCGGGCCGGGCGGCTGGACCCGTCGAAGGTGAACGAGAAGACGGTGGCGAAGTACCTGTACTACCCGGACATGCCGGACGTGGACCTCTTCGTGCGGCCCTCGGGCGAGCAGCGCACCTCCAACTACCTGATATGGCAGAGCGCGTACGCCGAGATGGTCTTCCAGGACGTGCTGTGGCCTGACTTCGACCGCCGCAACCTGTGGGACGCGTGCCTGGAGTACGCCCGCCGCGACCGCCGCTTCGGCGGCGCCGAGCCCGTCGAGACCTCCCCGCAGGCCGCCCCCGCGCGGCCGGAGGGGACCGTACCGCCGCAGGCCTGACGCCCGGGCGCGCACACAGCGCGGCGGCGCACTCGCCGCAGGTGCCGAAGATCTCGATGGTGTGCGCCACGTCCACGAAGCCGTGTTCCGCGGCGATGGAATCGGCCCACTTCTCCACCGCGGGCCCCTCCACCTCCACGGCCTTGCCGCAGTTGCGGCAGACCAGATGGTGGTGATGGTCGTCGGTGCTGCACCGGCGGTAGACGGCCTCGCCCTCGTCGGTGCGCAGCACGTCCACCTCGCCGGCGTCGGCGAGCGACTGGAGCGTGCGGTAGACGGTGGTCAGACCGACGGAGTCGCCTCGGTGCTTGAGCATGTCGTGCAGCTCCTGGGCGCTGCGGAACTCGTCGACCTCGCCGAGCGCCGCCGCCACAGCGGCGCGCTGCCGGGTCGACCGGCCGCGTACGGGGGGACCTGCGGTCGCCACCATTGCCTCCTAGAGTCGGCGCTACCTCGCGTAGCTGATCGGCCATTGTGCCAGGCGCGGCGGGCGCCGCCGGGCGCGCTCCGCACCGGTGGCTTCATCGGCCGCGCCGTACGCCGACTGCCACCGGTCACCGCACGACCGTAACGCCTTCCGTCGTCTTCCGGCCCGCCCCCTCCCGGTCTTCCGCCCACTCGTCCGGTCCGGGCCCCTCCTCGTCCCGCGCCCGCGCCCTCAGCCGCGCGCGGTTCAGCAGCGGGGCCGCGGCGGACAGCAGGGCGAACAGCACGATGGCCAGCAGCACGATGGTGGCGCCGGGGGGCACGTCGGCGTAGTACGAGGTGGCGGTTCCGGACACGGAGACCAGCACACCCATGCCCACCGCGAGCCCCATGGTGGTGGCGAAGCCGCGCGTGACCTGCTGGGCCGCGGCCACCGGGATCACCATCAGGGCGCTCACCAGCAGCAGCCCCACCACCCGCATGGCCACGGTCACGGTGACGGCGGCGGTGACGGCCAGCAGCAGGTTGAGCAGCCGCACCGGCAGCCCGCTGACCCGGGCGAACTCCTCGTCCTGACAGACGGCGAACAGCTGCCGCCGCAGTCCGAAGGAGACCGCCAGGGCGAGGACGGACAGCACCACGATGGCGGTGACGTCCTCGGGGGAGACGGTCATGACCGAGCCGAAGAGCGGGGAGAGGAGATCGGCCGTGGTGCCGCCCGGCGCCAGATTGATGATCAGGACGCCGCCCGCCATGCCGCCGTAGAACAGCATCGCCAGGGCCACGTCGCCGCGTGTTCTGCCGTACCAGCGGATCAGCTCCATCGCGACCGAGCCGAGCGAGGCGACCACCACGGCCGTCCACACCGGGCTGGTGCTCAGCAGGAAGCCCAGCGCCACACCGGTGAGGGCCACGTGCCCGATCCCGTCGCCCATGATCGCCTGGCGGCGCTGGACGAGGTAGATGCCGATGGCTGGGGCCGCGACGCCGACCAGCAGCGCGGCGAGCAGCGCGCGCTGCATGAAGGCGGGCTGGAGGAGCTCGGTCATGTCAGCAGTCCGGTCCGGATCGGTTCGGCCAGGGAGTCGGCGTGCGGGTGGCATGCCTGGTCGTGGAGGTGCGCGGTGCCCTCCACACGCTCCACGCGGCCGTCGTGCAGGACGACCGCGCGGTCGATCAGCGGGGCCAGCGGACCGAGCTCGTGCAGCACCAGCAGGACGGAGGCGCCCGCGCCGGTCTGCTCGCGCAGCGCTTCGGCCAGGACGCCCTGGCTGAGCAGGTCCACACCGGCCAGCGGTTCGTCCATGACCAGCAGCTCGGGCTCGCCGGCCAGCGCGCGGGCGATCAGTACGCGCTGGTGCTGGCCGCCGGAGAGCGCGTTCACCGAGTCCCGCGCCCGGTCGGCCAGCCCGACCAGCTCCAGGGCCCGCCGCACCGCCGCCCGGTCGCCGCGTCCCAGCGGCCCCAGCCGCCTGCGGGCCAGCCGCCCGGAGGCGACCACCTCGCGCACGGTCGCGGGCACGCCGGCCGCCGCGGTGGAGCGCTGCGGTACGTAGCCCACGCGGTGCCAGTCGCGGAAGCGGCGCAGCGGGGTGCCGAACAGCTCCAGCTCGCCGCCCGAGGCGGGCACCTGGCCGACGGCGGCCCGCACCGTCGTGGACTTGCCCGAGCCGTTCGCGCCGAGCAGGGCGACGACCTCGCCCCGTCCCACGGCCAGGTCGATGCCGCGCAGCACCGTCCGCGCCCCGAGTGAGGCGGTCACGCCCCGCAGGGACAGCACCGGGGGCGCCGCCGCCGGTGCCGTCGCGTCCGCCCCGGCCCTCGCCGTGGTGGTGTGATCCTCCGTCATGGCCGGCCTCCTCACCGGGCGCCGAGCGCCTGCCGCAGGGTCTGGAGATTGGCCCGCATGATCTCGAAGTAGTCGTCGCCCGGGGAGGCGTCGGTGACCCCCTCGACGGGGTCGAGGACGGCGGTGCGCAGCCCGAGGTCGTCGGCGAGGGTCTTCGCGGTGCGCTCGCCGGCCGCCGCCTCGAAGAAGACGGTGTCGACGTCGTCCTCCTCGGCCACCCGGTGCAGTTGCCTCATCCTCGCGCCGCTGGGCTCGGACTCGGGGTCGAGACCGGCTATGGACTCCTCGTGGAGACCGTAGCGGTCGGCGAGATAGCCGAAGGCCGCGTGGGCGGTGATGAAGGTGTCGGTCCTGCGGTTCTCCAGGCCCTCGCGGAAGTCCGCGTCCAGGCCCTCCAGCTTGCCCGCCAGCGCGTCGGCGTTCTTCCGGTAGTCGTCGGCGTGGCCCGGGTCCGCCTTCGCCAGTGCCTCGCCGATGCCCTCGGCGACCTCGGCGTACTTCACCGGGTCGAGCCAGACATGCGGGTCGACGGCTCCCTCGCCGCCGTGGTCGTGGCCCTCGTGACCCTCTTCCTCTTCCTCTTCCTCGTGGCCGGAGCCGTGTTCGTCGCCGTGCTCCTCCCCGTGGCCGGAACCGCGCTCCACCGGCTCGGTGTAGGAGGTCGCCTCGGCGACGTTCTCCACGCCGGACAGTTCGATCGCCTTGTCCACGGCAGGCTGGAACCCCTTGAGGTAGACGACGAGGTCCGCCTCGCCCAGCTCGGCGGTCTGCCGCGGGCTCAGCTCCAGGTCGTGCGGCTCGACGCCGGGCTCCACCAGGGAGCTGACCGAGACGTGCTCCCCGCCTATCTCCTCGGCGAGGAACTGCATCGGGTAGAACGAGGCGACGATGTCCACCCCGCCGCCCGTGTCCTCCTGTGTGCCTTCCGCCTCGCCCGCACCGCAGGCGGTCAGGCCGAACATGCCCAGAGCGGCTGCTCCGGCCAGTGCGGTACGGGAGGCGGCGCGGCGGCGGGGGCGGGGTATGAGAGGGCGGCTTCGAGCGTTCATGACACTCATTTTCACCCTAGTTGGAAATGATTGTCAAATGAGATGGGGGTCGCGGTGAACGGGGCCGACCGGGTTTCCGGCATCTTCCGTCCGAACCCCGAACCGATTTGATCCCGCCCCCGTCATCGCCGGTAACCTGAGGCATTCCGTCGTCTGTACCGAAGAGAGCACCGTGGCCGCCGACAAGATCGACACCATCGTCAGCCTCAGCAAGCGCCGTGGCTTCGTCTATCCCTGCAGCGAGATCTACGGGGGGCAGAGGGCCGCCTGGGACTACGGTCCGCTGGGCGTGGAGCTGAAGGAGAACATCAAGCGCCAGTGGTGGCGCCACATGGTCACCTCGCGCGACGAGGTGGTCGGAATCGACTCGTCGGTCATCCTCGCCTCCGAGGTCTGGGTCGCCTCCGGCCACGTGGCCACCTTCACCGACCCGCTGACCGAGTGCACCTCGTGCCACAAGCGGTTCCGGGCCGACCACCTGGAGGAGGCGTACGAGGCCAAGCACGGCCGCCTCCCCGCTGCCGGCCTGTCGGACGTCAACTGTCCCCACTGCGGCGTCAAGGGCCAGTTCACCGAGCCCAAGCAGTTCTCCGGCCTGCTGTCCACGCACCTGGGCCCGACCCAGGACTCCGGCTCGGTCGCCTACCTGCGCCCCGAGACCGCGCAGGGCATCTTCACCAACTTCGCCCAGGTGCAGCAGACCTCGCGCCGCAAGCCGCCGTTCGGCATCGCGCAGATGGGCAAGTCCTTCCGGAACGAGATCACCCCGGGCAACTTCATCTTCCGCACCCGCGAGTTCGAGCAGATGGAGATGGAGTTCTTCGTCAAGCCGGGCGAGGACGAGAAGTGGCACGAGTACTGGATGGAGCAGCGCTGGAACTGGTACACCGGGCTGGGCCTGCGCGAGGAGAACATGCGCTGGTACGAGCACCCGGCGGAGAAGCTCTCCCACTACTCCAAGCGCACCGCCGACATCGAGTACCGCTTCCGGTTCGGCGGCGGCGAGTGGGGTGAGCTGGAGGGCGTGGCCAACCGCACCGACTACGACCTGAACTCGCACTCCAAGGCATCCGGCCAGGACCTGTCGTACTTCGACCAGGAGGCCGGCGAGCGCTGGACGCCGTACGTCATCGAGCCCGCGGCCGGTGTCGGCCGTACGATGCTGGCCTTCATGCTGGACGCCTACACCGAGGACGAGGCGCCCAACGCCAAGGGCAAGATGGAGAAGCGCGTCGTGATGCGCCTCGACCCGCGCCTGTCGCCGGTCAAGGCCGCCGTCCTGCCGCTGTCGCGCAACCCGCAGCTCTCCCCGAAGGCCAAGGGCCTGGCGGACACACTGCGCAAGCACTGGAACATCGAGTTCGACGACGCCGGCGCCATCGGCCGCCGCTACCGCCGTCAGGACGAGATCGGCACGCCGTTCTGCGTCACCGTCGACTTCGACACTCTCGACGACAACGCCGTGACGGTGCGCGAGCGCGACACCATGAAGCAGGAGCGCGTCTCGCTCGACCAGATCGAGTCCTATCTCGCGGCCCGGCTGATCGGCTGCTGAGTCCGCTCACGGCGCCGACCCGCCGACGGAGGCCTCCGTACCCGGCACCGGGGGCGGAGGCCTCCGCACGTCCTCACCACCCCGGAAGGCGGGGCGGCCGTGAAGCCGACCCGGCGGCCTCCTGCTTGCCGGGATCCGGAAACCGGCCGCCGCCGAACACTGCCCCACTCGATCCTGGCACCGCGGCGCGCCGCCGCCCAGAATCGGCCGGGCACACACGGACGGGATCCGGAGGGCGAAAAGGGGGACGGATGCTGACGACGGGCACGGTGACCACGGGCACGGTCAGCGGTTGCGGACAGGACGGGCGCATCCACGAGGTGAGGATCACCCGTGAGCTGCGTCCGCGCCGCGGTGCGGGGGAGGGCCGCCACCTCGTATGCGGTACTTGCGACCGCCGCTTCACGGCCCGCGGTCTCGCACGAGCCGAGGCCGCGCACCATCTGGCCGAGCACGGCGCGCGGGGCGGCGGCGGGCAGCGGCTCAGCCCCGCGCCCTGGATCCTCGGGCTGATCGGGCTGGCCGGTTTCCTCACCGTCTTCACCCCCGCCTTCCTGGGGCACTGACCGGGACGGGGCGCGGGGGACCGGTCCGGATGGGGGACAATGGAGGATCGCCCCCGCCATCGAGCGACGACGAGGATGCCCTCTCCCATGTCACAGCAGCTCGCCATCGGTCCGCACACGGTCCGGCCGCCCGTGGTCCTCGCGCCCATGGCCGGGATCACCAACGCGCCGTTCCGGACGCTGTGCCGCGAGTACAGCGGCGGTCAGGGGCTGTTCGTCAGCGAGATGATCACCACCCGGGCGCTGGTCGAGCGGGACGCCAAGACCATGCGGCTCGTCCACTTCGCCGAGACCGAGAAGCCGCGCTCCATCCAGCTCTACGGTGTGGACCCGGCGACCGTCGGCAAGGCCGTCCGCATGATCGCCGACGAGGACATGGCCGACCACATCGACCTCAACTTCGGCTGCCCGGTGCCCAAGGTGACCCGTAAGGGCGGAGGATCGGCGCTGCCATACAAGCGGAACCTGCTGCGGGCCATCCTGCGCGAGGCCGTCACCGGCGCCGGCGGGCTGCCGGTGACCATGAAGATGCGCAAGGGCATCGACGACGACCACCTCACCTATCTGGACGCCGGGCGCATCGCCGTGGAGGAGGGCGTCACCGCCGTCGCCCTGCACGGTCGCACAGCCGCCCAGCACTACGGCGGCACCGCCGACTGGAGCGCCGTCGCCGCCCTGAGGGAGGCCGTGCCCGAGATCCCGGTACTGGGCAACGGCGACATCTGGTCGGCCGACGACGCGGTGCGGATGATGCGCGAGACCGGCTGCGACGGCGTCGTGGTCGGGCGCGGCTGTCTGGGCCGGCCGTGGCTCTTCGGCGATCTGGTTGCCGCCTGCGAGGGCAGGCCGGAGCGGGCCGAGCCCACTCTGGGCGAGGTCGCCGCGGTGATGCTGCGGCACGCCCGGCTGCTGGGGGAGTGGCTGGAGGACGAGGCGCGCGGGGTGATCGACTTCCGCAAGCACGTCGCCTGGTACACCAAGGGCTTCTCGGTCGGCTCCGAGATGCGCCGGAAGCTGGCCGTCGCGTCCTCGCTCGCCGAGCTGGAGGAGCTGCTGGGCGGGCTCGACCCGGACCAGCCGTGGCCGAAGGGCGCGGACGGCCCGCGCGGGCGTACCTCCGGACGTGACCGGGTGGCACTGCCCGATGGCTGGCTGGACGACCCGTACGACCGCGCGGGCGCCGCGGCCGGGGCCGAGCTGGACACCTCCGGCGGCTGATGAGGGGCGGCTGAGGGCGGCTGGACCGCTCCCGGGCCCCGCTCAGTCCGTCGCCGTGCCGCTGCGCACCGTCGCCGCGACGCGCATCCCGGTGCGTACCGCCGCGCGGTCCGCGGACCGGCCGCCGCCGCGGGAGAGCAGGTCCAGGGCGAGGGCCGCCGTCCAGCTGAACTCCCGGGCGCCCCGGCCCGTCCCGGTGTGCGGGTCGACGTACTCGGCGAAGCCGGACGCCGCGGCCGAGGCCAGCACCGCGACGCGAAGGGAGTCGGCCCGGGTGGTGTGCCCGTACTGCCGCAGGCCCCGCTCCACCAGCCAGTTGACGTTGAACCAGGCAGGCCCCCGCCAGTAGCGGCACGGGTCGAAGGCGTGGCCCTTCAGGTCGTAGCTGGGCACCAGGCGGACGGTGTCGCCCAGCCCGAAGTGCTCGCCGCCGACCGTGCGCAGCAGCGTGCGGACGATTCGCCGCGACAGGCCGGGGACGGCCAGCGGCACCACTCCGGCGGCGCTGCGCTCCCGGATCGGCTCGCCGCGGTGCCCGGCGCGCACGTCGCGGCACAGGAACATGCCGCTCTCCTCGTCCCACAGACGGTCCACCAGGGCGGCGGTCAGCCGCGCGGCCCGTTCGCGGTGCCCGCCGGGGTCGTACTCCGGGCCCTGGACCCCGACCTCCGCGGCGATCCGCGCCAGGGCGTGCTCGGAGGTGATCAGCAGGGCGTTGACGCCGGGATCCTCCACCGCGAAGGGGTGCGGGGCGTCGGCGTCCCGGTAGCCGTGGTCGCGGTAGTCGGCCGCCAGCCGCACGTACCGGCCGTAGTCCAGGTCGGTGGGACGGTCGGCGGCCGGGCCGTGGTCGAGGTCGCGGCGGCGGAAGGAGCAGGGGTCGGCCGGCTCGACGCGCGACAGGGGGGCGTCCCAGGCCGGGCTGTTGTCCATGCCCGGCTCCCACGGGTGGACGGCCGACACCAGCCCGTGCCCGCCCAGGTCGCGGTGGGTGGTCAGATAGCGGTGCCAGGCGACCAGTCGGGGGTAAAGGTGTCTGAGGAAGCCGCGCCGCCGCGAGGTCGCCGGGTCGGCGCGGTGCACCAGCCAGGCGGCGAGCGCGTGGACGGGCGGCTGCACGATTCCCGAGGTCTCGGTGTGCCCGGGTGCTCCGGCCCCGGCTCCGGCGGTCGAGGAGCGCCAGAAGTCCGGGCTGGGGAAGTACGCGCCGAGCGGCACGGACGGGTTGAAGACGATGTGCGGGACGCGGCCGTCGCCCCACTGGGCGGCCATCAGCGTCTCCAGCTCGCGCTGGGCGCGCGGCGCCGACAGGTGGCGCAGACCGATCGCGACGAACGCGGAATCCCAGCTCCACTGGTGCGGGTACAGGCCGCGCGAGGGAACGGTGGAGGCGCCCGTCCAGTTGCGCAGCAGCACCTGGCGAGCGGCCTGGCGCAGCTCGGCGGCGGTGACGCCGACGGGCGGCCGCTGGGCGGGGATGAAGGGCCGGGTCGTGGTGAGGGGGATCGGGACGGGCTTCATCGGACCGCCGAATCCGCGCCGGAGCGGACGGTGGGGTCCGATGCGGAGTCCGGTGGAGGACCCGGTACGCGGGGCCGCGGACCCCCGGCCGCGAGCCGCGGCCGCCTCCCCGGGGCGCCGGCCCGGGGGAGGGGCGGGGGCATGGGGATGTCGGTGGACTGGGCGACGCGCTCCACGAGAACTCCGGTGTCCGTACGACTCCTAGGTTACGCCTCCATAAGCCTAGGGTTCTGTCTTGTGAAAAGGCAGAAGTGAGGCTGTGAGACCCGACACAGGCCAGGCACGGGGAAAAGGCCCCCAGCAGGTACGGCCGGCGACCGGAAACGGGCTGAGCAGGGCGTTCGGCGGGGGTGGGACGGCGGCGGCCGGGGGGTGTGGAGAAGATGACCGTATGACCGGGAATCAATCCAGCGCGGGACATCTGCTGCGACTGGTACGCAGCGGGCGGGCGACCACCCGCGGCGAACTCCAGCGCGCCACCGGACTGTCCCGATCCACCGTCGGCCACCGTCTCGACCAGTTGTTCGGGGCGGGCTGGATCCGCGACGGCGCCACCGTGCCCGCGGGCGGCCCGGCGGGCGGGCGTCCGTCGAGCCGCCTGGAGTTCGACGGCTCGCACGCCGTGGTCCTCGCCGTGGATGTGGAGACCCGGCACGGGCTGGCCGCCGTACTGGACCTCAACGGCAGGGTACTGGCCGAGCACACCGGGCCGCTGAACATCGAGGACGGCCCGGAGAACGTGATCGACCGGGTGGCGAGGTGGTTCCCGCCGCTGCTGGAGAGGGCGGGGGCGGCGCCGGAGGACGTCTGCGGCATCGGGGTGTCGGTGCCGGGGCCCGTGGAGCGGGAGTCGGGCCAGGTGGTCCAGCCGCCGATCATGCCGGGCTGGGACCGCTACCCGATCCCGGAGCGGATGCGGCGGGCGTATCTGCGGCGCACCGGTGCCGGCGGCGAGGGCCCCGTGGTGCTGGTGGAGAACGACGCCAACCTCATGGCGTACGCCGAGCAGCGCACCGGCTGGCGTGACTGCGGCGCCTTCCTGCTGGTCAAGGTCTCCACCGGGATCGGCGCGGGGCTGGTGGTGGACGGCGAGATGTACCGCGGCATCGACGGCGGCGCGGGGGACATCGGGCACATCAGGCTGCACGACCGGCCCGACGCGCTGTGCGTGTGCGGCTCGTACGGCTGCCTGGCGGCGGTCGCCAGCGGCCGGGCGCCGCTCACCGTCAGGC